>CAKKSC010000011.1 GCA_919902985.1 Desulfuromonadales bacterium | reverse complement strand
GGAGGTACACCCTTTTTACAGCCCTAAAAATTCACACAACGCAGTTTACTCTACCTATCCATAAATAACTCTTATCTATCCAGCCTGTATCCCCTTTCTCATCCTTCACCTTGACCCACTCTCCCCTTTTCCCCATGATCTTGAAAGAATCATAATGAACGGCTGGAGACAACGAACTCAGCGACTTAGAAGTACCCGGCCCTTTCCTCACAGTGACTTTATTGCTTTTTACAACGGTACAGCGAAACTTGTCGGTTACAAGTTTTTTATCAATCCAGACCACGTCTCCGTCAACATCCCGCACTGCATACCAGTCTCCGGACACGGAGACACCTATCTTTTGTAAAGGAGTGTACTTATAAACATCCCAGAGTTTTTGATACCATGTACCTGGGCCGGTTCTGACATTCGCCTTAGACACGCTCACGCAAACGGCATGAGCAGGATTTACGGCAAATACCGCAAAGACCAGGCCCATCGCAAAAAATCTATTCATCATTACCTCCGTTTATAGTTCGATAAGAGCTCCCTTGTTTTCCAGGTAATACCATACCGACAGATAGTCCCTTATCTGCCTTGTTATGAGAAAATTGTTCCTCACATGCTCTCTGCCGTTTTCCCCCATTCTCTGAACCATCTCCGGGTTGTTGAGAAACTGCCTGATCCTGAAGGCCAACCCCTCTACGGAATGGACAAGAAATCCTGTGACCCCGTGGATTATCTGGAGGGGGATCCCTCCTGCCGCTCCGCCTATCACCGGTTTCCCCTTCCACATCGCCTCTGATACAGTGAGGCCGAACCCCTCCTTGAGCGATTTCTGAATAACAATCGTGGCTGCCCGCTGAAGGGCGTTTATGTCCCTGTCGCTGAAAGGAGGGAGCAGCAATATATGTATATCGGGGTCGTCAGCCGCAAATTCCCGTACCTCTTTCAGTACCGCCTCCCCCTCAGGATCGTCCGTTGCCGGGCTCCCGGCAAGGACCAGGATGCAGTCGTTATATTTTTTGACCATCCTGTGCGCCTTTATCACCCCTATGGGGTCCTTGAACCTGTCGAAACGGGAGACCTGGAGGAGCATCGGTCTGTCAGCAGGTATCTGAAACCTGTCCAGTGTCTTATTTATCTCGTCAGGGGACATCGCCCTGTTTTTCTCGCTTACAGGGTCTATGGAGGGAGGGATGATGAACTCGTCTACCCCCATCGCCCTTGCGAACTTTGCTACGGAAAAGACGGCCGCTTCATATCTCTGGCAATAACGCAGCAGATAATCGCATACCTCTTTTACCGGATGCGACACGTCTATATGGCATCGCCATATCCACCTGCCCGTCTTCCTGAATTCAATGAGTGGTGAGGGCTGAGGGTCGTGTATTAGAACTGCGTCTGCATCGAGATTGATTCTCTCAGCATTCTTTTTGTTGATTTCATAGTGGTGTCTCCACATATCTTCGGTAATCTTCTCGGAATTCCCCTGGACGGCGTTATGGATCTTCTTAGTTAAATCGAAGAACCTCTCGTCCCCCTCTATGACCTCCCACCTGGCGTCGATGCCAAGCTCAACAAGTATAGGGATCATCCTCTGGAGAATCTCGGCCACCCCTCCGCCTGCGCGGGTCGAGTTTATGTGCAGGAAGGATTTACCCTTCAGTTTCTCTCCGAGCCTTTCCAGAAGTATCAGATCCCCCTTTGGGGATATGCCTGAATATTGACTGATCACAGTCCCACGGCCTCCATCTCCGTCCTTACCTCTTCCTCGATACTTTCATATATGTGTTTCCTTATCTCTTCTATGCTGTGCATGAAAGGGTCTATCCCCCTTATCCTTTCAGCCACTTCTTTTTTGTCCAGTGAATCCTCAAGCCATTTTGAAAAGTCATCGACTCCGAGCCTGACCCTTGCCTCATAGAAGTGGTAATATATGGCTGCCGCATCAACGTACTTTATTGCTATTAAAAATTCTGCCAGGTTTTTGGCCTTTATCCCCAGAGGGGATGTCAAGGTTACTGTTTCGTTGAAGTAGAATTCGTCTCCAGGCATTGCCTCTCTCGGTTCCGGAAAGTTTTTAAGATAGCCGTCTATGACGTTAAGCAACTCCATTCTCAGGTCTTCTATATTTTTAAAGGCATAGGGGTCGACATTGGAAAGGTGCTCCGACAGAGCCCGCTCTTCAAGGCTTTCTCCGGCCCAATGGGCAAAGTCATTAGTGTACTCAAGGGCGTGCCCTTTCAAAAAGTACTGGTATGTATGGTGGAATATGGATTCACTGCTTACGACGGCGGTCCTTTCCCTAAGTTCTCTCAAGGTTCTTGCCCTCATTCCGGTGGATTTAATGAGGTTCACACACTGCTTGAATTCAAAGGGCCTTATTTCTTCCAATCCTTTTCCTCCCTCAGATAGACGGTGCGGTGGGGGAACGGTATCTCTATCCCCTCTTCATTGAACCTCTTGAATATCCTCTTCCTCAGTTCGTGCTGGGCAAGGTACTGGTCGACAAACTCCCTTACCTGGCATATAAGGGTGAAATCGAGGGAACTATCTCCGAAGCCGGGGATGAACCTTACAAAAGGACCAGGCTCCGCCAGAAGGCCTGGGATATCACCCGCTCCCTTTTTTGCTTCTTCAACCAGTATTCTTTCCACTTTTTCCGGGTCGGATGAGTAGCTGACCCCTATCGGAATCAGGAGGGACATCCTCTTTTCAGGGAGGCAGTAGTTCGTCAGGATGCTCTGGGAAAGCCTGCTGTTGGGTATGATGACCATATTGTTCGGAAGCATCCTGACCTTTGTGGTGCGCCATCCTATGTCCTCTACATACCCTTCCTGCTCCGTCTCCAGCTTTATAAAATCGCCTATCCTTAAAGGTTTTTCCACAAGTATGTGTATCCCTGCAAAGAGGTTCGACAGGGTGTCCTGAAGCGCAAGGGCAACTGCAAGACCTCCGACTCCGAGGGCCGTTATGAGAGGCGTTATGGAAATCCCAAGGCTGCCGAGTATTATAAGGAAGCCGACAGCCAGGACTATACCTTTTATCAGGCCATGAGCAAGCCCCGTTGTGGGGAGCGGGATCTCTGTACTTTCAACATAATGTCTGAAGACCTTCCCTGTCAGGTTTGCAGCCACCATTGTTACGGAGAGTATGATGAGGACATGGAGGGTCTTTGTCAGATAGAACGTATACTTTTCCGGGAGTTCAGATGTCCCGATGCTTATATAAAGCCCTATCGCCAATATCCAGTAAACAGAGGGCGTCTTTATGGATGCGATGACAATGTCGTCTATCTTGCTCTCCGTTTTCTTTGCCCACTTATGGAGGAACCTTATAACGATGCCTCTTGCCAGAAACAGCAGGCCTGTTGAGATAAGCAGGGTTATCAACGGGATGATGATTGCCCTGGGATCAAACATCTCCCGGCGCCTCCTTTTTATTTACAGGACTGCTTGTAGCTACAACTTCTGATCGACTGATTGACGCAAGCCTGTCAACCATTTGATTCCTGACTTCTTCAAACCGGGCTATCAATGCCATGGGTATCGGCTCCCCATTGGGAAGTTTAAGCCGCAGCGGGTTGAATGGCGCTTCATTAACCCTCATCTCGTAATGAAGGTGAGGGCCTGTTGCAAGCCCTGTGGCTCCGACATACCCGATCACCTCCTCTTGGGCAACTTTGACGCCGGGGGCTATCCCTTTCCCGATCCTTGACAGATGGCCGTAGTAAGTCTTGTAACCGTTAGGGTGCCTGATTGTCACAAGTTTGCCGTAGTCCCCTTTGTAGCCTGAAAAGGCCACTGTTCCATCGCCTACTGCCGACACAGGCGTGCCCGCAGGCGCAGCATAGTCAATACCGTGGTGCGGCCTGTATCTCTTCAGTACCGGGTGAAAACGCCCACTGGAGAAACCGGAGCTCACCCGTCTGAAGCTAAGGGGCGCCTTTAAAAATGCCCTCTTTAGCGAGTTCCCCTCATTATCGTAATATCCGGCCTTGCCGTTATGCTCAAACCTGTATGCCTGATAGCTTTTCCCGTCATTCATAAATTCAGCAGCGATTATCTTCCCGTATTTCTTGAACTTGTTGTCCTGGTAAAGCTCCTCGACTATGATCTTAAATGTGTCACCTCTTCTAAGGTCCGTTGTGAAGTCTATATCCCATGCGAATATGTCTGACAGATTGAGTGCCAGTGAAAGTCTT
The DNA here is from genome assembly GCA_919902985.1 of Desulfuromonadales bacterium. GTDB lineage: Bacteria > Desulfobacterota > JAENJC01 > JAENJC01 > JAENJC01 > JAENJC01. The sequence goes on along the minus strand of CAKKSC010000011.1, from coordinate 55,969 downwards.
TCCCTGCCGTTACCTATAGACGAAATAAGGTTGTCATTTATTACGCCACCCATCTGGCCTGTTCTTCTTTCATATTCAACTTCGGACGTTTTGGCAGTAAAACAGTCTTCCTTCCTGTTTACGTTCAAGCAAAGGCCGTCACTGATGTTGTAACTGAAAGACTGGACCTGGTTCTGTTGATCTATTATGAGTTTATAAGGCCGGTTTGCAGATATGTTCCCCAGTTTGTGAAAATTTGCAGAGGCCTCGCTCATTAGAAATAGATCCCGGATATCAAGACCGTACCGTCTGAATATATGGTGGAGCGTCTCGCCTTGCTTAACAGTGCCTGCGATCTCCCTGTACTGCTTACTGAGTCTCTCAACTGGTTTTAGAATCTCCTCCGGCTTTCTCTCTTCAGAGGTCTTAAAATTGCCTGTAAAGGCAATAAATGCCGCCAGTAAGGGCGCAGCATATAGAAACAGAAACGACTTTTTCATGTCTATTCGCCCCTTGCCCTGAAAATACTTTTACCGTCCTGTTACCCCTGCACTCCTTATATTGAAATGGACCCTTCTGTTCTTCCACCAGCAGTCTTCGCTGGGCTCGCTGCAAACAGGTTTTTCCTGTCCATAACTGGTGGTGGAGATCCTCGCAGCGCTGACCCCGAGAGCCACCAGATAATCTTTGGCGCTTTGAGCCCTCCTCTCTCCAAGGGCCAGGTTGTATGCGCTATTTCCCCTGTCATCGGCATGACCTTCTAATAGGAAGTTAGCGTTTTTGTTCTTTAAAAGCCAGTCGGCCAAGTCGCTTAATATCTCTTTATCGCTTCCCTTGATTTCATACATGTCAAAGTCAAAATGAATGTCTTCGAACCGCAAGGCTTCCTTTGCCGCTATTTCAGCTTTTGCAGCCGCTTCGGCCTTTGCCCTGGCTTCCGCCTCAACCTTTGCCTCTGCTTCAGCTTTTATCTTCTCCTCAGCTTCTTTTTTTGCTTTTGCTTCGGCCTCTGCCTTGGCATCCCCTTCCAAATTTACAGCAGGGGCCTTTGCTTCTTCACTCACTATTGTCTGTTTTTTAGGACACCCTACAAGTACTACCATGACCATTAAAATTAAAGCTATACCTGAAAATATCTTCATTATTGCCTCCGTAAATATAGGTTAGTTTATTAGAAATATAAAAAATCCCAAATACGCAATGTCAGCCAGCAACCTGATTATAGGCTTGAGATAGAGCCAAGTTTGCAGGGTTTGAGTTGTGACTTCTTCGCACCTGATAAAACGCGGGGTTTCTTGGAGAAGAGTTAAATTAAGGGTGGGGAAAGGCCGGAATGTAACAGCACGACCCACTCACGAAGAGGGGTGTCATGTTCAGTTATTATCGCAAAGTATGTGGTTTCGGTTTCAGATGAAACGATATGGTTTGATGCAATGACTTTTTTTATTTGTCTTTTTGAGATTTTTAACTTTTCTGAGGAAAGTGTTGCCCGTTTTTTTCTGAGCATGACACGGGAGGGGCTCTCATCAGTTTCATCTCCTTGGGTCAGAGGGGAAAGCAAGAGTTCCACAACAAGCAGCCTTATGCCGTTAACTGCGGAAGTTGTTTGCCCTATAACCTCCCTCTGTTGGTATATGGCTGAAAGGGGGGATACTGCATAGACAAAGAAGCAGATAGAGAAAAGCAAGGAACCTATGCGATGTCTTCTTTTCATTGTTCTTATCATATTGCCACTATCGGGAAGTTGTCAACTCTTTTATGGCGAGAAGCACCTCCTCATCCCACCCTGAAGGCCCTATCCTCTTCGCTTTGGTTAAATTTGGAAGCTCCACTCTTGTATCGTAGCTACCGTCTTCTTTTGGGATGAGCACCGGATGGTCAACTTCCTTCAACATAGGCAGGTCGTTGAACCCGTCGCCGAGACCTATTGTGACGATCTCTCTGAATGCCTTTTCATAAAGATGCTTCAATATCTTTACGGCCTTTCCTTTGTCATTGTTCCCCATGATGTGAAAAAATCGGCCTTGCGTCCAGTGAAGGCCCTTTTCTTCTATGGCCTTTAGAAATCTTTCGTCGGTTTCTCTTTCAAATATAAATGGTTCCCCGAACTCCCTCTGCTTTGCGAGCGTTGCCTCTTCTTCTATAAGGCCAGACAGGGCTGCAATTTCTCTTGCGGTCATGTCGCCGAAACCTATTACCTTTGCATTTAATTCCAGTTTTAATTCAAGGAAGGTTTTTCTTATCTCCTGGTAAGGACTTCCTATGACAATGGTTTCATATTCATCATAAGAAATGGTGGGCACAGCCCACCCTACAGACTTAAAATAACCCTTTGGGACAAATATTCCTCCGCCATTCTCAGAAACGAAGGGATGACTGTTGCCAAGACGCTTCCTGTAAACATCTATCTCAGCCCTCGTCTTGCTGGAGCAGAGGACAAGCGGAATACTGGTCTCTTTTATCAACCTTATGGCCGATTTAGCTTCCTCAAAGGAATAGGTCTTGGGGTGGAGCAGCGTTCCGTCGAGGTCCGAAAATATGGTAACTTTTGCCATTGATTTTGCCTCCGTCTCCAAATAAAAAAGGCCAGCAGAAACACATTAAGTGTTTTACTGCTGGCCCTCTCTCCCGATTTTATTCAGGCGCGTCAGTCCGCTATTTAACTCTATCATAACGCCCCGCCTGCGTCACCCCTTCTTATCTTAAGAGGGTTTATGCCCCGTGGGTAGGCTGGGGGGAGTTATCAATTACATCAAACCAACAAAGGCGCAATAATCAATGACACGATGGACATCAGCTTTATAAGGATGTTCATTGCCGGTCCTGAAGTGTCCTTGAACGGGTCTCCTACCGTGTCTCCGACAACCGCTGCCTTGTGGGCATCGGAACCTTTCCCGCCGTGAGCGCCCTTTTCAATATATTTCTTGGCATTGTCCCATGCTCCGCCTGCGTTGGCCATGAAGAGGGCCATGAGAACGCCTGTTACTGTGGCACCTGCCAGCATGCCGCCGAGGGCTGCCGGGCCGAGTATGAACCCGACAATGACCGGGGATACAACAGCTATCACGCCCGGGAGGATCATCTCATGAAGTGCAGCAGTTGTGCATATATCTATGCACTTTGCCACATCAGGCTTGACGCCGGGCTTGCCTTCGAGAAGGCCCGGGATCTCCCTGAACTGCCTCCTTATCTCGTTCACCATCTTGAAGGCCGCCTTTCCGACAGAGGTCATTGTCAGCGCCCCTATGAAGAACGGCAGGATTCCGCCGATCAGAAGCCCTATAACTACGTTCGGGTCTGTAATCAGTATATCGAAGGAATGGCCAAGCTTTGCGCTTATGGCCTGGTTATATGCGGAGAAGAGGGCAAGGGCCGTAAGAGCGGCTGAGCCTATTGCGAATCCCTTTCCGATAGCGGCCGTTGTGTTTCCAAGGGCATCAAGACTGTCGGTGATGTTCCTTACGTCTTTTCCCAATCCTGCCATCTCAGAGATCCCACCGGCATTGTCAGCTATCGGGCCATAGGCATCAACGCTCATGATGATGCCGGTAGTGGCCAGCATCCCCACAGCCGCAATGCCTATTCCGTAAAGACCGCCCGTATAGTTTGAGATAAATATTGCCAGGCAAATTGCAAGGACAGGCAATGCACAGGATTCAAGGCCAACAGCCAGGCCTGATATGATATTAGTTGCAGCTCCGGTAAGGCTTGCCTCTCCTATCCTCTCAACGGGTCCCGATGAAGTGTAGTGTTCTGTGATAAGACCTATCGCAATCCCGGCGATGCACCCGGAAAATACCGCCCAGTAAACCCCGTTGTTGACATCAAGATAATAAACAACAAAGAAACCGAAAAGCAGGAAAAGACCTGCGGCAATAAACGTTGAATATCTCAGGGCTGCTGCAGGGTCCCAGCTTTCCAGTACCCTCATGGAGGCAATGCCGATGATTGATGCCACAAGTCCCACAAAGGCAAGGATTATAGGAAGCGCCATAAGATGACTTGATGAGCCGAGCTCTGCAACCCTTGTCCCTGCCATGGCTGTAGCGCCTATGGCTATGGTAGCTATTATTGCCCCGACATACGATTCGAATATGTCAGCGCCCAGGCCTGCCACGTCGCCAACGTTGTCACCAACGTTGTCTGCAATAACACCGGGGTTCCTTGGGTCGTCCTCAGGGATACCGGCCTCAACCTTACCGACAAGGTCTGAACCGACATCAGCCGTCTTAGTATATATTCCGCCGCCAACCCTGGCAAACAGGGCTATTGACGATGCCCCCATCGCATAACCGTTAATTATGGCCGCTGTTTCAGGCTTTCCATAAATAATGAATAACACGCCCACTCCGATCAGTCCTATGCTTGCAACTGAAAGGCCCATAACTGAGCCGCCAAGGAATGCATTTGAAAGAGCCCTGGCCGTGTCCGGCTTATAGAGGTTTGCAGCCTGGGCAGTCCTGACGTTTGCCTTTGTGGCGCCCTTCATACCGAAGAAACCCGCCAGCATAGATGATAAACCGCCGCCTACGAATGCCGCTGCGGTCTGCCAGTTGATAAAGATGGTCAGGGCTATAGTTACTACAACAATGAAGACAACAATGATTGAATACTGCCTCTTCAGATAGACCATGGATCCGTCGTGGATCATGTCGGCAATCTCTTTCATCTTTTCCGTCCCCGCAGGCTGTTTGACGATGTGGAGATAGATCAGGTAGGCGATTACCAGGCCTACCACCCCTAATACAGGGGATAGTGTTACCAGTTGTTCCATTTACTTCCTCCTTAAAATTGTTTGATTAATGCAAATTGTATACAGTATACAATTTAAACTTAAAGAAACGGAACTATATCAAAGGATTTAGAAAAAGTCATCAAAAAAATAAAGGACAAACCGAGAGGTTAAGGGATGGCGTCTTTAGCTAAAGAGGGTATATTAATTCTTCTTTAAACTCCTTATATAGGCTATTACATCAGACAACTGTTTTTCGTTGAGCACCGGGCCTCCTCCGAAGGGCGGCATGACCATCCCAGCCGGGTTATCGGGGTTATTAACTCCATTTCTTATGCTGTGCTTAAGCTGTTCGTCTGTCTTGTCCATCCTTTCTCCATTAGAGAAAACAGGTACACCGGGTATCTCTGTTATCCCTATAGCCCCGTGGCATGAACTGCATATGCTCTCAAAGGCCTGTTCTCCATCGGCCGGGTTCCCTCCGGCTCCGGCAGGAGTGTAAACAAATATAGCTACTATTAATATGAGAGATGCCTGGATAAATAGATTTTTAGTGGTCATGTCCCCTCCTTTTTTCAGGTACCTTATCACATAGATTTTCCATTTGCAATTTGAAATGCAGAACATCTATAAGTCAGACAGCGGCCTATTACCAGATTCTTCCTGTGCGGCCTTCTGCTATCTCGGCAATCCCCCCACCCCTGCTAAAACGACGCTTAAAGGACCAAAATCAAATAAGCCTCTTGAGTTCCTCAAGTTTTGCCAGTGCCTGAAGAGGGGTCATGTTATTCGCATCAACCGCCTTCAGTTCATCCCTGAGTATATCTTTTTGGGCAAACAACGGCAGTTGCGCCTCTAAGTGACCTCTGGCCTTTGACCCCCGGCCCCTGTTTTTTGTCTGAGCCAGCTTCGGCATCCCCTCGGGGGAGAATTCTCCTTTCTCAAGGTTCAGAAGTATCTCCCTTGCCCTTCCAAGGACTTCCTGAGGCAGGCCGGCCAGCCTCGCCACATGGATGCCGTAAGACCTGTCTGCCCCGCCTGGCACTATCTTATGCAGGAAGATCACCTGGTCGTTCCACTCCCTTACCGCTACGTTAAAGTTCCTTATGTTCCCCCTGAGAAGAGCAAGGTCTGTAAGCTCGTGATAGTGAGTCGCAAAGAGGGTCTTTGCCTTTACCCTGTCGGATATATACTCGGCCACTGCCCATGCTATGCTCAGTCCATCAAATGTAGATGTCCCCCGGCCTATCTCATCAAGGATTATAAGGCTTTTTGATGTGCCATTGTTCAGGATATTGGCGGTCTCTATCATCTCCACCATGAATGTGCTCTGTCCCTTTGAGAGGTCATCCGACGCCCCCACCCTGCTGAAAACCCTGTCCACCACCCCTATCTCGGCCTCCTCTGCCGGGACGAAGCTCCCCATCTGGGCCATGATGGTGATGAGGGCCACCTGTCTTATGTATGTGGATTTTCCGGCCATATTGGGGCCTGTAATGATGGCTACCTGGTTTTCATCGGGATCAAGGAATGTGTCGTTCGGGACGAACCTGTTGGAACGGGAGATGCTCTCCACTACAGGGTGTCTGCCGCTGACTATCCGAAGAGGGCCGGAGTCTGCTATCTTAGGCCTTGTGTAGTTAAACCTGTCCGCCACCTCTGCCAGCGAGGCCAGGGCATCAACTATTGCCAGCCCCTCTGATGTCTTCTGTATCCGCGCCGACTCTACCGCAACCCTCTCCCTCACCTCCTGAAAGAGGCGATACTCGATATCCCTTATCCTCTCTTCGGCTGTGAGTACTGTTGCCTCGTACTCCTTCAGCTCAGGGGTTATGAACCTTTCAGCGTTCACCAGGGTCTGCTTTCTTATGTAATCCGCAGGGATGGAGGAGAGGTTTGCCTGGGTGACCTCTATATAGTAACCAAAGACCTTGTTGTAACGCACCTTCAGAGAGTTTATCCCCGTGCGCTCCTTTTCCCTCGATTCAATCCTCGCTATATAACCCTTGCCATCCCTGCTGATAGAGCGCAGGTCGTCAAGCTCCCGATTGAAACCGTCCCTTATGATCCCGCCTTCCCTCAGTATAAATGGAGGGTTTTCTGCAATAGCATTGTTTATGAGTTTTACTATGTCCGGCAGGTCATCGAGCCCCTGAACTACATCCCTGAGTATTTTTGCTGCTCCCTGTTCCCCGTTCCCTCTCTCTAAAGAGTTTCTTATCTCAGGTATCCTCTTGAGAGACGAGGCCATTGCAACCATGTCCTTGGCGTTGGCGCTTCCGAGGGTTACCCTTGAGTTGAGGCGCTCAATGTCATAAACACCTCCAAGGGTCTCCCTGAGCCTGCCCCTGAGAAGTTGCCGCTCCTTCAACTCTGTGACGGCATCAAGCCTCTCGTTTATCCTGTCTACATCCATCAGCGGATAGTTGAGCCAGCTCCGCATCTTCCGCCCCCCCATGGAGGTCACGGTCTCGTCCAACAGTCCGAGGAGAGACCCCTTCTTCCCTCCGTTCTGGAGGTTCGCTGCCAGCTCCAGGTTCCTTCTGGCTGAATCATCTATAAAAAGGTAGTCATCAAGGCTGTACCTCTTGATCCCGCTTATTGGAAGGGTCTCAACCTTCTGGGTGTCCTTTATGTAGTAAAGCACCGCCCCTGCTGCCGATGTGGCAGCCTTAAGACCTGACAGGCCGAACCCGTCCAGTGAGATGACCTTGAAATGCTCCGTGATGCTTCGGAGTGCCCTGTCGTGATCAAACCTGTCAGGCGGAAGACGGTTTATCAGCACCCCGTCAAGGGTGTCCCGGAGAAAGGCGATCTGTTCATCATCCCCTTCAGAGACGATGACCTCCTTTGGTTCAAGGCGGCCTATTTCATCCTTCAGTGATTGTGCATCAGAAAGCTCCGTGACAAGGAATTCACCGGTGGTGAGGTCAAGGAAGGCCAGACCGAACTTCTCGTCCGCCCTATGGATCGCCATAAGGAAAGAGTTGCTCTTTGCGTCCAGGTTCTGGGAATCGGTGGCGGTCCCGGGGGTCACAACCCGGACCACGTCCCTCTTGACGACTCCTTTAGCGTTCTTTGGGTCCTCCACCTGCTCGCATACCGCCACCCTGAAGCCGTATCTCACCAGCTTGGCCAGGTATCCGTCCGCTGCATGATAAGGGACTCCGCACAGGGGGATATCCTCCCCCCCGCTCTTTCCTCTCTTTGTAAGGGTTATTTCAAGGACCTTTGATGCGGTAACTGCGTCGTCAAAGAACATCTCATAGAAGTCGCCCATCCTGAAAAACAGGATAGAATCAGGGTATCTTTCCTTTATCTCCCAGTACTGTCTCATGGCTGGCGTAAGGTTTTCCATAAGGGTCCAGATTAGCAGAGTTGAAAGGCAAAGTAAATCTTGAGTTGGAACGGAATCCCTCTATATTAAAGTCTCCCTTGAACAGGGGGAAGGGTCTTCCCCATCGTCTTTTCTCTTCTCTTTATATCCTGTCTTATCGCTATGTATATTCTCTCCTTGTAGGCTTGGCAGGGCTTGAAGGCCTTTTTGAAGAGAACGTGGGAGGTCCGGTATATGGGACATGCAAGGGCTATTGTATGAAAATTATTGAATATCATTGGTTAGTTGGGTTAAGATAAAGAATCATTCTTTATATGGGGGGATAGCATGCTGTTAGTATTTCTGGAAAGAGAGTTGCCGGGTGATAAAATTGAGTTGACTTTAAGGCAGGGCAAGGATGAATTGAAAAGGGCGATCGGAAATAAGTTCCCCTTCCCTGAAAAATTGGTTTTAACTAAAGAGCAGAGGGAGGAGAATAAAGACAATATGAAGGACCTTTTAGCAGGGGCCTTTTGTTTGCAGGAGTTACAGGGAGTTCCTTTTGTTGTCAAGAATGAGAAGGGTGAGACCCTCGAGGATTACTACAAGAGTGCCTATGATAATATAGGCGATAATATAGGCGGCAAGGCTTGAAGGACTTCCAATACAGGTCGGATGCAGGGGAGATGCAATGCCTTCCTACGGTTTCTCCAAAGCATCCATCATCACCATCTCCCATTCATCCGCTTCCTTGTCGTGCCTTATGATATAGAAGTTCCCGTCATCGGCAAAAAGTTTAAAATAGGTATGGTCCACCCCCTGCCACTGGTCGAGTATCTCGCTGACCTCAAATCGCCTGGTTACAAGAGTAAAGGATATAGGTCTCTGATCCGCCTTGTAGCCGGAGTATGTCTGCACAGTTATTGAAACCTTGACCATATGTCAAGATTAGCATAGAAGCTAAATCCTGCAATAGATACTTAACTCTTCCTTGCCACTATCATCGCCCCAATCCCCAGCCCCCTGAAAAAAGGGACTCTATGGATGAGATGATCTAATCTGCTTAATGCCATAATAGCCCGACCCATCGGCCTTTCTACTGGATGGTTGTAGTGGAATTGCTGAGGGATAAGATTTGGCAGGATTATGAGCCCCTGAAAATCAAGGACGGAAAGGCCGGCGTTATTGAGAAGCTCTGTTATCTCGGACGGCCTGAATGTCTTGAAATGAAGGGAACACTGGTCCCCGAAGGCATCTAAAAAGGACCACTCCCTTATATGGCCTGAGCCGATTGTCTGAAGAGCAGCCTTAAGCTCATGGGGTTCAGACAGAAGGCCAAGGTTCCACTTGTTGTCCACATCGAACAGTAGATGTCCGCCTGGCTTCAGTATTCTTCCTGCCTCGGAAATGGCCTCTTTATAACCGTTATGGATATGGCTTATTGTGTCGCCGAAGGCCACTACCGCATCAAACGACGAATCAGGGAAGGGGAGTTCGGTGGCAGAACCTGCAACGAAGCGGCATCTGTCATTACACCTCTTCCTTGCATGAAGGACCGATTCCCTTGATATGTCGAGACCAACGACTTCTGTTACACCCTCAACATCGCTGAGAATTTGCGTAAATATCCCTGTGCCGCATCCGAGATCCAGTACTCGCCCTTTTAATCTCGCCTTATTCTCGTCTACAGCCTGATGAAATGTCCTGTAAATGATCTTGAGGCCGGCGCTTTCCTCGATCCAGGATATGTAATTATCCGCGAGAGAGTCATAGACTGTCGCCGGTTTATTGTGAGAGGCGTTTTTGGAAGGATTATCCATAATAGAAGAAGGGCACACCTATAGAGTTTATTATTCAGCGCTCATTTTTTTGTACCCGCACCCCTCTTTTATGCAGGCGATGTAGTTGCCGTCTTTCTTGGAGTTCTTCACCCGCCCTTGCGGCTTTTAGCCTTCCCGCCTTTTGTTTTTCCCTTCGCACCTACGGTCTTCGTCTTTTTTGTTTCTTCTTTTAATCCCGCTATGGCAAGGCATTCATCCAGCTTAATATCCTCCGGCTTTGAACCATCTGGGATGCGGAAGAATTTTTTTCCGGCTTGTATGCGCGGACCGAACCTGCTGTTCACCACGCGCACGCGCGCATCCGCGTCCCACGATTGGATTAGCTTCTCATGTTCCTTTTTCTCCTTTGAAGTCGCCAGTTCGATGGCGCGCTCCAAAGTTACGCTGAACGGGTCTTCGTCTTTTTTGAGTGACGCAAAGATATTTTTGTATTTTATGTATGGCCCGAATCTCCCCTTTGCCACGCTGATATCTTCGCCCTGAAACTTGCCCAAAACCTTTGGCAGACGGGGGCCGTTTAAAATTTCCTTGACCCGCTCCAGCGAAATCGTGTAAGGATCTTCGCCTTTGGGAAGGGATATAAAATCGTCCTGATATTTTATATACGGACCGAAACGGCCTATGCTTACGATCACCTCATTGCCTTCATGGGTCCCGAGATTGCGGGGGAGTTTGAACAGTTCCATTGCCTGTTCGAAGGTGATGGCGTCCATGCGCTGATCCTTTCGGAGCGAAACGTAGCGAGGTTTTTCAGCATCATCGGGATGACCGATCTGGACTATAGGCCCGAACTTTCCGAGCCGCACGATTACCTGTTTGCCTGTGGCAGGGTCAGTGCCGAGTAGACGTTCGCCGCTCTGTCTTGCCGATGTCTCGGCGGTTAGTTCCACGGTTTTATGAAAAGGTTTATAAAAACCGGCAAGCATCTTTGTCCATACGAGTTTTCCCCTGGCAATCTCGTCAAACTCCTCCTCCACTTTTGCGGTGAAATTATAGTCCATGATGTCGTTAAAACTTTGCACCAGGAAATCGTTTACCACCATGCCGATATCCGTTGGAAAAAGTTTAGCCTTCTCCGCGCCGGTGTTCTCGGTTTTACTCTCTTCGGTGATCTTATTATCCTTGAGCAAGAGGCAACAGAAATTTCTTTTCACTCCTTCGCGGTCTTCCTTGACTACATAACTCCTTTTTTGAATGGTGGAGATGGTCGGAGCATAAGTTGAAGGTCTCCCTATGCCGAGTTCCTCCAGTTTACGCACCAATGTGGCCTCTGTGTATCGCGGCGGGTGATGAGTGAACCGCTCCGTGGCGGTTATTTCTCTGTTTGAAAGTTTATCGCCTGTCTTCAATGGAGGCAGTATGCCTTCGGCGTTTTCCTCATCTTCCTCGTCTTTTCCTTCGAGATAAACTTTCAGAAAACCCTCGAACTTCAATACCTCACCCTGCGCAACAAATTTTTCTTCTGCCGTTGACACTTTGATTGTCGCTGTTGTCTTTTCCAGCAGTGCATCGCTCATCTGAGAGGCAATCGTCCTTTTCCAGATCAGGTCGTAAATACGCTTTGCCTGCGGGTCTCCCGTAATTATTTGAACACCGAGATCGGTAGGACGGATGGCCTCGTGCGCCTCCTGCGCGCCTTTGCTCTTTGTTTTATAACGGCGGATATTCACAAACTCCTTGCCGTATAACTGTTTAACAACTTTTTCCGCCTGACCCAGCGCGGTGTCGGAGAGATTAACCGAATCTGTACGCATGTAGGTTATCTTTCCATCTTCGTAAAGCCCTTGGGCTATACGCATGGTCTGGGCAACAGAGTATCCGAATTTCCTTGAAGCCTCCTGCTGTAGGGTCGATGTGGTAAAGGGGGCAGAAGGGGATTTTTTTGCGGGTTTTGTTGTAATGCTTGCAACAGAGAAGGCGGCGGTTTTGCATTTTTCCAGAAATATCCTTGCTTCTTCTTTGGTCTGGAATTTTTCCGGCAGTTCAGCCTTAACGCCCTCATTTTTTCCGGTAAGAAAAAACGCCGACACTTTATATGACGAAACGGATTGGAAATTTTGTATCTCCCTTTCTCGCTCGACAATCAACCGTACGGCCACGCTCTGCACCCTTCCTGCAGAGAGGGCAGGTTTAATCTTTCTCCAGAGTATAGGCGAAATCTCATAGCCGACCAGCCTGTCCAGAATCCTGCGCGCCTGCTGGGCGTCAACTAAATGTTTATCAATCGTCCTCGGATGCTGGATGGCATATTGGATCGCCTCCTTGGTGATCTCAGAATATGTGATCCGTTTAGTCTTCCCCGGGTCGAGATCCAACGCCTCGGACAAATGCCATGCAATGGCCTCTCCCTCGCGGTCTTCGTCCGTCGCGAGCCAAACCGTATCAACGGATTTTGCGGCTTTTTTCAAGTCCGCGACCACTTTTCGCTTTTCGGCTGGAATTTCATAGTTGGGCCTGAAATTGTTTTCCACGTCCACGCCCGTGTCTCCATCCGCCAAGTCACGGATATGACCGATAGAAGACTTTACCGTGAAATCCCTGCCGAGATATTTTTCTATGGTCTTGGCCTTGGCCGGTGATTCCACAACTATCAATGACTTTGACATAGGCTCCTTAAATCAAAGTGAGGAGTAAGGAGTTTAAGTTTTAAAACGTTCAGCTTCTCACTTTTCACTTCTCACTATCTTTTAATGGTATATCTTTTCCCATCTGTCGTTAATTATATCTGTTATATCCGACTTCCACTGGCCAGGTGAATGGTCAAATATCAGCATTGCCGTTATCCCCTTTATATCATCCATGCCTATATCGTTCTCTGCAGCCAGCATGGCCATCTCTATGATCTCTTCCTGGAGGTCGGCGTCTATTAATCCCATCTCCTTCAGGCGGATCAGGAAGCCATAAGCCTCCTCATTTATCTTGAGCGATTCCTTCGTATTAAGCACCCTGTTCCTGTAAAAATCTCCGTTGCAGTCCTTTATGGCCATATAGAGGTCGCCGTTTAAGGTCAGACCTTTAAGCCACGCACATGCCTCTTCAATCTCATACGCTGAAAATCCTTCGTTTAACAGCCATTTTAAGCCCGAACTGCCGTCTACTGAACCCCTTCTGCCTAATATATTTGTTGCCAACATCCTAAGTATCTTCAATCTGCTTCCTGCCAATTAAACCTCCTTAATTTCATCTTGGACTCTTCGCCTATTACCCTGCTATCCTTATATGTTTTTTACAAAGACCATACCCGGGAGCTGGCGTATGGCCCCGCTAAGCTCAAGGTTTAACAATATCGCGGAAACCGACCTCACATCCATTCCCGACAGGCTGGCTACTTCATCTATATGAACAGGCTCTGCCAGCACCTCCATGACTGCCATCTCATCCCTTGAGAGATCTACAGTCATGCAGGAAGAGGCAGGAACAACACTGAACTCATCAAGGATGTCCCCGACTCCCTCAACCAGCTTTGCCCCTTCTTTTATCAGCCTGTTAGTCCCTTTGCTTCCGTTGGAGTTGATATTCCCTGGAACTGCAAAGACGTCCCGCCCCTGCTCAGCGGCACAAGAGGCTGTTATCAGTGAGCCGCTTCTCAATGACGCCTCAACTATCACAACCCCCAATGATATTCCGCTGATGATCCTGTTTCTCGCAGGAAAGTTTTCGCTCAGGGGCTCAGTCCCCATCGGCAGTTCCGACACCACAGCTCCATGCCGGCATATCTCTTCATACAGTTCCCTGTTTTCCGGGGGATAAATAACGTCAATACCTGAACCAAGTACCGCAACAGTTCTTCCACCTGCAGCTATAGCACCCTTGTGGGCAGCTGTGTCAATACCTCTGGCCATCCCGCTTACGACAGTAAGGCCGTTCTTTGCCAGGTCCCTCGAAAGCCCTTCTGTTGTGATCTTGCCGTATGTAGAGGCGAACCTGGAACCTACGACTGCGATAGACCTCTCATCGAAGTTAATCTGGCCCTTGACGTAAAGATAAGGCGGCGGATCATAGATATTCAGGAGGTTTTTTGGATACATGCTGTCCACCATTGTTACAATGGCGGCGCCATATCTTTCGGCCTTTGCCAGCTCCTCCTCCGCATCTTCCCATCGGCTAAAAGAGCGGATCTCAGTGCCCAGCCTGTCGCCTATCCCTTCAACCGCCTTAAGTGAAGGTATAGACACCTTGAATACCCTTTCAGGGTCTTCAAACCTTGACAAGAGCCTTTTAAAAAGTACAGGGCCGATGCCGGGGACCATGGAAAGAGCTACCCAATATAAAGTCTCTTTTTTCCCATCGCCCATCGCCTTGCACCCTTTGCCTGCTTTAGTTTTCCATCCTTACCTTATCACCTATCCTGAACGGCTTCTTTGTGCCAATAACCAGAGCCATTGAAGTGTCTTCCTGAGTGGAAAGGACCAGAAGCCTTCCCACATCCTCAGAAGGCAGCATAAGTTTGTCTTTAAGCCTTCCTGAAAGGTAAACCATTAGAGTGTTCCCTGCCTCGACCCCGGCCCGCCTCCCCTTATCTAAAAAGACAATGTCTCCTTCGGCCATTTCAACTGTCCCCTTCTTATTTGCAATGATCAACGCGTCAAGAGGAACCCCTCCCTTTTTGATCTCTATCTCGGCAGGAACCGGCTCGACCATTTTAAGACTATCGCCCCTGGATATTGCGTCGAAAGACTCCAAAATCTGCCCCTCCGACACCTTGTCGTGGGGAGCTGTCACCAGAACGGCCCCAAGGATATCAACCTGATGCCCTACCAGCATTTTGCTTATCGGATGATAAACAGGGGCTGCCGTCCTGTATATCGTGAATTTATCCCCTTTTTTTACTCCTTTTTCCTCTCCTGTATCTATATAAACATCGTCGCCTGTTGACAGCATAAGCTTGTCTTCCTTAGCGTCAACGATCTTCCCTATGGAGGACTCTCCATCCGTAGATATAAACCCCACTCTTTCTATTCCCGGGTAACGGAGGGTTTGCTTTGTCTGAACCGGTATAGCTGCCGGCAGGGCCTCCTCAGCAACAGGCACTATCGCAGGGGCCTCCTCTTTGGTAGGCTCTTTTACCTCTTCCTTTTTTTCCTGCGTCGGCTGAACTTCTGTAACCTTTTCTACCGGAGCAGGAGAAGGGGCCGCTTCTTCTATAACCTTTTTCCTTATCTCACCTGAAGGCAGGATTATTAATACATCCCCTGGATATATCCAATGGGGGTCTTTGACCTTTGGGTTTTTCTCCCATATAGCAGGCCACTTAAACGGGTCTTTCAGGAATACGCCGGAGATATCCCACAAGGTGTCCCCTTTTATTACTGTATAGGTTTTACCGACCTCTTCACTCATCGTAGCCTCCTGGGCCATCAAAGGCATGGAAACAAGCACAACAACAGCCAATAACAGGGCGATCCTTTTCATCTGATACCTCCTTTTATATTCCAAGGTGAGAACATATCCCGCAACTTAGAAATATTATTGAACTTGGACTTTATTTTATAAATGGTTATTTTGTCAAGAACAGAATTGTCTTCAATGATCGGTTATCTCCTCTATCACCCCTCTGTTTACTGTAAGATAATAAAAACTCCTCTCCGCATCACTTCCTGAAAAGGTTATATTCCCTGACACCCCTTGATAATCTTTGATTTTGAGTATCGTATTTTTGATCCCGCCTCTGGAATCTCCACCATCAGGAATTAAAGAAAGGACAATTCCCATCGTATCATAGGCCAGAGCCTCTACTATCCCCGGCTCTTCTCCAAAGGTTTTCCGGTATGCTCCCACAAAATCCATTACCTGTGGTCTGAGACTGCCGCTGAAAAAACCGTCCACAATCATCACGTCGTCACTTAAGAAAGCGCCTGCCATATTTATCAGCTTTGGCGAGTTCCAGCCGCTGATACCCAGAAGTTTCACATCTCTCACGTCATAAAAAGCCAGTTGTGGGACGATAAGACCTACTCTGTCGGCGTAATCAGGGATGAATACTGCATCAAAGTCAGGCATCGGCCTCTCCATCTCCTCCACTGGTTCTATTTCGGGTGTGGGCGTTGGCTTGGCTTTGGATTTTTCCGCCTCTTTGAACTCCTTTTCCTTCTCTTCGGTATACGCCTGCATCTTTTCTAAAAAATCCGGCCCAACCAATGCCTTTATCTCCGGGCCAAAGTCCGTCTGTCCCTCTTTATAATCCTTAGAAGCGACAACCTCCCCGCCGAGCTTGAGTATCTCGGCCGTAAATACTGCTGTAAGTTCCCGTCCAAACTGATTATCAGGATAAAGTACAGCGACCTTTTTTACCCCCTGCCTGGAGGCGTAATCAACAAGGCCCTTGGCCTGCGCTGCATTGGTCATTCCATTCCTGAAAACCCAGCCGCCAATACCTGTAATTCCTTCTTTCTGCGTCATGGTGACTATCGGGATTTTGAGTTCCTGTGCCCTTTTAGCTGCAGCATCTGCAGTAGTCGCCAGGATAGGGCCGACAATCACATCCACGCCATCCATGTTCAACTCACTAACTGCCTTTTCTGCCACCTTTGGCAGACCCTTAGAATCCTTTATCAAAAGCCTTACAGGCCTTTTTTTGCCGGCCTCGGTGGAGTTGTGCTTCTCAAGAGCCAGCTCAACCCCTTGCAGCGCCTTATTCCCAAATGCGGCAAACTTGCCGCTAAGTGGGAGGACGGCCCCAATGGAAACTGCCTCGGCAGCGTAAAGATTACAGACCTCAATCAGCATAAAACATAAAATAAACAATACCTTAATTCTCATATATTTCCCTTCCATTATTTCGTGCAGCCTACTTGCCGATTCTTTCATTGCTACAACATCTAAAGTCCATGAGCCCTCTTATCCTTACGATAAGGATGGTTGACCTTTGTCACCATTCATCTCCATGACATGCTTTTTTTCAATCATCTCCTCAACCAGCCACTCTCAAGGGAAACCATTCAAGCAGACCAGTGATGGCTTTTATAGCTTCTATTTGGTTTTTCTGGTTCCTGTCAAAGTGGAGTTTCTCACATTCAACCTCGAAGTGCAACACCATGAGAAGAAGCGATTCCGTACGGTATTTTAAACCCCAGACACTTCCTGGGACTGCTTGAGGTTGGTTTCAATGGCGGTCTCTATTTCTTCGGCAACGGTGAGGCGACATCTCTCTTTCTCCTAACTTCCTATTCCGCCTGTGCACTCAACGATAATACCTAACACAACAAGATAGCTCAAGAAATATTAACTGATTTTGTGGTAGGGGCAATATTACATTGCCCCTACAAATGCTCCTTTTAAATTGACAAGATACACCTGTGGACATATGATTGATGCATCGAATTTACGTAAGGGCAATTCATGAATTGCCCTTAGAGTCCTTTACAGGAGTCAGCCATAGAAAAACCCTTCAAATCAGGTTTCATAGCTATAATAGGAAGGCCCAATGTCGGGAAATCTACCCTCATGAACGCTATCCTGGGGGAGAAGATATCAATCATCTCCAACAGGCCTCAGACAACAAGGAACAAGATACTTGGGGTTAGAAACGTTGAGGGGGGCCAGCTTATATTCCTTGACACCCCTGGAATCCACAAGGGGAAGCATCTTATGGACAGGCTCATGGTCAAGGAGGCCATGTCATGCATAGAAGGAGTAGACTTGATACTCGCAGTGGTTGATGCAGAAAGGGTGCTGACAGAAGAGGATGAACTGGTGATAGAATCCCTGAAGACTGCAAAGCCGCCGGTTTTTCTTATAATAAACAAGGTAGACCTGATCAGGAAAGATCTTCTACTCCCTCAGATCTCCAGATACACATCTTCCTATGGCTTTAAGGAGGTCATACCATTATCGGCAGTCAAGGGAGAGGGGATTGAAGAGCTGATACGGTTGATGAAAGACGTTCTCCCTGAAGGGCCCCGATATTTCCCTGAAGAGACGTTAACAGACAGGCCGGAGAGGTTTATAATAACCGAGATAATAAGGGAAAAGGCCATAAATATGACAAGGGAGGAGATCCCTTACTCCATTGCAGTAATGGTGGAGCAGTTTAAGGAAAAGGAGAAGCTTGTTTCCATCAGCGCCACCATATATGTTGAAAGGGACTCACAAAAGGGTATAATTATCGGCAAGGGCGGAAAGATGCTTAAGACCATAGGGACTGAGGCCAGGAAGGATATGGAAAAACTCCTTGCCTGTAAGGTCTTTCTGGAGCTGTGGGTCAAGGTGCACAAGGACTGGAGGAAGGACCCAGTCTTCCTTAGGGACTTGGGAATAGAGTAGGGTGGGCTGTGCCCGCCAAATGCGGAATTGCGAATGCGGATTGCGGAATAAGAAACACAGTATTACAAAATCTTAAATACTGGAGGATGCTATGAAATTTGTGGGCTTGGTAGCTATTACAATACTTTCAGCATTGCCGTTTTATTCCTTTGCAGAGGAGACACCTTCAGGCGCCGGAACCATAACCTACGTTAAAGGGACAGCCCAGAAGAAGGGGACAAAGGGCGAGGATTGGGAGAGGGCAAAAGAGAACACGGCTCTCACTTCCGGTGACAAGGTGAAGACCCTGGAAAAGACCAGGGCAGAGATAAGGTTAGAAGCTGGAAAGGTGATCAGACTTGACGAAAACACCACCGTTGACCTGGTAAAGCTGGTTGAAGAATCCCAGAACAAGGTAGAGACGGACATAAAGATAGAGCAGGGAAACCTATGGGCAAAGGTGGGAAAGCTCGGCGAAAATACGGAGCTGAAGGTGGAATCACCGATAGCAGGCGCATCTATCAGGGGGACCACCTTCAGGGTGGAGGTGGCTATAGACAAATCAACACAGTTAAATGTGTACGAAGGAGTGGTCGAGATATACAACCCGATGCAGAAGGCAACGGGACCGATAACAAAGATCGAGGCGCCGAGAGAGGTGAAAAAGCCCGGTTATATTGAAGGACCCAAGGAGGTCTCACTCGACGAATGGACTTATATTGTAAAGGACATGCAGAGGTTCACCATAACTCCCTCCGGTCTAAAAAAGGTGGAGGAGTTCAAGAAGGACGATATGGATGAGCAAAGCGACTGGATAAAATGGAACATGGAGATGGACAAAAAGATGGATAAGAAGGGCAACATGCCTTAGTTTTCTATTTACAACCCCCCTTGCACCTGATATTATTGCGATTTTATCGGGATTTGGGGGTTCTCAACTTAATGTCAAAATCAGTTTCTTTTCTTGTTGCAATACTCTCTCTCTATATATTTACATATACAGCGTGGGCTGAAGATACAATTGCAAAAATAGCAATCAAAGGGAACTTGGCCATAGAGGCTGATGCCATAAAGGCCGTCATAAAGATCAGCGAAGGGAAGCCCTTGATCACTGAGGATGTGCGGGATGCCATAAAGGCCATATTCGAGATGGGCTATTTTACCGATGTTCAGGCAGAGACAAGCGATACCGAAGGGGGGAAGGATCTGACATTTATTGTATCTGAAAGGCCACAGATAAGGGAGATTGAGTTTAGCGGCAACAAAGAGATAGAAAAGGACAAGCTCAAAGAACTTCTGACATTCAAGGCCAATACTATTCTGGATTCAAACAAAATAAGGGAAAGCATTTCAAAGATAAAGACAGAATACGAAAACAGCGGTCACTACGTGGCAGATATACAGTACAAGACCGAAACCGTTGGAGAGAACCAGATAAAGCTCGTATTCGAGATTAATGAAAACGACAAGGTCCTTGTAAAAAGGATAATCCTCCTTGGAAATAAGGATTACAGCGACGATGCGTTGAAGAAGATTATGCAGACAAAGGAAGGAAGCTGGTCTTCATGGATAAGCTCGAAGGGGACTTTCAAGGAGAATATGCTGCGTGGAGATGTCGAGATACTCTCCTCCCATTACCTGAATAACGGATATATACAGGCCAGGGTCGAAGAACCACAGGTATTCCTTACACCGGACAAGAGGTGGATATATATAACCATCCGCATCGAAGAGGGGAAGAAGTTCTGGCTGGGAAAGATCGATTTCAAGGGCGACATCCTCGATTCAGTTGACGCCCTTTATAAAAACGTAAAGCTCAAGGAAGGGGATGTCTTCAGCAGGGACAGGTTGAGGCAGGACATTGTCAGCCTCACAGACATGTATGGCGACAAGGGATATGCCTTTGCCAATATAGTCCCTCTTACTACCCTCGACCATGAAAAGCGGATAGTAAACATTACATTCGACATAAGTAAAGGGGAGTTGGTATACTTTGAGCGGATACTTATCACAGGGAACGTAAAAACCAGAGACAAGGTCGTAAGAAGAGAGCTCAAGGTAGGTGAGGGGGAACTATACCACGGAACACGCCTGAAAAAGAGCCGGCAGAAAATAAACAACCTCGGCTTCTTTGATGAAGTCAACCTCTCCACGGAAAGGGGGAGCTCGCCCAACAAGCTTAATCTAATCATTGACATAAAGGAACGGCCCACAGGCACGCTTAGCGTAGGCGCCGGGTATAGCTCTATAGACAGCTTCATGATGATGGGGTCTGTCTCCCAGGGGAACCTCTTCGGAAGAGGGCAAAAGTTACAGTTATCAGCAGAGTTTGGGGAGAAAAGGAAGACCTATAATCTGGGATTCACAGAACCAAGGCTTTTGGATACGGAAATATCAGCCGGCTTCGACATATACAACATGGAGAAACAATATACCGACTTTTCTAAGAAGAGCAACGGAGGAGACATAAGGCTGGGCTTCCCGCTGTGGTTTGAGGAAACAAGGGGATATCTGACGTACCGTTATGAGGAGTCCGAGATATTTGATATATCGACGTCAGCAGGAAAATACATAACAGATCAGGCTGGGAGAAACACCCTCAGCAGTATCACCGCCAGCATAGTCAGGGACACAAGGGACAGTTATCTGGCCCCCATGAGCGGCTCAAACAATAGCGTCTCTACCGAGCTTGCAGGTGGTTTCTTCGGCGGAACCAGATCCTTTGTCAAGCATCTGGGAAATTCATCATGGTTTTACCCGGTCTTCTGGGATACCTCCGTCATGCTCCACGGCGCTATCGGATATGCAGAGGGGACAGAAGGGAAAACGCTCCCGATAGATGAAAGGTTTTTTGTCGGGGGGATGAATACAGTAAGAGGTTTTGACCCGAGATCATTAGGCCCTAAGGACGAAAGCGGGATAGTTATCGGTGGGAACAAGGAACTTATATTCAACGTAGAGTACCTCTTCCCCCTGGCCAAAGAGGCCGGGCTCAGAGGGGTCATATTTTATGACGCAGGGAACGCCTTTGGGGATAATGAGGTTTATGATATTGAGAGCCTTCGGACAAGCGCAGGGTACGGAATCAGGTGGTATTCCCCCATAGGCCCTCTCAGGCTTGAATGGGGGTATAATCTGAATCCGAAGGATGGAGAAAAGTTGAGCAGGTGGGAGTTCAGCATAGGAACGTTCTTTTAATAACGGTTTAAGCCGTTTAAACGGTTGAAACAGTTTAAACCGATAAGAACGATAAACAAAAAGGAGACAATATGAAAAAGATTCTGTTAGCTGCTGTGATGCTTCTTTATGCAGGAGGGATTGCCTTCGGGGCTGACCAGGTAAAGATCGGGTACATAGACCTTCAGAAGTCCTTAAATGAATCAGATCAAGGAAAAGAGGCCAAGGCCGCTTTTAACAAAAGGGTCGAAGAGCTTCAAAAGGCCTTGGATGAAAAGCAGAGCGAGCTTAAGAAGCTTCAGGAGGAGCTTGAAAAACAGAAGGGACTTCTGACCCCTGATGCCAGGGGGGAAAAAGAAAAGACATATCAGCAGAAGATCAAGGATGCACAGAGGTTTGCCAAAGACTCTCAGGAGGAGCTCCAGCAGAAAGACGCGGAGTTGACCAAGAAGATAATCAAGGACCTGAAGGATGTAATAAAGAAGATGGGGACAGATGAAGACTACACCATTATCCTGGAAAAGGGTGATGCCTTTGTCCTTTTTGCAGCAGAAGGGGTTGATATAACGGACAAGGTGATAAAAGCATACAACAAGACAAAGAAATGATTTATACCAAGTTGCTTTCAAACAGCTACTTATCAGGTTAATGAAAGCTTACTTGGTATTATGGGCGACCCTTTGATCAGGGCAGCCTTACATGGATATAAATGGGAAAGACATTAAAAGAGCTTGCAGAACTGGTTGGTTGTGAGGTCTCCGGTAACGGCAGCATACTTATTAAGGGAGTGGCGCCACTTGAATCAGCTGCTGAGGGTGATATAACCTTTATCACGTCCCCAAAATACGCTCATCTTCTAAAGATAACTGCTGCATCGGCCGTAATAGCCCCACCGGAGATAAGGGTAGAAAACAAAGACCTTATTGTCTCCAGAAATCCGCAGCTTGCCTATGCAAAGATCCTCACCCTCTTAAATTCCAGGCCTTACACGGCAAAAGGAATTGACAAGAGGGCTTACATTGGGAGAAGGCCTAAGATCAGCGAGACTGTCAATATATATCCTTTTGCATACATTGGAGATGATGTAGAGATAGGGGAAAGGACTGTCGTGTATCCCGGGGCATTTGTTGGCAACGGATGCATAATCGGGAACGATGTAGCAATATATCCGAGCACAACCATTATGGATCGATGCATACTTGGAAACAGGGTGATTATTCATGCCGGGGCTGTTATCGGGGCTGACGGTTTTGGATTTGCCCGGGACGGGAAGAGGCATTACAAGATCCCTCAGACAGGGATAGTTCAGATAGAGGACGATGTGGAGATAGGCGCCAACACGACAATAGACAGGGCGGCATCCGAAAAGACACGGATAAAAAGGGGGACAAAGATAGACAACCTGGTACAGGTGGCTCACAATGTAGTTATAGGAGAAGACAGCATAATTGTTGCCCAGGTGGGGATTGCCGGAAGCAGCGTGTTAGGCTCAAACGTAGTAATAGGAGGACAGGCGGCTATTGTAGATCATGTTAAAATCGGGGATAACGTGATGATAGGCGGTCAATCCGGTGTGGCCTCTGATGTCCATGACAACCAGATAGTGTCAGGCTCACCCGCCATACCACACAGGGATTGGCTAAAGGCATCTTTACTATTCTCACATCTCCCTGATATGCGAAAGACGATAAAAGAGCTTGAAAAGAAGGTTGAGGAGCTCGAGGCAAAACTGAAATAATGGAGGTTTTTATGGACATCAACGAGATCATGAAATATCTTCCCCACAGATACCCGTTCCTTCTGGTTGACAGGATACTGGAGATAGGGGAAGCAAAGATTGTCGGGATGAAGAATGTCACTATAAATGAGCCCTTCTTTCAAGGCCACTTCCCAGACCATCCAATAATGCCCGGAGTTCTGATCGTAGAGGCCATGACCCAGGTCGGAGGCATCTTTGCTTTTAAGAATCTATCCGCCACACCCGAAAACAAGGTTGTCTACTTTATGGGGATTGACAAGGCCCGCTTCAGGAAACCGGTGATTCCTGGAGACCAGGTAAGGTTTGAGCTGGAACTGCTCAAAAAACGCGGTACTGTATATAGTTTCAAGGGTAGTGCACTTGTGGATGGCGCCCTGGTTGCAGAGGCAGAGTTGCTTGCAATGATAGCTGATAAATAAGTTAATTAGGCCAAAGTTAAAAGGTCAAGGGTCAAAGGATCTACAATCTTTTACCTTTCGCCTTAAAATTTTGAGGTCCACGTGTCAACCAAAATACATAACACTGCCGTCATTCACTCCAAAGCAGAGATTGCCGAAAACGTTGAGGTCGGCCCCTATGCGGTCATAGGGGAATTTGTCAAGATAGGCAATGGGACCAGGATAGGCCCCCATGCTGTTGTTGACGGCTGGACAGAGATTGGGAGGAACAACGACATCGGCCCTTCCGCAGTTATAGGGGCCCCTCCCCAGGACATCCATTACAAGGAGCAGAGGGCCTTTGTGAAGGTGGGGGACAATAATGTCATAAGGGAGTTCGTCACCATCCACAGGGCATCAAAAGAAGACGGATTTACAACTGTGGGAAATGATTGCTTCATTATGGCTTACTCCCATATAGCCCATGATTGTAAGCTTGGAGATAGCATAATAATAGCAAATTATGCAGGGATCTCAGGTCATGTTGAGATCGGCGACAAGACCGTTATATCCGGCCTCGTTGGTATTCACCAGTTCGTAAGAATCGGGACTATGTGCATGATCGGCGGAATGTCGAGGATACTCAGGGACATTGTCCCATATGTGACCACAGAGGGACATACTGCAACACCAAGGGGACTTAATGTGATAGGGCTGAGGAGGAACGGCGTTGACAGCCAGAGCAGGAGAGATTTAAAAAAGGCATACAAAATGCTTTTCAGGAGCGGCCTGACCACTGTGGAGGCGCTGGAAAGGATAAAGTCTGAAGTAAGACAGACCCCTCAGATACAAGAGTTTCTGAGGTTTATAGAAGGATCAAAGAGAGGTATAGCAAGACCTGAGACACTAACGGAAGAGGAGACAGACGAATGACAATGGTTGGAGTTGTAGGCACGGGTCACATGGGGCAGTATCATGTAAACGTATACTCGGAGCTGCCGAATGTAAAACTGGCAGGGATTGCAGATATAAGCAAAGAAAGGGTAGATACGGTAGCTAAAAGGTTCAAGACAAAGGGATATACTGATTACAGGAAGCTCATAGGGCAGGTGGACGCAGTGACCGTAGCAGTACCCACCGGCAAACACTATGAGGTTGCAAAGGAGTTCCTTTCCGCCGGTGTCCATGTCCTCCTTGAAAAACCTATAACACCTACATTAAAAGAGGCAAAAGAACTTTACTCTATAGCTAAGAAGAAGAAGGTGGTTCTCCAGGTTGGGCATGTGGAGAGGTTCAATGGGGCTGTTCAGGAGGTCAAGAAAATAATCAAGAATCCCCTTCTCGTTGAGACCCGCAGGATCGGCCCCTTTGTCCAGAGGGTGCAGGATGATGGCGTGGTCCTTGACCTTATGATTCACGATATCGACATTGTCCTTAACCTTGTAGATTCAGAAATCGTCAAGGTAAACGCCGTAGGAGGTTCCATTTTCACCAACACCGGAGACTACGCCAATGTACAGATATATTTCAAGAATAGATGCGTAGCAAGCCTGATAGCAAGCAGGGTAAGCCAGGAAAAGATAAGGACCCTTGCCGTGTCACAGAAGGATGCCTATATATCCCTGGATTACGGAGCCCAGGAGTTACATCTCCACAGGCAGGCCTCATCACAGTACTTTCTCTCCAAAGAAGAGCTCAAATACAAGCAGGAATCGATGATCGAAAGGGTTTTCGTCCACAAAGACAACCCCCTGAAGCTTGAGGTGAAGCACTTTCTGGACTGCGCAATGAAGGGGGCTGAAAGGTCCGTATCCTCTGAGAGCGACCTCCGCTCTCTTGAAGTAGCCTTGAAGGTACAGGAGATACTGAAAAAGGATGGAGTAATCGGGAAATAACGTCCTTATGAAGATAGCCGTAATGTCCGACACCCACGGGAATGTGCAACTTGCCGTGAATGTTCTGAAACATATTGGAAATATTGACAGATTGATCCATCTTGGAGATCATTATAACGACGCCCTGCAAATAGCTAATAAAGCCGGTATCCCTGTTGATGGCGTCTCAGGAAATACCGACTTGAATTCTGAGCCGTGGGCTGACAGGGAGAAGACCTTACAGCTCAACGGAATAAGGACATTCATCACCCATGGAGACCTCTACAAGGTCAAACATGGGATTGATCTCCTTATAGAAAAGGCCATATTTGAAGACGCCCACATCGCCTTGTTCGGCCATACCCATTTCCCAATGAAGCAGCGCATAGGAGATATCCTCTTCTTAAACCCCGGCTGTATCATTACCAACAACTCCAACAACAGCTTTGCACTCCTGAATTTTTCCAATAACCGGATAGAAGCGAAAATTATTTTTATACCAAGTTGCTTTCAAACATCTACTATTGAGTCAAAATAAAAGTATAGACAAACTCTGCTAACCCTTCTCAAACACCATCCCCTTTTTATCAGTATCCACAACTATTGTATCCCCTTCTCCGAATTCTCCGGCTAATAATTTGAGGGCCAGCGGATCCTGAATCACCCTCTGGATCGCCCTTTTAAGCGGCCTTGCTCCGTATGTGGGGTCGAAACCTTCTTTTGCCAGCAGCTCCTTTGCATTATCTGTCAGGGTTATGCTCAGTTTACGTTCAGACATCCGTTTTCTGAGGCCTGCAAGCTGTATCTCAATGATACTCCTCAGATGCTCCAGGCTCAAAGAGTGGAAGATGATGATATCATCAACCCTGTTAAGGAACTCCGGCCTGAACTGGGAGCGGAGGGACTCCAGTACCATCTCTTTCATCCTGTCATACTCCTTTTCACCGGACATTTCCTGTATCCACTGGCTTCCGATATTGGATGTCATTATGACCACGGTATTTTTAAAGTCCACAGTCCGCCCATGACCGTCTGTAAGCCTTCCATCGTCGAGGATTTGCAGCATGAGATTGAATACGTCCTGGTGTGCCTTTTCTATTTCATCAAAAAGTATAACGGAGTAAGGCCTTCTTCTGACTACCTCTGTAAGTTGACCACCCTCTTCGTATCCCACATAACCGGGAGGGGCGCCTATGAGCCTCGCTACTGTGTGCCTCTCCATATACTCGGACATATCTATCCTTATCATGGCCTGCTCATCGTCGAACAGGAACTCTGCTAGGGCCCTAGCAAGTTCCGTCTTGCCGACTCCCGTAGGACCAAGGAAGATAAACGATCCGATTGGTCTGTTTGGGTCTGAAAGCCCTGACCTTCCCCGTCTTACCGCATTTGAAACCAGTCGTATCGCCTCGCCTTGTCCCACGACCCGCTGAGATAGCCGCTCCTCCATATGTACCAGTTTCTCCCTTTCCCCCTCCATCATCCTTGACACAGGGATACCCGTCCATTTGCCGACTATTCTGGCTATGTCCTCGTCGTCAACCTCTTCAGCCAGCATCTTCTGCTCCTTCTGGATCTCGGCAAGTCTCAAGTTTTCATCTCCAAGCTCCTTCTGAAGGACTGTCATGACGCCATATCTCAGTTCAGCAACCCTTCCAAGGCTCCCTTCCCTTTCCGCCTTCTGCTCTTCGACCTTTGCATTCTCTATCTTTTCCTTGAGCGTCCTTATCTTTGATATCCCCTCTTTTTCCATCTGCCAGTGGGCCTTCATCCTTCCAGACTCTTCCTTCATATTGGCCAGTTCCTTCTCAATTGCGGCAAGCCTTTCCATTGAGGCCTGATCCTTTTCCTTCTTCAGCGCCTCCCTTTCTATCTCATGCTGCATTATCTTCCTCTCCACTGTATCAATCTCGGTCGGAAGGGAATCGATCTCTATCCTGAGGCTTGAGCCTGCCTCGTCGATAAGGTCTATTGCCTTATCAGGGAGGAACCTGTCTGTGATGTAACGGTTGGAGAGGGTCGCTGCAGCGACTATGGCTGCGTCCTTTATCCTGACTCCGTGATGTATCTCGTATTTTTCCTTCAGCCCTCTCAGTATGGCGATGGTGTCCTCTACAGTCGGCTCTCCCACCAGTACCGGCTGGAACCTCCGTTCGAGCGCTGCATCCTTTTCTATATACTTTCTGTACTCGTTTAACGTGGTAGCGCCCACGCACCGGAGCTCTCCCCTTGCCAGGGCAGGCTTCAGCATGTTGGATGCGTCAATGGCCCCTTCGGCAGCCCCTGCGCCAACGATGGTATGGAGCTCGTCAATGAAAAGGATTACCCTCCCATCAGACTCCTCTATCTCCTTCAAGAGTGCCTTCAGTCTGTCTTCAAACTCCCCCCTGAACTTCGTCCCTGCCACAAGGGCTCCCATATCCAGGGCGCAAAGCCGTTTTTCCTTCAGCCCCTCCGGGGTGTCTCCGCTGATTATCCTCTGGGCGAGACCTTCGACTATGGCAGTCTTGCCAACCCCAGGTTCTCCGATGAGTACCGGGTTGTTCTTCGTGCGGCGGGAGAGCACCTGCATGACCCTTCTGATCTCATCATCCCTTCCTATAACCGGGTCCAGCTTCCCTTTTCTGGCAAGCTCAGTAAGGTCTTTAGAATACCGGTCAAGGGCCTGATATTTGTCCTCAGGGTTCTGGTCCTTGACCCTCTGGGTTCCCCTGATCTCTGTTAATGCCGTAAGGATCCTCTCCTTGTCAGCCCCATTAATCTTCAATGTCTCCGATGCCGGGCCTTTACCTTCGGCAATGGCAAGGAGAAGGTGTTCTGCGCTGACAAACTCGTCCTTAAGCCTGTCCGCCTCTCTCTGGGCAGAATCCAGGATACTCTTCAACCTTGTGGATATAAAGACCTCAGAAGCGCCATATACCTTGGGTATCTTTTTCAGCTCGGTTTCGATCCGCTCCTTTATGGTTGCAGGGTTGGAGCCGAGCTTTTTAAGGACAGGAGATACGATCCCCCCAGCTTGATCCAGAAGAGAATAAAGGAGATGTTCAGGCTCAACCTGCTGATGTTCCCTCTTTTCGGCCTGGGATTGTGCATCCTGAAGGGCCTCCTGGGACTTTATTGTTAGTTTGTCAAAACGCATATTTCCTCCGTTAGTGTAAATCTAATCATCAGAACCGCTTTTGTCAAGGTATTGTGGCGGCACAGCAGTACTGTTTTTTCTTGACAAAAAGATATTTTAATTTATAATTTGCACTTAATTTTTTAGCCTGTGCAGTGTTGGCAGGCCAATGGGCTAATCCCGCAAACGAGTTCAGGAGGGTGCAATGGCCAAAAAAGTACAGCCAAAAAAAGTGCAAGCAAAGAAGGTTGCAGTGAAGACTAAGGCTGCTCCAGTTAAGAAGGCTGCTCCAGTCAAGAAGGCTGCTCCAGTTAAGAAGGCTGCTCCAGTTAAGAAGGCTGCTCCAGTTAAGAAAGCTGCTCCAGTTAAGAAGGCTGCTCCAGTTAACAAGGCTGCTCCAGTCAAGAAGGCTGCTCCAGTCAAGAAGGCTGCTCCAGTTAAGAAAGCTGCACAGACAATAAGTGTGTCCAAGATCATTCCAGTAAAGGTAGTCAAGCCGGTCCCGGCTCCAAAGGGTGTTATTGTATTGCAGGAAGAAACAAAGAAAACAGGGGGAACATTGAGGGTGAAAACTGAATCCCAAAGGCCAGCCGCTCCGGGGAAAGAGATGAAGGCTATTCTTCTAAAGAACCGGGAAAACCTTTTAAAAGAGATAATAGAATACAGGGTAAGGGAGAGTGATCCTCTCAAAAAAGACGTAGGTGATATCTACGATGATGCCAGTTCAGAGAGGGATCGGGAGCTTTCACTTCTTCTTGGCGACAGGGACAGACAGAAACTGATAGAGATAGACGATGCCCTCCATAGGATAGATACTGGGGAATATGGAGTTTGTGAGAGCTGCGGCGAAAGGATAGCTCCGGCAAGGATCAAGGCGCAGCCTTTTACAAGGCTATGTATAAACTGCAAGGCTGAAGAGGAAAGGCAGGAGGCCAGGCAGAAGAAGTTTGAGGCAGAAGGGGTTTTCAGGAACATCAATTACTCGGAAGAGGAAGAGGCTTAGCAAACCGCTTCATTCAACTCTTTCAGCAGCGCCTCAAGCTTTATTCCGTAGACCTTGCAGGCATGGCCGATGCTCTCAAACTCTGCTATCTGACATCCGCTACAGTCCAGGCCATATTTTAAAAAGATCTCATTTGCCTTGGCATATCTGGTTAAAACCTCTTCAATCGTTGTGTTTTCGGTTATCATAAAACCCCCTAAATTCGCTATTCAATCTTATCTTGCGCGGGGACAGTCCCTAACTCCCCCCAACCCCCTCTTAAATTAAGAGGGGGTGCCGAAGGCGGGGCGTTATTGCAAACAGTCCCCTTATTCATACCTCAACGCCGCTATAGGATTCAATTCAGCCGCTTTCTTTGCAGGATAGACCCCGAAGAATACGCCTACCATTGCAGAGAACCCAAAGGCGAGGGAGATAGACCAAAGGGAAACAGATGTCGGGAGGGCTGGGAATATGGTTGTCATAATGATGGAAATACCTCCACCTATGACTATCCCGATCACTCCGCCAAGACAGGAAAGGGCCAAGGCCTCGACCATAAACTGGGAAAGTATATCTTTCTTTGTAGCCCCAACGGCCTTCCGTATACCTATCTCCCTGGTCCTCTCCTTTATGGAGACCAGCATGATGTTCATTATCCCTATTCCTCCCACTACCAGAGATATCCCCGCTATCCCTGCAAGGACAAAGGTCATGGATGTAAGTATGGTCTGGAACGTGGATAGCATGGCAGCCTGACTTGTTATGGTAAAGTCCTCTTTCCCGTCATGCCTCTTCTTAAGCACCTGAGTGACTGTATTCATCCCTCTCTCAATCTCCTCTGATGCAGCGATGCTGACAATTATCTCAAACAGCCTGTCAGTGTTGAAAAGAGTCTGTGCGCTTTTTAGAGGAATGAATACGATGTCGTCTATATCTGTGCCAAGAGATACCCCTTTCTTTTCCATCAGACCGACAACCCTGTACCTGGCCTCATTGATAGACACCATCCTGCCCAGGGGATTTGAAGTCCCAAACAGCTCGGAAGCAACCTTCCTTCCCAGAACACAGATATTCCTTTCCCCCTTCACATCCACGTCGGTTATAAAGGAACCGACTTCAACCCGGAGGTTCCGGGCCTCCTGAAATTCGGGGGTGACGCCGATTATAGGGATGTCCCTGTGGCGGTTCTGGTATTTTACCGTCCCAGTGCCGATCACCAGAGGGGCTACGAGTTTGATCGGATAGCCCCTTTTCTTCAACACCTCTGCATCGGCATATGTAAGCTTCTTTGTGGTGCTCACAGGGGGAAGCATCCCCTTTGTCTCCACCTTCCCAGGTTGAATTATGAGGAGGTTAGTTCCAAGGCCTGCAAATTGTTCAGATATATAGTTCCTGGCCCCTTCACCGATGGATACAAGAAGTATGACAGACGCCACGCCTATAACCACTCCAAGCATTGTAAGCGCTGAACGAAGCTTGTTTGCCGAAAGGGCATCAAACGCGACCTCAACTGTTTCTATGATAGTCATAAGATTCTTCAGACTTTATCACAAACGATTTTTTACGGCAAACTAAGGTCACAATCTCCTTGACGCAGACTGCCGTTTAAATTAGAATGCCCTCCTTATGGAAAATAGAGGCATAGTTTCTATTATAGCACTAACAGTAGCCGTATTTGCCATAATTTTTGGCATAGGGGTCTTTATACAAAAAGCCCCCTCAAGGATTGTAAAGGGTGTTAACTGGGTGGCCTTTGCTGTGGCCATTGTGAGCGGCCTTGCCTCTTACAACCTTGAAAAGGAGATTTACCGTTATATCTTTTTTGCGGGACTTGTTGTCTATTTCCTGACGATCAAGTATAAGACAAATACCAATTCGCCTTCAGATGCTAAGAGATGAAGGCTCAGGTATAACGTCAAGTAAGCTTTCTATAATTTAATGTTTGAAAGCAACTTGGTATAAATGAAGCGATTTTGGTAGAGATGCCCTGACGGGGCGTCTCTACAATAAAAACAGGAGGCAGTTATGCGGTTAATGATTTTAAATCTTATTTTTTCGGGGGTGGTTATGGTGTCGGCGTTTTCGGGAGAATCAATGGCTGTGGAGAAGAACCCTGTAGTATTGATGGAGACATCTATGGGAAATGTGAAGATAGAGCTGGAGCAGGCCAAGGCGCCAGTAAGCGTCAAGAACTTCCTTTCCTATGTGGACGACAAGTTCTATGACGGCACCATCTTTCACAGGGTCATCAGCAACTTCATGATCCAGGGTGGCGGCTTCACTGCTGATATGCAGCAGAAAGCTACAAAGGCCCAGATAAAGAACGAGGCAGGTAACGGGCTAAGAAACAAGAGGGGGACCCTTGCTATGGCAAGGACTATGGTGGTGGACAGCGCAACATCCCAGTTCTTTATAAACGTTGTAGACAACGATTTCCTTGACTACCGAGACAATTCTCCCCAGGGATTCGGATATGCAGTATTCGGCAAGGTGATTGAAGGTATGGAAGTGGTTGACAAGATAAAAGGAGTCAAGACCGGCTCCAAGATGGGTTTTCAGGACGTCCCTGCTGAGTCAGTGGTTATAAAGTCAATTAAGAGGGTTCAGTAAGGCAGTTGTTGTGAATAGTGTTTAGGAGTGGGCCGGCAACAATCTGTTGCCGGCCCTTTTTATTATTACCTCTCCGAACTCACCTTCTCTCCCATTTATATTAATCTCAACCGGCAGGAACTTCTCTGTCACCCAGGCATTGGTCAATAAATGCCTGGTGATCCTTGAGGTAGTAAAATTGGAAGGGGCATCACATATTGACAGGTAAGGGATGATCTGGTCTGCCAGGTGCGGGTCAAGGGCTCCTTCGGAGTTTGAGAATTCCAGAAACTGCCTGACCGCCTCTTCTGCAACGGCCTCAGCCCTTTTCCCTCTTGCTCCCAGGGCAGAGAACCCTGCCTTGATATTTTCAAACTCTGCCAGAATGAAGAAAAATGTCCCCTTTCCGTTGGATGGGGCAGCCACTATCTCCATATTGGCGCTAAGTCCAGCTCCTTTCAGCAGCCAGTTCCCATGGTCCCTCTGTCTCTCCGCCAGGGAAATGGGAAGGTTGGATGCCGCAGATATCCCGGAAATGTTTTTTAGCCGACCTCTTTGTCTTATGCTAATAGCTGAAAGCTTTTTGACCGGTTCAACAGACAAGGAGAGCTTCCCGCCACCAATTGGATACCACCCCCACTTTTCAATATCAAGGCTGCTCTTTATCCCTATTTTGGCCAGGAGGGGAAGGAGGACATCCCTCATGTAATGAAAAGTTGGGCTCCACTCCACATGAGTACCGCCCTTGACGGTAACCCTGGAGCCGGTTCCGGCAGTAGCCAGCGGGGGGAGGATGGCTTGAAGCACCAGTGTCGCCGAGCCTGCACTCCCCTTTATCTCTGAAACATCAAAGAGGTATTCGCCACCTGTCACTGCCACTGGTGAAAAACAGAGGCTCTGAGAGCCAAGTTTGGCCTTGTCTACATCCGCCTTTGATATAGCCTGAGCGGCCCTGACGCCGGTAAGGTGCTGAGGCTGAAGCCCAGGTTTTTCTCTCCCCATGCGGATGTCGTACATCTCAAAAGGCTCCCCCGTTATGCATGACAGGGCCAGTGCCGTCCTTAGTATCTGTCCGCCGCCTTCACCGTGACTTCCGTTGATCAGGATCATGGGGAAAGATTAAAGGTTTGCAAGCTTGTTGTCAACGCATCACTTTACCCCTATAATGTTTCTTCAATGAAAGCCGTAACAGAACTTATCTCAGACAACTGCATCTCCCTCATCCACGACACTATATCCAGCGCTAGAGGTAACGAGGTCTTCTTCCTCTGTTCCGCTGAAGACGGAATAGTAACATCTGCTGGGCCTCTGGCGAGGGGGAACGACTCCATGGTCCCTGCCATAGTCCAGCTTGCAAGATTCGGGGATGTGGTGATCCATAACCACCCGACCGGGGCACTGACTCCATCAAACGCCGATATCTCAGTGGCTTCATCCCTGGCCTCTAGCGGGATAGGGTTCTACATTATAAACAATCCGGTGAGCGACATCTATGTGGTTGTCGAGCCTTTCAGGAAGGAGGCGTTATCGTCTTTAGATGAAAAGGAGATAGACGGGATCCTAGGTCCAGGCGGAGTCATATCGAAAAGGCTTGCAGGCTATGAAGTCAGGGATGCCCAGTTGCAGATGGCGCATGAGACGGCAAAGGCATTCAATACAGACAAGCTCCTTCTTGTTGAGGCAGGGACAGGGGTGGGGAAGAGCATGGCATACCTTATCCCTTCAATACTCTGGGCCGTCAGGAACAGGGAGAGGGTCGTTGTCTCTACAAACACTATAACCCTCCAGGAGCAACTTTCCAAAAAGGATATCCCGTTCCTGCAATCAGTTATGGGAATTGACTTCAAGGCGGTACTTGTGAAGGGTAGGGGTAATTACGCATGTCTCAGGAAGGCCAAGGAGATGGTAAGGGAGGCGGACCTCTTTGAAGGAAGCTGGACCAACGAGAGGAACTCTATCCTTGACTGGCTTGATAAAACCAGTGACGGTAGCCTTTCAGACCTGAGCTTTTCGCCGAAGCATGAGATATGGGAGGAGTTCGCATCAGAGGCGGACACATGCCTCAGGCTCAGGTGCGACCTCTTCTCTGACTGCTTCTTCAACAAGGCACGGAGGGAGGTAGCATCGGCAGACATCATAGTCGCCAACCACCACCTCCTGTTCTCTGACCTTGCAATACGGGCTGCAAAGGCAGACTATTCTGAAACGGCGGTGTTGCCGCCTTACGGCAGGGTCATCATAGACGAGGCACACAATATGGAGGATGTGGCAACCAGTTACTTCGGGGACAGGGTGAGCAGGGGAGGGGTGCTTAAACAGCTGGGAAGGCTGAGGCACAGGAAGGACAGGAAGAAAGGGCTCCTTCCCTTCATCGCGGCAAAGGTCTCAAGGCTCGAATACCCTATGGACAATATCGTGACAGCTATTAATGGCGAGCTTTCGATGTTCCTTGAAGACTGCACCCAGTCGGTCCTGTCCGCCTTAGATACCGTTTATTATTTCTTTGCGTCCGTCAAAGCGGTCCCTGAACCGGAGCTGAGGATAAGGATTGATGAAGGGATAAGGGGCAGGGCAGGATGGGACGAGGCATCGGAGGAGGTAAGGACCTGCGCCAACAAGATAAAGTTTCTTGTAAAGGGGCTGAAAAACCTTAACAGAGACCTTGTGCAGGGAGTCAAGGGGAATGAGGAGGCGGAAAAGGAGCTTCTTCCGCAGATGATAGAGGTGAAGGCAATGGCCGAGAGGTTGGATGCCATTTCTATCTCTATGGAGAATATCCTCTTTGGTGTAAGCAATGACGCAGTCCGCTGGGTGGAGATCATGGAGGCGAAAGAGAACAGGCCTTCAAGGGTCACGCTTCATCTCTCTCCGTTGAATGTGGGGACCACATTAAACGAGACACTTTACAAGAACTTCAGGACTGTCGTCATGACATCTGCAACACTCAGCGTAAAGGAAAGGTTTGATTTCCTGGAGGGGAGGATCGGTCTTGACCGGGTCCCGAAGGAACGTTTGATCGAATCCCTGCTCCCTTCCCCATTCAATTTCAAGGAACAGGCAGTCCTTGGCCTTGCTACAGACCTTCCTGAGCCCACTGACAAAAGGTTCCCGGGCATCCTGTCAAGGGTCATCCCTGATGCGATCAAGGCCTCCGGCGGAAGCACCCTTGTGCTCTTTACCTCTTACTCTCTGATGAATAAGGTGTTTGATGGCTCCAGGGATGCAGTCCAGGGGATGGGATACAGCATCATGAAACAGGGAAACGCCCCAAGGCATGAGCTCCTTGAGAGATTTAACCGCGACAAGACCTCTGTCCTCTTCGGGACCGAGTCTTTCTGGGAAGGGGTGGATGTGCCGGGGGAGGCGCTCCGGCAGGTGATTGTGGCCAGGCTTCCCTTCGCGGTCCCGGACGACCCGGTGGCATCGGCAAGGCAGGATGAGATAGAGCGGAACGGCGGCAACGCATTCCGGGAGTATTCCCTGCCAATGGCAGTGATAAAGTTCAGACAGGGTTTCGGGAGGCTTATCAGGAGCAGGAAAGACAGCGGAGTAGTCCTTGTCCTGGATGTAAGGGCAGCCACAAAGAGCTACGGGAAGACATTTCTAAAGTCCCTGCCTGAGTGCAGAGTGCTAAAGGGAGAGGCTTCGATGGTGATCAAGGAGATAGGCGAGGTTTTGAGGGGGCTTGCAAAATGCAGGATTTGAATATGGCAAAAGGGGCATAAGGGCATAAGAGCATAAGAGGGTCAAATCTTTAACATTGACAAATTTAATTGCCCTATTCAAAACTATCTCCAACAGCCACCCCCTTCACAATTCCCCTCGCTTTAACCACTGAGGTCCCGGAGAAAACCATGTAAGCGTCCATTAATTATGTGATTGCTCTTGATTGTTGCAAAGTAGTCCCTTTTATGTTATAAAGTAACCATATTTTAGATGGAGGGGATTATGATTTCTGTAGGGGTAAAGGAATTAAAGGCAAAGCTGAGCAGTTATGTAGGCATGGTGCAGAAGGGCGAGGAGGTCGTTGTGACCGATCATGGAAGGGAGGTCGCCCTTGTTATCCCGATTTCTAAGGAAAGGCAAGCCGTTAAATCGCTCATGGATTCCGGCAAAGCCAAGTGGTCGGGTGGAAAACCGGAGGGTCTCAAGGGGGTCAAGGTCAAGGGTAAGCC
The DNA here is from genome assembly GCA_919902985.1 of Desulfuromonadales bacterium. Lineage (GTDB taxonomy): Bacteria > Desulfobacterota > JAENJC01 > JAENJC01 > JAENJC01 > JAENJC01. The sequence continues at coordinate 19,806 of CAKKSC010000011.1, read as the reverse complement.
CATGTCAAATACCGTCCTGGAGGAACGTCGTTGATCCTCTATCTTGATACCAGCAGCCTCGTAAAGCTTTATGTGGAAGAGGAATACTCCGACTTGGTCAAGGAATGGGTCAGGGAGGCAGAGACAGTTTCAACCTGCCGCGTGGCGTACCCAGAGGCCGTTTCTGCATTCAACAGACGCTTTAACAGCGGAGACCTTTCCAAGGATGATTACAAACTGATATTAAAGAGATTTTCCCAGGAGTGGAAAAAGCTTGTTGCTCTTGACTTTGATGAGCTTGAGGCGGGCCATCTCGTAAAAAAGCATGGTCTGCGGGGATTTGATGCTGTCCACCTTTCCGCTGCAAAACTGCTTAAATCAGACAACGATATCTCCTTTTCGTTTTCTTCCTTTGACAAAAAGCTGAATGATGCCGCCTCTGCCGAAGGGCTGATTGTTTTGTCCGCAGGGGTTAATGTGGCACCAAGACACTAAGCCTAACACATCTAAAATAAAGATTTTTTCTTTGTGCCTTTGTGTCTTCGTGGCAAAAAAAGATTTTTTACGAATGAATCAATATTTCCAACTCATAAAATGAACGACTGGACTGTTTATATAGTAAGGTGTTCCGATGAAACCCTCTATACCGGGATTAGCAGGGATGTTGATCGAAGGATTGAGGAGCACAATGGTAGCGACCTCCTCGGCGCCAGATATACCCGCCCCCGTCGTCCGGTGAGACTTGTCTATTTTGAATCTCAGAAAACACGCTCAGGGGCGGCCAGGAGAGAGTATGAGATCAAGCGTTTGAGCAGGGAAGAAAAGGAGGCCCTTATCCGCACGGCTTAACTTCTTAGCTTGAGCCTTTCTCCTTAATGCTGTAAAGTATCACCATGATCACCATCACACCTGCCATATCTATAGACGAGAGCGAGATTCATCTCCAGTTTGTCCGTTCCTCCGGCCCAGGCGGCCAGAACGTAAACAAGGTGTCTACTGCCGTCCAGCTCCGCTTCGATGTCGGAAACTCCCCATCTTTACCTGGCGAAGTCCGTGTGCGGATAGTCCGCCTTGCACGCAACCTATAGGAGCAAATGATGAAAAAGACAACTACCACTCGCTATGATGTTGCAGAACACCTCCGAACCCTTGAGGAAATGGCCGCTTATCTTGAGGCATGCTTTGAGGAGCCTAATGTCGATGCGCCTTTCATTGCCAAGGCGCAGGGCGATATCGCCCGCGCTAAGGGGAGGGCGCAGGTTGCGCGTGATGCCGGCCTGTCTCACAGCTGATTCTATGGACCAACCATAGGGAAGTCATAGTTGTCGCGCCTACACTTTTTACAAAAATCCAAATCTAATTTCCCCTCGCCTTTAACCACGGGCTGGGCCAAGGGGGTTATCTCTTGAATTATAAGAAAATCATATCGGTTATTGAAAAGTAATTGTGTCGCACGGGTTAGGCTTCACTTCACCCATCCTACGCCTAAAGTAGTTCACTCATAAATTGGCGCAAGTACCCTCTGATGCTTGACTTTAACCGGTTTGTGTGGTCTTATTTACTCCATGACTATGAACTTCAGACTAAAGATATTAATTGCCATAATTCCTGTGCTTGTGTTCCTCTCGACTGGAAGGGGAGATGCCTCAGATAAACCCTCTCTTGCCATACTTCCGCTGCGGCTGAATGCCCCTTCAGGTATGGACTATCTGAAGGGAGCGTACATGGATGTGCTCTCAGCGAGGATCCTGGCGGCAGGCGGCATTCAGATTGAGGACCTGGCAATGCTCCGGGCAATCATAGATAAGCACGACGCATCAGAGTGGTCAGAAGAGTTGACGAAGTCGCTGGCCGGAGAGATTGGAGCGGGCTTCATCCTTGAGAGCAGTCTCTCAGTAATAGCGGATGATCTGAGCCTTGATGTGAGGCTCGTAAAGGTTGGGCCATGGAATGTTTCCCTCATATCCCTTAAAGGGAAGGGGGTCGGGGCATTTACTGAGATGCTCGAAAAGGTATCCATTGAGGCAAGGGGGGTAATCCTCGGAGCTGCTGCCGGTAAGGCGATTGGGAATCTGCCGGCGACATTGAGGGAAAAAAGCTGGAAGACCCAGAGACTCCCTCTGACATTAAAAGGAATTGGGATTGCGGACCTTGACAACGACGGGACAATGGAATTAGTGGCGATAGATGATAAGAACCTGTATATATATTTATTTGATAAAGATGGACTGAGGCTGAAGAAGGAGTTTAAAGGGACCGGTCCATCCCGGAATTACAATATCGCAGTCGGTGACTTCAACGGAAACGGTATTCCTGAGATATACCTGACAAGGAAATATATGGAAAAGGCGGCAACCCGCGTTATTGAATTTACGGGCAAAGATTTTGTTGTCGTCGCTGATGACCTCCCGTGGTTTATCAGGGAGGTCAAAGGGCCGGATAACACACTACTCGTTGGCGAGAAGTTCAGGGAGATAGACGGCCTGTATGGGGGTGTAAAGTTCCTTAAATGGAAAGATGGGACTTTGGGAGAAGACGGTCTTCTGGATATGCCGAAATGGATGGATCTCTATGGCTTTACCATATGCGATGCCACAGGGGACGGAAAGGATGACTTCATCTCCCTTGATGAGAATGACCGTCTGAGGTTTTATGAGAGGGACGAGGGCGGTGCGTGGAAGCAGACATGGAAGAGCGCCAGTTACTATGGTGGAAGCATTAACAACATAGAGTTCGGGCAGGCTTCTATTGACCGGAAGACGATCAATGTCAAGGCCGGGATACAGTGCGGCAGGGCCGTGGATAACGGCAAGCTGGAGATAATAACCAGCAGTAACGATGCTGGGCAGGGTATTTAAGAACATCTCCTATGTGAGCGGCGATGTGAGAGGTCTCCTATGGGGCGAGTTTGGCTTTGAAGATAGATGGCAGATAAGGAATATCAACGGCTATGTTGCGGATTTTGTCGTGGTAGATATGAAAAAGGATGGTTTTAACGAGATAGTTGAGCTTGTTGTAGTAAAGCAGCCTTCTCTCTTCGGCAACGGCGAGAGCTTAATAGTAACACTGTTCCCGGAGAAACGCTTCCCTTAATTAATGGTGAGAGTATGACCGTGATCAATATCACACCAACCATATCCATCGACGAAGGCGAGATAGATCTCCAGTTTGTCCGGGCGTCCGGCCCCGGCGGCCAGAACGTAAACAAGGTGTCTACTGCTGTCCAGCTCCGTTTCGATGTCGGCAACTCTCCGTCTTTGCCTGGCGAAGTCCGTGTGCGGCTCATCCGCTTTGCAGGGAGGCGCATTACCCAGGACGGCATCCTCATCATTGAGGCACGGCAGCACCGCACACAGGAGAGGAACCGCGTTGATGCAATAGAGCGTCTGGTTGAACTGATCCGCAAGGCAACGGAAAAGCCGAAGCCGAGGAAAAAGACGAGGCCTACCCTTGCTGCCAAAGAGCGCAGGATAGAGGGGAAGAAGCAGAGGAGTGCAACTAAGGGTATGCGGAAAGCAGTTAGGGAGGCTTCATGAGGTTCGGCAATCTCGAACTCATCTCCCTATCCGACGGTATTATGAGGCTGGACGGAGGGGCCATGTTCGGGGTTGTCCCAAGGGTCTTCTGGGAGAAGACAAACCCGGCAGATAGACTGAACAGGATCATTATAGGCGTAAACCCTCTCCTGATAAAGGCTGAGGGTTGCAACATCCTTGTGGATACAGGAAACGGCGACAAATTCAGCGAGAAGCTCCTGAAGATTTATGGGATAGAAAGAGAACCTACCCTTCTGAAATCGTTATCAGATGCCGGTCTCAGACCGAAGGATATAGACATTGTCATAAACACACACCTTCATTTTGATCACTGCGGCGGGAATACCGTTGTAAACGGTAATGGAAGGCATGAGCCGGCCTTTCCCAGGGCACGATACATAGCTCAGAAGAGGGAGTGGGAGGATGCGACAAACCTGAATGAACTGACAAGGGCCAGTTACCTGCCGGAGAACTTCATCCCGTTGATGGAGGCAGGACTTGTTGAACTTGTGGACGGCGACAGGGAGGTCTATCCAGGCGTTACCGTTGTGCATACCCCTGGACATAACAGGGGGCATCAGAGTGTGAAGATAGAGTCAGATGGAAAAACGGCCTTTTATCTTGGAGACATGATCCCAACAGCGGCACATGTCCCGCTGCCATATATAATGGGTTACGACCTGTATCCCCTGGAGCTTCTGGAGGTAAAGAGAAGGATTTTAAGAGAAGGCCTGGAAGGCCGCTGGCTTATGATATTTGAGCATGACCCGAAGGTCAGGATGGGATATCTGATAGAGGTTAATGGGAAACTGGCTGTGGAGGAAGTATCGGTCATAGAGTAACCCGTTACAGTTCTACCTGCATATCCAATTCGACAACTCTTCCGGGCGGAATCCCAAAGAATGCCGTAGCATCAAGGGCGTTACGGGACATGAATACAAAGAGCTTCATCCTCCAGCGCGGCATTCCCTTTTTGCCTCTTGCCCTTCCTCATCCCTTTCAGGATTCGGTTGATTGAATCCATCTCCCCCGCTCCAAGGGTAAATCCACCGTATCTTACCTTCTCAAAGGCCGCTGTAATCTCCTTGATGCTGCCATAAAGTGGACCTCTTTCAGCCGTAACCATATGGGCAAACTCCCTTGGGGTCATTCCCTCATGCTTTATCAGCCCTCTCTTTGCCAGTATCAAGAGCATCTCCCGGTAAAAAGGCACAGGCCCTTTATTGCTAAGTTTGTATCGCATAGTCCTTTTACTTCGTCTCCATTTTAAAGACAGATAGATAAGGACGATGGCCGCAATGGAAACTGCAAACGGCCTCATAACTGTAGCGCTCTTGAGCTTTATTAAGGCGATAAGCCGCAGGACGCTCTCCCTGCCAAGCTCAGTCCTTCTCCTTGCCTTCTTTGCTGCATTCACCTGGTCCTGGAAGGTGAAGTTTATGATATAGCGGTCCCATTTGAGCCTTATGTATGCGATATATCTACTTATGGCAGTTACAGTTATGTTCTCCTCAACCGTCATTGCTGAAGGCGTTGGGTCGAATGAAACCCACCCGTGGGACGGGAAGTATACCTCAACCCATGAATGCGCGTTCCTCTGCCTCACAGTATAGAACCTTCCGAGGTCGTTCCACTCCGACGTGACATATCCGGTCACAAGCCTTGCAGGGACATCCACTTCCCTTAAGAGCAGCGCCATGGCTGTTGAGAAGTGGTCGCAATATCCTGCCTTGTCCTTGGACAAAAAGTCCTCCACGGGCGGCAGGGATACATCTCTATTGGGACTGAGGGTGTAGGAATAGTTCTTTTTCAGGTAGTCTTCTATCGCCCATGCCTTCCGGTATGTACCCTCAGAGCTTGCCGTTATGGAAGATGCCAGTTCCTTTACCTTCTCCGACAGAGAAGGCAGCCTTGTGTATAGGTCAACCACATCCGGAGGATAAATACCCCTGTCTGCATCCAACTCTTTGCCATTTGGGACTCTTGTGTCGGAATATACGGTGTACTGGAACCTTGAGGAAGGATTGACCGGCAGATAAACGGTTTTGTAGCTATCTGTAAAAAGGGTCTGAAACCTCCCTGAGAGACGCACAACCTTCTCCATCCCGAAGACAACCCGCGAGTCAATCGGGTCCAGTATGACCTCCTGTCTTACAAGGTTCTTGGCTCCCTTTGATATAACAAAATCGTTGTTCTCTTTATTAACGGCTTCGAGTTTGGACCTCTCCCTTTTCCAGGATACACCGTTAAAAGAATCGAGCACGGTTCCCCTGAGATATATACTACCGAGCCCTTTTTCAAAATCCGGAAGCTCCACCCTCATGACCGTCGTAGGGTCCAGTGTCAAAGCCCCTATATCGCCGAAGTCGACCTTGTCGCCAAAACCGGAAGTCTTCATGACCTTACCGGGTTTCTTGGAAAAGAGGCCTACCCCGGCCCTGGGGAGTATGAAGAATATTCCAAGCGTTATGACCAGCGACAGCACAGCTACCCCTCCTATGCCGAGGAAGAAGGGGATGGTTACAGCTCCCTCAAGCGCCTGCTCCTTGTTTTCTGCAATTCGCCCCTCCACCTCTTTTTTAATATGGAACAGGAGGAGTACCCATGTGACAAAGACGAGGTACATTGTAAAGGTAAAGGCGAAGGAGAGGTTTATGGTCAGGGCCGATGCGGCCAGCAGATCAAAAAAAGTCAGAAGGAATAGCTGGTTGTAGTCGGCGTCCGTCCGGAGAGATAGGAGTCTGGCGTTGGTCAGGAGGATGAGTAGATGAGTAAATGCATAAAGGATATCCTTTGATATAAAAAAGAAGTCGACTATAAGGAAAGGGATGGAAACTGCGATTATCCACTTTGAGAGAGGGGAAAGATCCAACTTTTTCTGTATTAAACTTGCCGCCAGGCCAATAGTGATGAAAGCGATATAGGGGGCTTCGAGCTCCCCTGTGAGGACCAGGGAGAGGAATGCGGAAAAAACCAGGAGGTATGATGCTGTCTTGAAATATGAATAGAACCTCACGGAGTCACCTTTATTATCTTTGAAAAAGACCCTTCTTTCCCCTTCCATGCCTGGCTGTCGTATGGAAGGATAAGGACACCACCCGTTTCAACCGATGCAAGGAGCTTTCCCCTTTTCTTGCCTGGCGAGAGAAGCGCCAGTGCACGAAGTATCTTGAAAAGCTGCTCCATCCCTATCCCAAGTGGGATATCCTCACCGGATGTCACAAGACCTACCTGGTACCCCTTGTGCAGGAAATGGGATGCAAGGGAGGCGGCAATAACTATCCCCTTCTCCAGGGACTCCTCAAGACCAGCAGGGATGCAGTCATCCAGAAGTATAGTGACCTTCCTCGCGTCTTCCCTGGCAAACTCCCTGATATACAGCTTCGAAAGCCTCGCAGATGTCTTCCAGTGGATGGCCCTCCTGTCGTCACCTGATATATAACTCCGCAGGCCGTAGAGGTCGGTCCCCCGTCCCTTTATACTCGACTCCAGTTCGCCTTCATTTACCCCGGTCTCCCTTAATAGCTCCTTCACATCCAGTATTCTCGGATATACCAGTATCTCTGATTCTTCTCCGGCATCCTTTGATTTGAGAAAAAGGCCGAAAGGGTACTTTGTCGCCAGCCTTCCAAGCCGGAATCTGTGCAACCCCCTCCCTTCCAATGTAAAGTGATAGTTACCTGATTCACTGCCATTTGGAGGTATCTTAAGAAAGTACCGGCTTCCTGCCTCTCTCTTTTCATCCATATGGTCCTGAAATGTCAGGGATATTGACGGTAAGCGCCTCTTATTGTTTACAGCAGTAATCTTTACAACGAAAGGTTTTCCGGCAAAGGCCACCTTTGGCAAACCCCTCTTTATCTCCACCATCCTCAGGGAGCTCTCGGACAGAATCCCTGATAGGGTAATCATTGAAAGCAGCATTGCCAGAATGAGATACAGGAGATTATTCCCTGTGTTTATTGCCGCCACGCCGATGGCAAGGGCGACAATAACGAACCTGGTCCCCTCAGGGGTGAATCTGAGCTGCCTTGGAGGGCGGAGAAGCTTCAGAACCCTGTTCTTAATTTCGCTGAGATGCATGATAGAATTTTACTCAGGGCTGGGGGCTGATGCAAGAAATATAAATAACTAGGCTTGTTTGGGAAGTATAACTGACCCACTAACACAAAGCTAAGCGGTGCGGCGGGTTTATGGCGCATCCGCTTCAGCGTCTTGTTAGAAGGCTTTCATGGACGGGGTTTTCCCGCCGACTCAGGTCCGGCAGCAACAAGGCGCAGCCTTGGCCGTTTGTACAGATCATCAATGGGAATTTTTCTTGCCTCCTCTATCACTTTTTGTTCATAGTCTTTCGCCAGCTTGGAAACTTTCTCCATCACAACTTTTGCCAAAGTACCCAGCTGACGAATGCCTTCTACGTCATGACTGATCAGCCGCATAGAAAGCGTTGCGACCCCAAGCACCTCTTTCTCAGCGGATTTAACAGGCGAGAGAATAACTCCTACCTCCATTTGCTCAAATGGGTTTACTGAATGGGCAATATGCTTGTTGCGGAGGTTGATGTAAAGCCGATGCGCTCCGACAGGGTCACCTTGTAAACCATCAAAGATCGATTCAGAAAGACCGAATCTCTTACTGGCGGTAAAGCAACGGGCGTATCGGATCAACGCTGAGGTCCAGAGAGATTCAATTAGAATTTGGTCTTTGGAATCCTCCTTCAGTAGCTCAATAAGATGAGAACATGTGTGCATCGTCGCTCCCAAATCTTGGAAGATTGCGGCCAAATCCGCTAGGATTAGTGCTTCTTTAGACTCCACTTTTGCAATCGGATTGTCAATTTGCTCAGGTGTCATTCTTCTCCTTCTAACAGTGTTTTTTATGCGTCTGACGTATTTGCAGTAAATATATAATTTAATAGAGAATAAAGTCAATAAATATATTTCATCTTTCTGGGAAAATCCTTTATATTGACGCATAATGCGTCCGATTCAAGTATTATACGTCAGACGCAGAATTTACAGGAAAATTATGCTGAATGGATTTAAGAATTCTTGCACGAATTCCGAGGGTCAAATAGGGTCAGCGACCTTCTTGCTTCTGAGAATAAGCGGAGTCATACTGAGGAGGCAAGGCTCCTGAAGCTCTATAAGTTGATTGACGAGCGAGATATGAAATGTATTTTGCGCATAATGAAAGTTGCGGCAATGAAAAGGTAAAACCCCCGTGGGGTGGTGGTGCGAGGAGGGTTAGACTTCATCCAACCTTTTCCATCAACCATTCCTGTATTAGCATATCCTCGCTTATGTGAAGCTTTTTTGCCTTGTTCTTAATCTTCTCAAACAGACTCATATCCAACCCCACATATTTCTTCTTTTTCAGGTCAAACTTGATATCTTTGACTTCTACAACATCTTCAAACTCAAAGATATCATGTTCATCAAAGAAGTCGCTTGCCTCAGAAATTGTCATCCCCTGTTTACTTTTTTTCATATCTCCCATGCTCCCTCTTGTTCATCTCCCTTGCCGTTATAATCAATGCCTTGTTCCCCAGCTTCCTTATAAAAAATACCGACAGGTAACGTCCACCTTTTGTCTTGCCGATGGCGTTATACAAATCCTCGCCTTCCACATTACCGCTTTCTCTCTTGAATATCCTGCATTTGCCGGTCAATACCTCCTCTACCTCAGACGGCAACACACTGTGCTTCCATGCAAGTTTGTCTACGACCGCATCCAGCCAGACTATATCCTCTAAGGTAAACGGCAGGGTTGCCTCCTAAAAAACATCAAATTAGTGCAATAGCAAATAGCCTATTCATCTTAAAAAAATATATATCCTTCATACTCTATAGTCAAGGCAAATCACTAATTTTCAATACTACCGTCGTCTGTAGATAAGGTTCAGGATTATCGCTACAATTCAGCCATTAATAAGGAGGTAAGGGTTATAAAGGTAAAACAGGGTCATCGACCTTCTTCCTTCTGAATCTCGAAAAGAATCCGATAATCTCCTTTTTCCAGACAAAGAACAGTATTGAAAACAGGACCGTTCCTTCCAATGCAATTTGAAACAGCAGTGGATAGTCAAGCCTATAGCTGTTTGTCGCCGGATCGTATTTGTAGCAGAAGAGGGTCACTTTTTCCAGAAGTCCGGCAAACCCGGCCTTGTCGACTTTCTTGAACTTGTCAGGGTGATAAATGGGGCCCAGTACCTGGTCAGGTTTGAAATCTATTCCATATATATGGTTAAGGATCTGGCCGTTTGCATCAACAACAGAGACCATATTTATATGCTGATAGGTATCGCCCTCTTTCTTATAGAAGAAACCGAAGTCCCTGGTCATCCTATCTATGGTTTCTTTACCGGCAGTGGTAAACCGCCAGTGGGCAAAGTCCTTCGTGAAGTTTGAGCCAAACTCCTTCAGCTTCTGCGGGGTGTCCTTGTCAGGGTCGAAGCTTACCGTCAGTATATTAAAGTCCTTCCCAAGCCTCCCTGTTTTTTCTTTGACAACATTGGAAAGGCTGAGTGTAATGGTTGGGCAGATATGTATGCAGGAAGTGTATATGAAGCTGACCACAAAAGGTTTTCCCGCGAATTCGGAGGTGCTGAACTCCTTCCCGTTATGGTCTATGAGCCTGTATTCGCCGATCTTATGGCCGATGACGTCCTCGCTTTTTACGACAGAGGTCTTTTGCTCGGACTTAGGCGGTTCAGCAGCGTAAGAGGCTTGAAAATAAAGAAAAAAAAATGACAATAAAAAAAATCTCTTCATCAAGGATGTCCCTTCTGATTTAATACCAAGTAAGCTTTCATTAGGCTTAATAGTAGATGTTTGAAAGCAACTTGGTCTAAACCAAACAAGAAAAAAAGGGGTATGCGCCGCATACCCCTTTCACACAATCAACCCTCACGCATCAGGTCTTAACGGATATACCAGATGTTGGAAAGAAGCTTGAAGTTAGCAACGTAAACGACTACGAAAACAGCAAGGAATACAAGGGCTATTACAAATGTCCCAGGCGCCTCAAATCCCTCTTTATGATCACTCATGACGACCTCCCATGTTATTATAGGGGCGGGTTTAAAGCCCGCCCCAGTTGATTATTGAATCTTCTTACCAATAAATACAGAGGCCGTTGTGTTCAATACGTAAAGGGCCCCTCCTATGATGGCAAGCAGTCCGCCCAACCCGGTAAGCGCTATAAAGAAGAATGCTGTCGGGTCAAACTGGAATGGGAACTGAGCGCCAGCAAAGGTAACGTCCCAGTGTCTCCTTGGTATACCATAACCTCCGGCAAACATCATGGCGTTGGCAAAGAGGAAGACCCCTCCTCCAAAGAAATATGGGGACAACTTTGCCATTGTCTCGCTGAATATCTGCCTTCTGAATATCAGCGGTACTATGTAGTACGTGATACCCATAAAGGCCAGGGTTGTGCCAAGAACAACAGTTCCGTGGAAGTGACCGGTGATGCTCCAGGTGTTGTGCCTGATCATACTGATCTGCATATTACCAAAGGTCACACCGGTGATCCCACCGACAAAACCAAAGCCTATGAGGGAGATAAACATGGATGCAAATGCCGGGTTGCCCCAGGGAGCCTTCTTCAGCCACTCAAACCAGCCCTTGCTGAATCCTTTCTTCCTCTGCGCCACTTCGATCATCGCAGGGATAGCAAAGGCGTGGATCATGCTGGCGAGAACTGCCATATGCATGACGTAGCCGGTGTTCGCTATCTTATGCCAGATGCTTAAGGCCGGGTCAGTGAGGAGATGGTGCTCTGACGCAACGTTAATGAAGAGAACATAGAGAAGGAATGCAGTCCTGCAGAGCTTCTCGTTGAGCGGCTTTGCCCCCGTGGTCAGTGTGGCAATAAGGTACCACACGGCAACCATGGCGCACACATTGATCTGCTGGGATGCATGACCGAGTGCCCAGAATGCAAGCCTGTACATCATCGGATCAAGGTTAGGCAAAATACCGGCAGACCAAAGGAAGGTCGGGATGTAAAAAGCTGCGCCGTGCAGAAGAGTGAAAGTTGCAATGGTTGCGGCACACATGAGGCCAAAGGTCACTATTGGCAGCGATCCCTCGTAGGTCTTTTCCTTCTTCGCCACAACAAGGGCTGCAAAGAAGAGGAATACGGCAGTAAGTGCACCCACTGCAAAAAGTATTATCCCAAGGTAATACAGTGGGCTTGCCTTTAACGGCACATATGATGTAAATGCAACCGTAGCCTGTCCAACAAGAACCTGCCAGTTAATTAAAGCCCCGCCAAGCACCATCAGGATGAATGCGACCCAACCTACTTTCGGAGCAGGCAGCCTGTTGTTAAGCAACACTGTACTGCCGAAATAGAGCGCTGCCACCTCAAAGAATATGATCCATGCGATGAGCATGTCCAGCGCATGGGCCGTCAGGAATCTGTAAAACCATTCTTCATTAAGAAGATGAACTGCAGGCCAGCGGGTAAGAAGAACCAGCAATGCCGCAATACCTCCAACAAGGAGACAAACGACGGCAGCCACAGCATTGACCTTTATAAGGGCCTCCGCCGGAAGGTGTACCTTTAGTCCTGTCGTAGGACACGTTCTAAACTGTTCAGCCATTTAAGCACCCCCTATCCTTTCACAATTATCTTACTGGCCATCAGGTGATGACCAATGCCACAGAATTCGTTACAGATCAGACCATATTCACCGGCCTCAGTTGGTGTAACTGTTAATACATTGTCATATCCGGGAACGATCTGAAAGTTTACATTAAACTTTGCGGAAACGATCGAGAAACCATGCTGCCATGCCTCAGTGCCGCCGCCCTTAATGGATGAGATGTGAAGTCTGTACTGCTTGCCAGCCTCAAGCTCAAGGATTGAGGACCACTGCCAGACCCCTGTCCCTGCCAGATAAATATCACTTCCTGCAGGTGGATGGACGACCGGAACTCCGCTCTCTTCACGTACCTTATATTTTTCATTAAAGGCAACAACAATCTTCTCAAAATCGTCAACAGAGACCCTGTAACTTTCATTGGGCGTATTCTGCTTCGCTATCACATGCCACACAGGCATCATAAAAAAAGTGCCGAGACACCATATAAGGGCTATGGTGACCCAGATCTTTTCCTCCCTGTCAAGAGGCCTCCACCATGTCCTTTCAACCGATATACTCATATCATACCTCCATATATTTTATGCTTTGAATAAATCTTAATGCACTGGAGCAGCTTCGGTCGCCGGTATCTCTGCCGGTGCGGCCTGCTGTACTTCTGCCGGCCTTAATGCCTCCATAGCCTTGCTCACGTCCATCTGAGGGAGGGTTGCTATTTCTATCAGTCCCCAGACAGTATAGATTAAGGTTGGAACCAGTATCCCTAATGCAAATATCCCCCACATATTGTCATAGAGCGCCTGCCAAGATAATGCTTTCTGTTCATCCATAACTTTACCTCCTTGTTTAATGACCCAAAAAAGTGTAACACCCCCTCAAGAATAACTTACCTGCGAGTCACCTCCTATCAAATTTATCTGGAACCATAACTCCTGTGAAGTCTTATTATTCCCCTGCTTCACTTTAATTCGACCGTGTAAGTAAATATGCAAAAACATACCTTATGACAACAAGACTGTCAACTTACGGATGGACGATATCTCATAAAAGCGCACCTAACTATGACATGAATCATATCCCATAATAATACGGTGGGTGACTAATAAGACGGAAACCAAAAGGTTTATGTCTGAAGTCGTTATTGAAAAAACAGGTTATAAAAGGGGGATTGGTTTCCCCACAGAAAAGCCTTAAGAACCTGGTTATTTTGGTTCTTCGATCCGAGATATAAGCCAGTAAACCGCGCCAAGTACTGCAATGGCTGCAATTAGCGTAAATTGGGCCTCTATAGCCTCGGCCTTGAGCATTATTACAAGAAGCTTCCTTATAACTGCAACAAGGGCGACCCCTATAAATATCTTTATGGCGAACTTTCCGCCCCTCAGGTGCTTTACCTCGGTATCAACAAGCTCGATCACAACCCACAGCATCAGAAGGGAGCCGAGGGTGCCAAGAAGCCCCTTTTCTATATCACCGGCAAAAATATGGGCCACATCGTAGACAAACAGGCCAACGACTGTGATCCCCATCAATACGAGACCCAACACAAGAAAGAGGTTCAGGCCATAACTGAACCTCCTTGCAAAATCAATAAGATGCGACTCTACGCTCTGTGAGATGAAGTAATGCTTCCTCTCCTCTTCTATATACGAACTTGTCAATGCGTCAAGGTTTATGTCCAGCATCTTCTCGATAGAGCCCCATAGATAGAGCCTCTCCTTTTCATCGCTTATCTCTTCCCTTAATATCTTGCCGCAGAACCATTTAACAAAATGCATAGCTGCGTTAACGTAATGGGCGCTCAGGTTTATCTTGACATGGGCCGAACCGATATGTTCAAGGTCTTTCAGATATTGGTTATTGTATTCTCCGGAAAACAGGTTCATGAACCAGACTTTGAGTCCGTCCTGATGTCTCTTGATGGTTTCTTCATTTTTTAGAAACCTTGGGGTGTCCTCAAAGTTCTTTATATAGTTATAAAACTCTATTGGAAACCGCTCCCTGAACCTTTCCATAATCGGGTGCAGTTGCCTGAGGTTTTCTGCGTCTCTGGATGTAAAACCGTAATGAGCCATTATCCTGTCAATAGATTCCATGTGCCCTCCTGTCGTAACTTTAGTTTCTACCTATCATGGTGTCAACAAAAATCTTCCGTTCCGTACACACTTTGCCCTTTACTAACTTTAATATTTATTTTATATTATCACCTCATTTTTATACCAATTTGCTTTCAAACAGCTACTTATTTAGGTTAACGAAAGCTCACTTGATATTGGTTAAGAGGTTATTGATGAACATTGCTATTGCAAGCGACCATGGCGGTTTTGAACTTAAAGAGGAGCTCAAAACCTTCCTGAAGGATACTGGTATAAGCTGTACCGACCTGGGGGTCGCTAATGGCGAGTCTGTTGATTACCCTGATTTCGGGATGGCGCTCGCCGTGAGGGTATCAGACGGAGAGTTTGAAAGGGGCATCCTGATATGCGGGACTGGGATCGGGATGTCCATAGTAGCCAACAAGTTCCCTAAGGTAAGGGCTGCCCTTGTCTGGGACACCTTCACTGCCAGGATGGCCAGAGAGCACAACGATGCCAATGTCCTGGTTATCGGGGGAAGGACGACTGAAAAGGGCCTGGCAAAGGAGATGGTCAAGGTCTGGCTTGATGCAAGGTTTGAAGGAGGAAGGCACCAGCTAAGGCTGGATAAGATAAGGGAAATAGAAAAGATGTGGGGGATGGGATGATATCGAGACTTAAAGGGTTTGACCCTGATGTTTACAAGGCCATAGTTGATGAGACAAGGAGAGAGGAAGATAAGATTGTCCTCATAGCCTCCGAGAACTATGCGTCTGAGGCTGTGATGGAGGCCCAGGGTTGCGTGATGACCAATAAATATGCGGAAGGATATCCGGGCCGGCGTTATTATGGCGGGTGCGAATATGTTGACGTGGTGGAAAATCTGGCCATTGAGAGGGCCAAGAAGATCTTCGGTTCGGAACATGTGAATGTCCAGCCCATATCAGGTTCCGCAGCCAACATGGGTGTTTATTTTGCCATGCTGAAGCCTGGTGACACCATCCTCGGAATGAACCTGGCCCACGGGGGGCACCTAACACACGGCGCCTCTGTCAGCTTTTCAGGGAAGATATTCAAGGCTGTATTTTATGGTGTAAGCAAGGACACAGGCCTGATAGACTATGACGAGGTAGAGCGCATAGCCAAGGAGCACTCTCCAAAGATGATAGTTGCAGGGGCCAGCGCATACTCAAGAATACTCGATTTCGAGAGGTTCAGGGAGATAGCGGATGAGATCGGGGCTTATCTGATGGTGGACATGGCCCACATTGCAGGGCTTGTGGCTGCCGGGGTCCATCCTTCCCCTGTTCCATATGCGGACTTTGTGACAACCACGACCCACAAGACCCTCAGGGGACCTAGGGGCGGGATGATCCTTTGCAGGGAGGAGTTTGCAAAGGAGATTGACAAGATCATTTTCCCTGGGATCCAGGGAGGACCGCTTATGCACGTGATAGCCGCCAAGGCAGTGGCTTTCAAGGAGGCGTTGACGCCTGAGTTCAGGAAATATCAGGAGCAGCTTGCGAAGAACGCCAAGGCCCTCGCCCAGGAGTTGATCGACAAGGGTTACAGGATTGTATCAGGCGGGACAGATAACCACCTGATGCTTGTTGACCTGACCAGCAAGGGAATCACTGGAAAAGAGGCCGAAGAGGCACTGGACAAGGCAGGTATTACTGTCAACAAGAACGGGATACCGTTCGATCACAGACCTCCGCAGGTAACCAGCGGTATAAGGCTTGGGACCGCCATAGTAAGCACAAGAGGGATGAAGGAAGCAGAGATGCATGAGATAGCAAATCTCATAGACAGGGTGCTAAGCAATCCTGCCGACGAAATGAACCTCTTCTCAGTCAAGCCTGATGTAAAGGCCCTTTGCGAGAGGTTCCCGTTTTACAGGGATTTGTTGGGAAGACTTTAAAAATCTTAACACTGGATAGCCATACAACTATTTTGAGATTGACAAAGAGTGAAAGCATGTTATAGATATAGCGTCTGACGAGATCGAAAGGTAAGGGGGTGAGTCTGGAACTCTACATCTTTGATTGCTAAGCAGCACTAAATCAAAAAAAAGGAGGAGTTATGAAAAAGTTACTAGTTAGCGCAGTGATTTTTGGAATGATGTCCACAGGTGTGGCATTTGCGGCAGGTTCATCTCAGAACAATACTGGTTGCGGTCTTGGATCAATGCTTCTCGGGGAGAAAGCTAACGACTCATTAGGGTTGCAACTCCTCGTTACAACAACCAATGGAACCTTTGGGAATCAGACTTTCGGAATGACATCTGGAACATCCGACTGCAAGACCCCTTCAAGGATCGTCGAGAATGAAAGGCTCAATGAGTTTGTAGTTTCGAATATCGACAGCCTGGCAAAGGACATTGCAGCAGGGCGCGGGGAGTCACTGGACACAATGGCTGAATTGATGGGGATTTCTGCAGACAGAAGGGAAGCCGTGTATGCCCAGCTACAGACTAACTTCTCCAGCATTTTTACATCCGAAAGGATAGAAACCGCTGACGTTGTTGATAACATCGTATCTGTTATCAACAGCTAAGTTTTAATTATGGAATTTTTTATAAAGGGATATGGTTGTCTTCGTGCATCCATATCCTTTTTTATTTTCCTGATAGGGATCACAAATATTTCTACAGCCTCTGTCTGGGCAGCAGAAGGTTCCTACCTTGATCTCCTCCTAAAGAAAGCCGAAGAAAAACAGTTATACAGGGACAGGTACTGGGAAGTCCTTCTGCACTATAAAAAAGCTTTAACGGGTGTTAAAAGCCTGATTGATGACCCAAAGTTTTTTCTTTCACCTGACGGGAAAGATAATCCCGGCAACGAGCTTGCGGCAACCTTGAAGGGGTTTTTTAAGGATGACTTACTGGACGATACTCATCCAAGGTGCAGGTTTGTGGCAAGGTATGAATGGCTCAAGAACGAACTTAATATAGATGAATCGCAGCTTCCGGTTGAGTCATGTAAAGAGTTCAATGAGGCGTACAGCAGGATCAGGCCTAAGTCTGTGGTGCTGGTCTTTCCTGCAGCATACGTCAACGGTCCGGCATCCACCTTTGGCCATACCCTGTTAAGAATAGACGGAGACTATCAGAGCAAGCTCCTTTCATATGCCACAACCTATGCAGCTTATGCCGACGATACCAACGGTATCCTTTATGCGTTCAAGGGCATCTTTGGCTATTACAAAGGTTATTTTACCATCCTCCCATATTACGAAAAGATAAAAGAATATAATGACCTTGAGCAAAGAGACATCTGGGAGTACAGACTCAATCTGACAGAAGACGAGGTCTCAAAGATGCTTTTGCATCTGTGGGAGCTCAGGGAGATATATTCTGATTACTACTTCTTTGATGAAAACTGCTCATATAGTTTGTTGTTCATGATCGAGGCTGCAAGACCCGCCCTCCGCTTTACAGATAAGTTCGGACCGTGGGTGATACCTATAGATACCTTAAGGGCCATGAAGAATGAAGGGCTTGTTGAGGCAGTTGAATACCGTCCATCAAAGGGGACAAAGATAAGGCATATAGCCTCATTGCTTGACGAGAGGGCGCAGAACGCGACCTTAAGGATCGTGGGAAAAAGCCTGAAACCGGAAGAGATTAAAGAATCGGATCCTGGAGGAAAGATAAAGGTGCTTGACCTCGCCTCAGAGGTGATTCAGTATAGATACAATAAAAATGAGCTAACAAAAGAGGAGTACCAAAGGGAGTTCCTTAATGTGCTTACGGCAAGGAGCCGGTTGGGCAGTCCCGGAGATGGCGATTACAATATCCAGGTTCCCCTGCAGCCTGATGAAGGGCATGGTTCCAACAGATTATCTATGGGGCTTGGCTTAAAAAACAATGACTTTTTTCAGGAACTGCGTTACAGGGCTGCCCAGCATGAGCTTTCTGATCCGAGTGGCGGCTATATAGAAGGCTCTGAGATCGTTTTCTTCAGCATGGCGATCAGGAACACTCCTGCTGATGAGGGATTGAGGCTGGAGGGGTTGGATATCATTGACATCGTTTCCATCTCTCCGAGGGACAGGTTCTTTAAACCTACATCCTGGAAGGTGAAGACAGGTTTTATTCAGAAGACTATGCCTGACGGGGACGAAAAATTGGTTTATCACCTTAACCCCGGCGGAGGGTTCGCCTTTAAAAACGATAATCTCGGACTGTATTATTTTATGTTTGAAACAGACCTGAATGTCGGAGGTAGTTATAAAGACACCTACTCCCTTGGCATTGGGCCATCGATCGGCATCATAACAGAGATAACAGAAGCCTGGAAGATGAACCTGTTGGCAAACGCCTTTTATTATGGACTTGGAGATAATCATAAGTCATATAAGGTTAGTGCTCAGCAAGTTGTTAGATTAAGCCGGAACAACAGCCTGAACCTCGATCTCTCATGGATGAGGGATTTTGAAACTGAGCAAAACGAATTAAAACTAAACTGGAACCTGTATTTCTAATACCAAGTTGCTTTCAAGTATCTGCTTTTAAGATTAATGAAAGCTTACTTGGTAGTATACCTGAGCATTCAAAGGTCTTTAGTTGAATGCGAATTGGTGAAACTCCTATGCTAAGCTATTTCAAACAGATTTTACTTTTCCTGCTTATTTTTAACACCGGATGTACCTCCATGTTCTTTTATCCGGAAAAAGGACTACGGGACAATCCTGTGTTACAAAAGTTTCCACACACGAATATTAATTTCATGTCATCCGATGGGGTGAAACTGCATGGATGGTTTTTTAAGACCCAGAAAAAGAGCCTGGGAACCATTCTGTTTATGCATGGCAATGCTGAAAATATCAGCACCCATGTGAACGGTGTTTTATGGCTGGTCAACGAAGGCTATGACCTCTTCGCCTTTGATTACAGAGGATACGGGAGATCACAAGGTAAAACTACGATAGATGGCGTTCATCTCGACTCAATGGCTGCCCTGGAGTTGCTCCTGAGTTTACCGGACGCTAATAAGAACCGTGTGTTCATATTTGGACAAAGCATTGGTGGAGCCATCGCGGTTTATACAATGGCTGACTTCCCACATAAAGATCTCATAAAGGGCTTGATTATAGATAGTGCATTTTCTGACTACAGAAGGATTGCACGGGAGAAGCTTGGGCAGTTTATTGTCACCTGGCCACTCCAGTACCCCCTGTCGTTTTTATTTAATAACCGATACAGCCCGGAAAAACAGATTAAAAAGATTTCGCCAGTTCCACTGCTGATAATCCAAGGGGATCAGGACAGGATAGTCCCTGCGCATCACAACGAAATACTGTACAAAGACGCTGGAGAGCCTAAAGAATTATGGATAGTAAAAGGGGCTGGACATATAGAGTCCTTTGCTAGTGAAGAGATAAGAAAGAGGTTCACCGAGTATCTGAAGAATCACTAATTCCGGCTTCCTGCCTTTTTTCTTGACCGAAATCTTGAAATCCAATAGACTGTAACGATTACAATTGGATTAGGAGTATTTATACCAAGTTGCTTTCAAACTCAGCTTTGTCCGGTTAGGGAATTGCATATAAGCAGCAGCCAAAACGATGGTGCTTTTTTAATTTTCTTACCCAGCGGGTTGAA
>CAKKSC010000010.1 GCA_919902985.1 Desulfuromonadales bacterium | reverse complement strand
TCTATAACACATTCTTTTCGCTCTAAAAAGCTATTTATTTACGGAGAAGATCTAAACCCAGAGCAGAGCGCAGCCGCTACTCCCGGATTTGATTTCCTTTTGTGTTTTTAAGCCCATCCTGATATAATTTCCAGTCCAAAACTATCCTCAGACATTCCAAGGAATAAGATTCAAAACATGGCTATACGAGAAGAAAATCATGTCACTATTATTGATGTCATAAAGAAACTGACTCCTGGCGATCTTTACTTTATGGCATCCAAACCTTACGTGGTAGAAGGGATGCGCCTTGCCGGGAAGAGTTCCCTCAGTCATCTGGTTCCGGGTAGTAATAACAGGTTTCTGGAGATGCAGGTTGAGGACCGTTATAAGTTAAGGCTTTCCACGGACGGGAACAGGATCATATCTTTCTGCAATTGCAAAAACTGGTCTCCACATAGAAGCTGTCACCATGTCATCTGCGCCGTATCTACGGTTAAAAAGGCCGTTTCTCCTGAGACTTTAGCGACTCTGCATATCGGAGAGGCTTACCTTAAATATCTGAGGGAGGCCCTCGGCCTGGTTGGAAAATCGGTTAAAAACCTGGAGACAGAGGCTGCGCCCCAGAACCTCAAGCCACTGGATGATAAAGTCAATTTGATTATTGAAATCAGCGACGGACACCTTAACCTGATGTTCAGGAAAAGCGGCATCCCTTTACATCTATATACGCCTACGCTCCCTGGAGATATCAGAAACTTCTGGTTTCAGACATACTATTCATCTAAAAAACATCTACTGATTGAAGAGTTTTTCAAAACATTCGGCGACAGATATCCTGTTCTCTTCAAGGATAGGGGGCGAGAGGTTCTCCTTTCTATGGATACGGGAATCGAACACAGAACAGGCGTTCATTTCGATTGTTCAGATAACCTGGTGACGATATCAAAGACACTGGATGAAGGCGTCGATGTAAGCAAAAGGATGTTTGCCACAGAGCACTACCTCTTTGATCTGGAGGGGGGAAAGGTTGAAAGGATAGCCGATTATACAGGATGGAGGCTATGGAACAGGGTCAATGAACTTGCCGCTGCATGGGAATCGCTCAGCGGAACCAGGGTGGAGCGCGACTTCAGAAAGGTCGTTATCCCAAAGGAGCACTTTAACCAACTACAGTTCCAGCTTAACAAGGCCGACAAGAAGGTCATCATGGAGTGGGCTCGTTTCTCCGTCAACGGGAAAGAGACACCTGTTTTCGATGCACCCCCTCCGCTCTATCGCCTGCATATCAGAGAAAGTGGATCCAATGAAGGGGTGATGGAGGCCTCAGTGGAAGGGGTTTCCGGTGAATCCCCATTTGGGATAGCGGCAAGCGCCTTCTGGTTTTTCACCTCACGCGCCTTTGAAAGGTTTTCCAGCAGCATAAGGGCTAAAAAGCGAATCTCCTTCCTTTACGACACATACTTCGACATTATCCGGCACAAAAAGACTGAGGGAAAGAAGGCCATCAGGTCTGCCCTGAAAAATCCCGACTTCAATAAACAGAGGGTGCGGGCGGAGGGGGCAAATCTCCTTGACTACTTTGTAGACAAAACGGCAGAGGGTGAGACCCTATTCCTTTTCCAGGACGGGAATTGGGTCTCCGTGCCTATAGATAAAAAGGCGGAGGCCCGCATCCTGGAGATCCCTTACAGGATATTCGGGGCAGAGATATTCATTAATGCCAAGGCCCCTGGCGAGATGATAATCCAAAAGAATGCGCTCACAGAGAGCCTGCCCGAGCTTTACACCCGTCTCTCCAAGGCCGGTGCGCAGCTTGTGTATGAAGACAAGCCTGTTGAAAAGGTGAAATGGGACTTTGAAATGGACGCAACCCGTTCATCCATAGACTGGTTTGAGATCCGTCCTGAGATCCGCTGCAACGGGGAGATCGTTGATGAGGCCGAGTTTGAAAAGGCGATCATGTCCGGCGGCCTGTATGAGGACGGAGGGATATTAAGGATCATAGATGAAGAGAGCCTGCGAATCCTTACAAAGGTCAAAGATACCCGCAAGAGGGGTGAAAAGGGCGAGATCGTACGCGTCCCGCGTCTCCATATCCTTGACTGGCTTATGCTGAGAAGGGACGGAGTCAAGGTAAGGCTTTCCCCTGAGGATGAACGGATCATGGGAAGCCTCCTCTCCTTTGAAAAGATACCGCATAGGCCGCTCCCTAAGAAGCTACAGGCGGAACTGAGGCACTATCAGAAGGACGGGTACAACTGGCTGGCGTTCCTATACGAACACCGCTTCGGTGGATGCCTTGCGGACGACATGGGGCTTGGAAAGACCGTACAGACCATAGCATTCCTTGCAGGGCTTAAGGAGGGGAAGGTTGAGGCAAGACACAGCGCTGAAGTGCCCCACCTTGTAGTTGTTCCGCCAAGCCTCCTCTTCAACTGGGAACATGAGATTGCAAAGTTCTATCTAGGACTTAAAGTGATGATATATCACGGGAAGGAGAGAAAGGCCGATTTTTCCGGGATAGACATAGTCCTCGCAAGTTACGACATAGTCCGCAGGGACATAGAAGTCTTGAAAGAGCAGTTCTTCCATGTTATTGCCTTTGACGAGGCCCAGGCGGTAAAGAACATCCAGGCCATTACCACATCGGCTGTGCGCAGGCTGAAGGGTGATTTCAAGCTGGCCCTCACGGGGACGCCTGTTGAAAACCATATAGGGGAGTATTACTCCATCATGGACCTTGCAGTTCCAGGCCTTCTCGGAGAACATGAGGATTTCACCAGCAGGAGAGGGAGAGAGCTCCCGCAGGAGATTACCAGGATAGTCCAGAGGACAAGACCTTTTGTCCTCCGAAGGACCAAGCAGTTGATTGCTGATGAACTCCCTCCCAAGATCGAGACAGATATCTACCTTGAGCTTACTACCCATCAGAAGGCCTTTTACAACAGGACCGTGGCGGAGGTCAAGGAGACTGTTGAAGAAGCATACCGGAACAAGACGGCAGGACAGGCGCGCATCATCGCCCTTACGGCGATACTCAAGCTCCGGCAGATATGCCTTTCCACAAGGCTCCTCGTTAAAGACAAAAAAGAAAGCTCTCCTAAGATAGACTTTCTGATAGAACAGCTTCAGGAACTCAGGGATGAGGGGCACAGCGCCCTTGTCTTCTCCCAGTTCACGTCCTTCCTCGATATAATGGAGGAGGAGATGAATGCCGCAGGGATGGGGTATTTCAGGCTCGACGGCTCAACTCCGGTCGGAAAAAGGAAGAAGCTGGTCGGGGACTTCCAGGCCTCAGAAGGCCCTTCAGTATTCCTTATAAGCATGAAGGCAGGTGGGAAGGGACTCAACCTTACCCGCGCCTCCTACGTCTTCCACCTTGATCCCTGGTGGAACCCTGCTGTTGAAAACCAGGCGTCAGACAGGGCGCACAGGATAGGCCAGAAGTCTACAGTGACCGTGACGAGGCTCCTGATGCGCCATACAGTAGAAGAGAAGATGATGCTCCTCAAGGAAAAGAAGACAAGGCTTTACAAGGCGCTGCTTGAAGAAGGAAGAGGTGAAGGGGCCTCCATCAGCAGAGAGGACTTTGATTTTCTAATCGGGGATTGAGCCTGGCAGGTGGGTGACCGCATCCGTTATGATGTCCTCAGATTTTATTCCCGCCTTTCGGATTGTTTTGTAATATCAAAATGTGTTATCTTTCAGCATCCTAAATAAGAACGGCGGGCGGGAAAGTGATATTTCAAGACTTGATTATTTATTACTCAATTGGTTTATGGGTGCTATGAATAGTACAAAAAAAGGTTAGCGTACCCGTTTAGTGTGTCTGTTATGCTTCTCAAATACGCATAGTTACTATATATTCACCCGGTAGAGTAAACTGCGTTGTGTGAAATTTTTGGGGCTGTAAAAAGGGTGTACCT
>CAKKSC010000009.1 GCA_919902985.1 Desulfuromonadales bacterium | reverse complement strand
ATGACTATCTGAGCAAAATCCTTTGTGGACGTGAAGTTTAAATGCGTTTGCCCTGGATCATCTCCTCTTCTTCCTTGACATAAAATAAAAATATATGTTACGGTCAGGTCAAAGATAGCACTCCCCAAAGGCTTAAAGCTGACTAATCTATCTTGTTTTTCAGCAGGCGTTGAGTTCTTTGTGTGCGGTTGAGTAAACATTATATATTGAAGGAGTCTTTATGAACACATCCAGATCACAATCCTTATTTACTGAAGCACAAAAACTTATCCCTGGAGGCGTCAACTCCCCTGTTAGGGCTTTCAAGTCTGTTGGAGGAAATCCATTATTTATATCAAAGGCAAAGGGTTCTAAGATTTATGATGCCGATGGGAACGAGTTTATAGACTATGTAGGTTCGTGGGGGCCGATGATTCTTGGTCATGCCCATCCGAAGGTTAATGAGGCTCTTAAAAAGTCGATTGACAACGGGACGAGTTATGGGGCGCCAACTGAACTCGAGGTGACCCTGGCAAAGATGGTGATAGATGCCGTACCTTCCATAGAGATGGTGAGGTTCGTCAACTCCGGGACAGAGGCCACCATGAGCGCCATAAGGCTTGCCAGGGGATACACGGGAAGGGACAAGATAATAAAGTTTGAGGGTTGCTACCACGGTCATGCCGATTATCTGCTGGTGAAGGCTGGTTCTGGGGTAGCTACACTGGGTCTTCCAGATTCACCGGGCGTCCCCGCTGACTTTGCAAAGCATACATTGACAGCTACTTATAACGATCTGGGGTCGGTTAAAGCGCTCCTTGAGGCCAATAACGGCCAGGTTGCCTGTATAATAGTTGAGCCGGTCGTCGGCAACGCAGGATGCATACCGCCGAAAGAGGGTTTCCACGAGGGACTGAGGAAGCTCTGCACCGAGCACGGCGCATTGCTCATATTCGATGAGGTCATGACGGGGTTCAGGGTTGCCTTCGGTGGAGCTCAGGAGAGATACAACATTAAGCCTGATCTTACCTGCCTGGGAAAGGTCATAGGCGGAGGTCTCCCAGTCGGAGCTTACGGCGGGAAAAGGGAGATAATGCAGAAGATAGCCCCTGCAGGGCCTATTTATCAGGCTGGGACCCTTTCTGGAAATCCTCTGGCCATGACTGCCGGTATCGAGACACTGAAGTTTCTGAAACAGCCCGAGACTTACGAGAAGCTGGAGGAAACGGCCGGACATCTTTGTGCTGAGCTGGTTGCGCTGGCCAAAAAGCATAATCAGGCATCGACTCTAAACAGGGTTGGCGCCATGTTCACTTCGTTCTTTACCAGCCAGCCTGTTTATGACTGGGGTACTGCAAAGAGTTCTAATACAGAAAAGTTCGGAAGATTCTTTATGGGTATGCTGGAAAGAGGGGTCTATCTGGCCCCGTCTCAGTTTGAAGCGGCGTTTACGTCGCTGGCGCATTCAGAAAAAGATATTGAAAAAACCCTTATTGCCGCAGATGAGGTGTTAAAGACAATCTAAAAGCATCTAAAAAAGAACTAAAAAAAGGGTTGACATATCAAGTTGTTCCGTGCTATTAAAGTGCGTTACCTTTCAAGGTGCATTTTGGTGGAGGATAGAAAAGAGCTCTTTAAGCTTGTATCGAGGTACAGTACTATTGGCCTCGAAATGGGGTTTTCCGTATTCATAGGGCTACTTATAGGGATATACCTCGATAAGTTCCTTAAAACGCCACCCTGGATGACCATCATATTCCTTTTCTACGGGATTATTGCAGCCTTTAGGGTCATTTTAAGGATCGCAAAAGAAGATAAGCAGGAAGATAGTTAATAGGCCCGTTGTGATGGATGAAGGTACACCGAAGAATACCTGGTCGCTGGAACTGGCTAGTTTTGCACTGGTTGCCGGTGTGTCTTTTATTGGATGGCTTATCTCCGGTTCCTATAAAGCAGTTATAGGGGTATGGACTGGTGGTTTGGTAAGCATAATTAATTTCAACTGGCTCAGAATGATTGTTAAAGGAGCGCTTACACAGGGAAGAGCGGCGAGATACGCTGCAAGTTACCTGCTTAAATTCCTTTTTGTTATGGTATTTGCAACTCTGTTGATATATTCCGGACTGGCGGATCCCCTTGCCTTTCTGGCAGGATTTACAATAATTGTTCTAACAGTGTCCTTTAAGGGGCATAAATTCTTGGACAGGAGTTAGTTTAGGGTTATGGAGCACGGCTTTCATTGGTTTTCCCTGCTGTCAGTGCATTTCTTTGAAGAGTATCCCCATGTCCCATATGGGTTTGTCATATTTATTGCCCTTTCCCTTATGGCATTTGCCGTCTCAAGAAAGATGACAACACCTGAGAATTATCTTGTTCCGGAGAGAAATCTGACGCTCAGAAATACATTTGAAATGGCTGTAGAAAGCGTTCTGGGGCTGATATACGATACCATAGGCGAACATGGAAAGCCTTTATTGCCGCTTATGGGGACCCTAGCATTTTTTATTTTCTTTTCCAATATATCCGGTCAGATACCTGGTTTCGTTCCTCCTACAAGTAACTTAAACACCCCGGCTGCATGCGCGTTGATTGTATTCTTTGCAACCCATATATATGGTGTCAAGGTAAATGGGATGAGATACCTGAAGCACTTTCTTGGCCCGGTGTGGTGGATGTCTCCCCTTATGCTGCCGTTAGAGATAATTAGCCATCTTGCAAGGCCATTGTCCCTCTCCATGAGGCTTTTTGGCAATATCTTCGGAGACCATACGGTGCTGGCTGTTTTTATGATGCTGATTCCGTTGATAATCCCTCTCCCGATGTTGCTCCTTGGAATATTCGTTGCTATAGTTCAAACATTCGTTTTTATGCTGTTAAGTATTATATATATTGGCGCAGCTATAGAACACCACGAAGAGGAACACCATTAAAGGCAGTGAATAGTGAGTAGCAGTCAGATTAAAAAAACATATTTTTTATGAAAGGGGGGATTTCAGTGAAGAAAGGTTTTGTATCATTATTGGCAGTTATGGCCATGATGCTCTTGGCAGCTCCATTGGCCATGGCACAGGAAGCAGCAGCCGGTCTTGGGGACAACGTAACGATCGCTATAGTATTGGCCAGCGGGCTTACCATAGGGATAGTAGCTTTAGGCGGCGTTATTGCTCAGGGAAGGGTAACAACAGCCGGGCTTGACGGCATTGCCAGGAACCCGGGCGCGTCAGGTAAGATCCTGACACCGATGATTATCGGTCTTGCCATGATCGAGTCTCTGGTCATATATGCACTCGTTATTTCATTCATGCTCTACTTCAAGCTGTAATTACGAGTAAGAACCGGTAAGCCAAATAAAGGGCGGATGATCTCCGCCCTTTATTCATTTTCCCCTCTAACTATTGCCCTTTTTATCCTCTGCTGCAAGTATCATCAGCGAATTAACTGCAGCAGCAGTGAGGGGGCTTCCGCCTTTTGTGCCTATGTTTGTAATATAGTTAAGGTCACTGGCAGCAAGGGCTTCCTTGGAATCAGCTGCCCCTACAAAACCGACAGGCATCCCCACCACAAGGGCTGGCCTTATCCCTTCCTCTTTAGAAAGTCTGATCAACTCATATAGGGCTGTTGGCGCATTTCCTATGGCTACGATCCCACCGTTTATCCTCTCTTTACCCTTCTGCATTGCAATGGTCGCCCTTGTAACACCTTTCTTCTTCGCCTCTTTTATGACACCCTCGCCTGAGATGTGGCAGAATACTTCGATACCAAGCTTGCTCCTGTAACTCTTTAATATACCGGACATCACCATGTCCACGTCAGTCACAATGGAGCATCCCTTTTTCAGGGCCTCGACTCCTGCCTCCACTGCTCCTTTGCTGAATCGCATTGAAGTGGCGTATTCAAAATCGGTTGTAGTATGGATGACCCTACGGACGACCGGATATTCAAGCTCCCCCAGATTATAACCTCTCAGCGCCTCATCAATGATTCGAAAAGACTCCTTCTCTATCCCCTCTGGAGGGAAGTTCCTGCTGACAGATGACTGCTGACCGCTCACTGCCTTTGAAATCCGTTTAACTGCAATCTCCGCCAGCTTAGGGTCTTCTCCGAGGGGCTCGGTCATTATCATCTCTACATTCGGATATTTCTTCTTCGCCTCTTCCATCTCAGCCGGCAGATCTTTTGACACATGAGCGCCCATGTAAAGGAAGTATGGCATGAAGATAATCCTTTCCACCCCATCGTCTATGCACTGCTTGGCTCCGGTCTGTATGTCCGGCTTGCCGAACTCCATAAATGCCGTCCTTACCAGGTCATACCCTCCCGCCAGCTTGACCATTGCTGCGGTCCTTTCAAGAGACTCATTGGCCTCCTTGCGGGGACTGCCGTGACCAAGTAGTAATATTGCTGTTTTCAAAAAATAACCTCCTTTATTTGTTAGACGCAGATTTGCATGATTTGTAAGGTAGGGACGTATTGCAATACGCCCCTAAATCCTTGCTATCAGAATTTATCAGCGTTCATCTGTGTCCATTTATGTATTATGCCTTTCCGCCTGTCTGAAGATCTTGCACAAAATACTTGTTTCCGTTATCCAGTGCGCAGAAGGATCCGCACATGGTGCATGTGTCGTCTTTCTCCGGCGTCCTGGATGCCCTTATCTTCCTTGCCTCATCTCCAAAGAGGCCAAGGGAGAACTGTTCATCCCAGCGCCTTTCACGCCTTGCCTTTGACATCGCCATCTCCCTGTCGCGTCTGTCCTTGTATTTTGACAGGTCGCCGATATGGGCGGCAAGCCTGGTGGCCCTCACACCTTCCCTCACGTCCGCCTCATTTGGGAGGGCTATATGCTCGGCTGGCGTAATATAGCAGATCAGGTCAGCCCCGAACCTGGCTGAAGATGCGGCCCCTATGGCTGCTGTGATATGGTCGTAACCTGCTCCTATATCTGTAGGCAGAGGGCCAAGCATATAATAAGGCGCATCGTTAGACATCCTCTTCTGGAGTATTATGTTGGCCTCTATCTCATCAAGAGGGATGTGTCCCGGCCCTTCCACCATCATCTGGCACCCCATCTGCTGACCTATATCTGACAGTTCGCAGTTAATGACAAGCTCCTGTATCTGTGCCCTGTCGGAGGAGTCATGGATGGCGCCTGCACGAAGGCCGTTGCCAAGGCTCAAGACCACATCATACTTCTTAAGTATCTCCACCACCCTGTCAAACTTCTCATAGAGAGGATTTTCCCTGTTATTCGCCAGCATCCAGCCGACCATTGATGCCCCGCCCTTCGACACAAGGCCACCGTAGCGGTACCCCTGCTTCTTGAGTCTCTCTATTGTGTAAAGGTTTATCCCGCAATGAATCGCCATAAAGGCTATCCCGTCCCGGCACTGCCTCTCAATCACATCAAAGAGCATCTCCTCCGTGAGCTTGTTCGGGTCGTGGTACTTCTTGGAAGCCTCGCAGAAAGCCTGATAAAGAGGTACCGTCCCGACCGGGAGGTTGGTTGACTTCAATACCTCCCGCCTCACCAGGTCCAGATCTCCGCCCACAGAGAGTTCCATCAGGGTATCGGCCCCTTCCTCCTCGGCTATCTTCGCCTTCCTGCACTCTGCATCAATGTCCACGATGTCAGATGAGGTCCCGATGCTGGCATTAACCTTTGTCCTGAGTCCTTTCCCGATGCCGACTACCTTGCTCTTCCTGCTTGTGTTGTTGGGGATAACGATCATTCCTGTTGCGATCATATCGCGGACATACTCATCTGCAATCCCCTCTGCATGGGCCACAGCTGCCATCTCCTTGGTGATGGTACCCTTTCTTGCTAATTCAATATGTGTTGCCATTCAACCTCCTTATTCAATATTAATTTATAAGTCATCTTAAAAACCTTTCCGCCCACTCCTTATTGCTCCCGAAATGCAGGTGAACATAAGATGCCACGGTATTTTTATATCTGTATCCTTCAGCCCAAGTCTCACCACCGTTTGCCTTTTTAACCTTGTAAGCTCTACCTACTGACTCCGGCATTTCACCAATCTCTGAATAATGAAATTCGTGCCCTCTTATCCTGGAGCCTTTTGCAGCCAAAGGATTATCTTCGATGGCCTCTACTTCAACATACCCAAGGGTCTTGCGCCGCTTGAGCATCTTTGCCTTGGTTGGGAGTATTCCAGCCATCCTGTGAAATTGGCCATCAAAATCAACAATCCCCTCCGTCAGGTACATGAAGCCGCCGCATTCGGCATATATTTTTCCGCCTGATTCAGCGAAGTTTTTGATCGAATCCATCATAGACCTGTTGGCAGCCAGCCTTTCTGCATGGAGTTCGGGGTATCCGCCGCCTATATATAACCCTGCAATGCCTTCAGGAAGCGCTTTCTCTGCAAGGGGGCTGAAGAAGACCAGTTCTGCGCCAAGGTCTTTAAGGATGTCGAAGTTATCTTCGTAGTAAAAGGAGAAGGCATTGTCGCATGCAATGGCAATCCGCACGGCTCCCTCTCCCTTGACGGGATTTATGCCCGGATGGGTAGAGGGTCGGGGTGAGGGTGAACTTTCGACGGTACCCCCTCCCCTCAATCCCCTCCCGCAAGGGTAGGGGAGGCCCAAGGTCAGCAATCCATCCATATCCACATTTTGTTCAACCACATCCGCCAGATTGTCTACAAAGGCCGGCGAAAAACCATCCTCCGCAGTTACAAGCCCAAGATGCCTTTCAGGCATAGACAAAGCCTCATCCCTTGGGATAAATCCAAGAACCTTTGTATTGCATTTTGACTCTACTGCATCTCTCAGCATGTTTTTATGCCTTTCGCTTCCGACCCTGTTGAAGATGACTCCGGCAACGGTTATGTCTTTGTCAAACTTCTCAAATCCGGATATCAGCGCTGCCGCGCTCCTCGCCATGCTTCTGGCATCAACCACAAGTATCACAGGAGAGCCTGTCCATTTAGCTATCTGGGCGCTGCTTCCATCCTCTGACTTCCCGTTAACGCCATCGAAGAGTCCCATGACCCCTTCAATGACAGCAATATCAGCCCCATTACAGGTTCTTCCAAAGGATGAGACCACATAATCATTTGACAGCATCCAGCCGTCCAGGTTTCTCGACACCCTGCCGCAAACAGCGGTATGATGACCTGGGTCTATAAAATCAGGACCTACCTTAAACGGCTGGACAGCAAGCCCCCTCTTGCGGAGAGCGGCCATTATACCAAGAGATATAGTTGTCTTGCCGGAGCCGCTGGATGGTGCTGCAATGAAAATACGTCGTGGCATATTAGTAGCCACTCCATTGCAAAATGAAAAGTGACCATTTTGAGTTTTGCACTTTGAAATTTTCAATTTGCATTTTAATTCTTCATCCCCTGTATAGGCGCAGGTATCCTCCCGCCTCTGTCAATAAATTCTTTGGAACTTAATTTGCTGACTGGAATAATCGGCGCCTCACCCAAAAGTCCGCCGAAGTAGACCATGTCCCCGACCTTCTTTCCCGGAACAGGGATGATCCTGACTGCCGTGGTCTTGTTATTAATGACGCCGATGGCTGCCTCATCGGCAATTATGGCCGAGATCGTCTCTGCGGAGGTGTCACCTGGAATCGCTATCATATCAAGCCCAACGGAGCAGACAGCTGTCATGGCCTCCAGCTTTTCAATGGAAAGAACACCTTCCCTTGCCGCTCTTATCATCCCCTGGTCTTCACTGACCGGGATGAATGCCCCTGAAAGTCCTCCTACATATGATGACGCAAAGGCGCCGCCTTTTTTCATCGCATCATTTAAGAGGGCAAGGGCTGCAGTAGTCCCAGGTGCGCCAACCCTCTCAAGTCCCATAGCCTCAAGTATCTCTGCTACGGAATCGCCCTCGGCAGGAGTTGGAGCAAGTGAAACATCGAGTATTCCAAATTCTACATTTAGACGCCTTGAGATTTCGCGTCCCACAAGCTCGCCCATCCTTGTGATCTTGAAACCCACCTTCTTTATTATCTCTGCAACCTCTCCCAGATCCTTTCCTTTGGCCTCTTTCACTGCAGCCCTGACGACGCCTGGGCCGCTGACACCAACGTTCACTACGCACTCCGGTTCTCCTACACCGTGGAACGCACCTGCCATAAATGGATTGTCGTCTACAGCATTGGCAAAGACCACCAGTTTTGCACAGGCAAGGCCGCCTTTGTCGGCAGTCAGTTCTGCGGCCTTTTTTATCACCTGCCCCATCTTTTTTACCGCATCCATATTTATTCCAGCCCTTGTGGATGCAATATTTACCGATGAGCAGACCCTCTCAGTCTTTGCAAGAGCCTCCGGTATCGCCTCTATCAGGGCCAGATCCTGGGCTGTGAACCCCTTCTGAACGAGTGACGAAAATCCGCCTATGAAGTTCACCCCGACCCTCTTTGCCGCCTCGTCAAGACAGGTGGCAATGTAAATGAAGTCGTCCTTGTGGCCACCAGCAACGACGAGGGATATCGGAGTAATTGCAATTCTGGTATTGACTATCGGGATACCATAGTCCAATTCAATCCCCTTTGCCGTCTCACGGAGCTTCCCAGCTAGGCGTTCTATCTTGGCTATTACCCGCTCTCCAACAATCTTTACATCAGAATGGGAGCAATCAAGGAGGGAAATACCCATAGTCACGGTTCGTACATCCAGGGACTCGTGCTCGATCATCTCAATGGTTTCTAAAATCTCTTCAGGTGAAATGTTCATTGTGCCTCCTGTAGGGGCGGCCCTATGTGGCCGCCCAGGGCAACCACACAGGGTTGCCCCTACACATTAAATTCTATGCATATATTTAAAGATATCCTCATGCTGCGCATGAATCTTAAGCCCCAGTTCCTTTCCCTTCTCCTCCAGCAGCTTCTTCAAGTTGCCAAAGTCAATGACAGCGGTTGTTATATCAGTAAGCATTGTCATGGCAAAGATATTGCCTCCCATGACCTTCTGGTTGATGTCCAGAATATTCACATTCTGCTTCGAAAGAAGCCCAGCCACATCAGCCACGATGCCGACCCTGTCAGGGCCGATAACAGTAACTACTACTCGTGAATCACTCATACCGCCTCCTTAACACTACTTATTTCTTCCAACCATCTCTTGCCCTTTTCCGTCAAACGATACTTCTGTTTGCTGCTCTGCGGCTTGTCGGGTATGGTGCGTTCAATATAACCGTTTTCAAGGGCTGGAACCAGATAAACCTTTCGGAAATGTTCTCTATCTTTCAAGCCAAGTAAATCCAGCAGTTCCTTTCGATTTTTGGGGGCTACACATAGCGGAAGCAAACGCCCAACTTCTCCGGTGACTTGCGGGGTAGCCTTGAACTTGGTTGAGGGTTTGAAAGTTGCCAGTACAGACCCTGCCTGTTCCGACCACTTTGGAACGGGGGCTTTTCCTTCCTTGCACAGATCAATGATCTTCAATGTTCCTGATCCCCATTGTTCAATAATACCAGAGCGGTAAAAGACACTGGCTATTATCGGGTTCCACGGTCTCGACTCATGGGGTTTCAGCAGTTTTTCAGGCGTTATTCCGAAGTGGAGCGCACCTGGGTTGGCAATTTCAAGATGGTCGTCATACATGGCAACACTTACGGCGCATATAGTTTTTGCCGCTTCTATGTGTTGACTGGTAGAACGTTTGAATTCCACAATCTCCGACTCGCCGCTGGCAATTATGTTTTTTAGTTCCGTTAAGTCCATGTTATTTATACGCTATCTATCGTGTAAGATACAAGGATGGGTGAAACTCACCACGTTTTTCAAATAACCCCGTTCACCAGTCTTACCACCGCCGTCCCGTCAAAAAAATCTATTATATTCAGGCATCCATAATCCTGCTCCAACCTGAAGAAGTTTTCAAGAGGGAGGTTAAGGGCGTGGCAGAGGATGACGCGGTTCACTCCGCCGTGGGCTACAATAACTGCATTTTCACCCCTGTGTCTTGAAACTATCTCATTCAGCGCAGGGATAACCCTTGCCGCCACATCCCGGAGGGATTCCCCGCCCTCTTTAATTCTATAATTGACCAGGTCTTCAAACCTGACATGGGACTCATCAGGAAAGCGTTCGTGGACCTCATTGAAGGTTAGCCCTTCCCACCTTCCTGCTGCGACCTCCTTCAGCCTAGCATCAGCTACAGGGGATATCCCGTGCCTGTTGGCAATAGCTTCCGCTCCTCTGATTGTCCTTATCAGATCACTGGAGTAAATCCCTTTTATCGGCTCATCACTCAGCCTATGAGCCACAACCTTCATCTGAGAAAGGCCTCGTTCAGTCAAATCTATATCAATGTGGCCGTTATAACGAAATTCTCCCCTATGATTGGTAACCTCACCGTGTCTGACGAGAAAAAGCCTTGTTGCCCTGTCGTCCATACTATACCTTAATCACACAGATCATTAATATCAGCAGTTCGCTTGACTCACCGCCAA
Organism: Desulfuromonadales bacterium; assembly: GCA_919902985.1. Taxonomy (GTDB): domain Bacteria; phylum Desulfobacterota; class JAENJC01; order JAENJC01; family JAENJC01; genus JAENJC01. The sequence goes on along the minus strand of CAKKSC010000009.1, from coordinate 66,370 downwards.
ACCCCAATATATCCCCGGTTATTCCACCTATTTTATTCTTAAAAAATTGTTTCATTCCGAGCCCCAGGAGGATGGTTGCAAGGATGATCAGCAGGCCGATATCTTTGAGTGTAAACCATGATATAACAATCGTAAGGAGGCTGGCAACAACAACCTCCCTTTTTGTGACGTATTCTGTAAAAGGCTTTCCAAGGCCCGCTCCTTCACGAGCGTATCTTGAGCCATAAACCATGATGACCGCTGTCCATCTTCCTATCACAGGCATCAGAATGAGGCCTCCAATCCTTGCATCTCCACTTAGAGAGCCGATGGCGGCATATTTCAGGAGGAGGAGGAGAACGAGGGTCACAAGCCCTATTGCCCCAATAGTGCTCTCCTTCATTATCTTAAGGGCATGCTCTCTATCCCGTCCACCAACCAGGCCGTCCACTGTGTCTACAAGGCCGTCCAGATGGAAACCGCCGTACATGGCAATATAAGAGACGAGAAGGAGGGCTGAAGAAAAGTTGGCTTGAAAGAGCCTTGAATAAGCAATATCTAGAACTGCTATAAAAAGGCCAAGGACAAGGCCGACGAGTGGAAACAATGCCATGCTCTTTCCCAGGGATTCGGAAGAAACCTCTAACCTTCGGTTAATGGGAATGATGGTCAAAAACTGCCAAGCTGTTACGAACTGTTTTAACAATATTTTTCACCGCAGAGAACGCAGAGGTCGCAGAGAAAATCTTAATTTCATTTCATCCCTTTTAGATTAGGGATTACTCAGCGTCTCTGCGCCTCAGCGGTATATTTTTTTAAGAGTGGCTCTCTGAGACTCCCGCATCAGCAAATGTAGCCATCTCGGTCATTATTTTTACGCCGCATTCGATCAGCGATATACCAATTGCCGCCCCTGTCCCTTCACCAAGCCTGAGATTCAGGTCAACAAATGGCTTTTGCCCGATCCAGTCAAGCATAACCTGATGACCGACTTCAACTGACTTATGGGCCATAAAGATGAAATCCTTTATCTTGGGTTCAAGCTCTGTAGCTATAAGCGCTCCGGCAGTTGATATGAAACCGTCAACTACAACAGGAATCCGGTTTGCCGCCCCTCCTATTATGAGCCCGGCAATACCTGCTATCTCAAGTCCGCCGACCTTTGCAAGGATGTCAAGGGCGTCTTTGGAATTGGGCTTATTAATATCCAACGCCTTTTTTATGACGGTCACCTTTTTATAGAAAGATTTGTCGTCTATCCCAGTTCCGCGCCCTGTAACTGTTTCCACAGGTTTCCCGGTTATGGCTGCCACTATTGCTGACGACGGCGTTGTATTGGCAATACCCATGTCACCTGTGCCGAATATATCGTAACCCTTTGCAGCATATTCATTGGCAACGTCAATTCCTACCTCAATGGCCTTTACCGCCTCTTCCTTAGACATAGCCGGACCTTTTACCATGTTCTTTGTGCCCCTGGCCACCTTCCTCTTGATGAACTCGTTGCTTCCATGCAGCTCTTCAGTGAACTCGTAGTCAACCCCAACGTCAACTACAATCACATCACCGCCCATATGCCTTGCAATCACATTTATCCCCGCCCCGCCACGGATGAAGTTTAAGACCATCTGGGGAGTGACCTCCTTCGGGAAGGCAGAGACCCCTTCATCCGCTACTCCGTGGTCTCCTGCAAAGGTAAAAACAGCCTTCTTTCCTATCTTTGGGGTCAGGTCTTGCTTTATGGCAGAATACCGCCTTGCAAACTCCTCAAGCCTTCCAAGAGACCCTTGCGGCTTTGTGAGCATGTCAAGTTTTGCCTGGGCCTTGTCGTAATACGACTGGTCAATCGGTTGGATCTTTTTCAGTGTTTGTTCAAGTAAAGACATTTAGACCTCCAGAAATATATTTATTTTAATCTCATCGGTATCCCTGAAACTACAAAATACGCCTCATCGGCTGCCTTTGCGAATAGCTGATTTGCCGTCCCGGCTATGTCTCTAAACTCTCTTGCAAGTTGATTGTCAGGGACAATCCCTAAGCCGACTTCGTTGGAAACAACTATGACAGTTGAACCCGAACCCTTACATGTACAAATAAGCGATGCAAATTCTTCCCTAAGCCCCCCCTCACACCCTCCGGGTGCGAGAACCTCTTCGAGGCCCTGACCCCTTCGATGCCGTTCGTCCTGAGCTTGTCGAAGGAATGAACGGCTCTCAGGACAGGCCTCTCCCTCAAGGGGCGGGGGAATAGATCGGGCATGCATCAGGTTCGACACCCATAATGTCAGGCAGTCAAACATGATTACATCGTATCTATCTTTGACCTCTTCTATCTTCTCAGCAACCTGTAAAGGCTCTTCTATACACTCCCAGTCGTTTCCACGCTCCGCCTTGTGCTTTGCTATCCTCTCCCCCATCTCAGAGTCAAGGGCCTGCGCTGTTGCAAGATAACATTTTCTACCCCCCCTTTCGTCCCCCCCTTGCCAAGGGGGGGATTGAGGGGGGGTAATCGAATTTGCCATCTTCAAGGCAAATGCGCTCTTTCCAGAACGGGCGCCGCCTGTGATGAAGATAAGCTTAGCCGGGGACGGTCCCGATTCTACGACTTCGTTGCACTCCGTCCGTAAATCTGGGACAGTCCCCTCTCTGACCCCTGACCCCTGTCTTTTAGTATTCAATCCCCTTCCTCGCCGTTACCCCTTTTTCATAGGGGTGTCTCTGCATATTCATCTCTGTGACATAATCGGCCATTTCAATCAACCGTTCATGGGCCTTGCGTCCTGTCATGACCACTTCAAGCTTCTCTGGTTTATGCTTCAGGAAACCTATGACCTCATCCACCGAGAGCCAGTTCCCGGCCACCGCGCTGTGTATCTCATCCATTATCAGTAAATCATAATCACCGTGAAGAGCTTTATCCACTGCCTCCCTGAAGGTCTCCTCCACTGAGTCCTTTATCTTTCCGGGGCTCTCCTCCTTTTTGAAAAGGGGATGCCTTTCATTCATCCTTATCATCTCTATCTCAGGGATCCGCTCTCTGATGATATTAAGCTCCCCGGAAGAATCCTTGTCCGACTTGAAGAACTGGACAAGAAGGACATTCAGCCCCTGACCGGCAGCCCTTATGGCAAGACCTATGGACGCAGTGGTCTTTCCTTTCCCTTCGCCTGTGTAAATATGTATCAATCCCTTTTTCATCTTTTCCCCGAATATCTGGGACAGTCCCCTTAAAATAAAAAACCCCCAACCTATCGAGAGGTTGGGGGTTAAAAGGCAAATATCCAATGAAGGGATATCTCCCAAACCCTTCCCCACGAAAGGCGGCGAGAACTCAGAATCAGGCAGGTCTCCTGGCTTACGGGTCGTCCTAATCCCCACGCCTTCCCATCCTGTTTAAGGATAGTGGCTGGTGTGGGTTTCGTCTCCGTTTACAGTTGCGGGGGCAGCTTCCGATTCCCTGCTTTTAGCAGGCCACGGTATTCCCTATTTAGGTTCCAGTAATTTGGAACCACCTGACTACATTTAGACGCTATTTTTGTATAAAGGCTCTCTTTTGTCAACACAAATTTATGACGCTGTCAGGAGTTTAACCAGCCTTTCATTCTCTTCTCTGTTTCTGACCGCAATCCTGAAAAATCTATTTCCAAGCCCATCAAAGGAGGAACATGATCTGATAAGTATCCCTTCCTTTGCAAGGGTTGCCGCAAGAGTATCAGCATCCACCCCATCCTTATTAATCTTAAGAAGGATGTAGTTCGCAGAGGAAGGGAAGGGCGTAAGCCCTTGAATCCCCTTCAATGCAGAAAAAAGATGATCCCGCTCCTTTTCCACGTATCTTCTGCTCTCTTCGATGTACTCAGTATCACCTAACCCTTCAATGCCCGCAATAGACCCAAGAGCATTGACGCTCCAAGGTTCCTTGTAAACTGTCATCTCCCCGATCCTCTCCTTATTTCCTACCGCAAAGCCTATCCTAAGGCCAGGGATTCCGAAGAACTTGGTCAGAGACCTGAGAACTATAAGATTAGACCTCTCCACCGCTTCTCTTTTGACTGACTCCATCTCGGCAAAATCGATAAAAGCCTCATCCACTATGCATAACGTATCATGATTCAAGGCCGTATCAACTATTTCAAGGATATCGCTTTTTGGGATTAATGCCCCCGTTGGGTTTCCTGGATTGCAGATATACAGGATATCGTATCTTCCTTTTAAAACACGCATCAGAGGATCAACTCTCAGCCTGAACCCGTCTTCCTCAAGCATGAGAAAATAATCTATGCCGCATCCGGCGATCTTAAGGGCGTTTTTATATTCGCTGAAGGTAGGGTTGACAATAAGGGCCTTTTTGGGCTTGAATGCCCTGGGAACAAGATAAACAAGCTCAGTAGAGCCGTTACCTGCAATCAAACAGTAATTCGGAACGCCGTAAAACCTGGCCGCTTCTGAGGTGAGGGCTTCTGCAAACTGCTCAGGGTAGTGGAGAATCGAGTCAACCCCTTCAATAATAGCCTTCCTGGCCCTTTCAGACATTCCCAGAGGATTTATGCTGGCGCTGAAGTCTATAATGTCTTCCGGTCTCAGACCGTACCTTCTCGCAACCTCTCTTATATTCCCGCCGTGGATGTGGTTTATACGCATCTCTGTCCCCAGATTGATAAAACAACAATTGATATCAGTACCATCAATGCCGATGTCATAAGCATGAGCCTTCCTGCCTCTCTCACATCTCTAACCTGAAACTCTCCAGCATCATCACCTATAAAAGGCTTATTGCTCGGCATGCCGCCGTAATACGAAAGTCCTCCGAGCCGCCTTCCGAGTGCTCCGGCAACTGCTGCTTCCGGGTATCCGGAGTTGGGGCTCGGATGGTTCCCACTGTCCCTTAATGTTATCCTCCATGCCCTTCTCCAGTCCTTGCGCAATATGAACGCGGCAACAGCTAACAGGATTGCCGTTATCCTTGCCGGGATATAGTTAGCAATATCATCAAGCCTTGCAGAGGCCCTGCCGAAATAAAGATACTTCTCGTTTTTATACCCGACCATGGAATCGAGGGTGTTTATGGCCTTATATGCCATCGCCAGCGGAGGGCCGCCTATAGCCAGATAGAAGAGAGGAGCAATTACCCCGTCAGATGTATTCTCCGCTACTGTCTCTAGCAAAGCCCTCGTTATCCCTTTTTCGTCGAGGCTGCTGGTGTCCCGGCCAACGAGACAGGAGAGTTCATTTCTTGCACCATCCAGATTCTTGGCGTCAAGCATTGCTGCAACCTTCAACGGTTCTTGGTATAGGCTTTTTGCTGCAATAGTCGTATATCCAAAAAAGACGGCTGCAAACCATCCTGTCCATTGATGGAGATGGGATGTTAATTTGATTATAAAATCAACTGCAACGAAGGCAGAAACAGGAATTACGACCGCCAACATCGCCCCGGCAAGAAGTTCAGCAGTCTTGAACTTTGCAAGCCTTCTTAATGTTCCCTCTCCTAAAGATATACCTCTCCCAATCAAAACAACCGGATGCGGGAACCATCTGGGATCACCCAGCAGCAGATCGAGGAAGAATGCACAGAGGACAAGACTGGCTGAAGGCTGAGGGCTGAAGACTGAAAACTCATTGCTCATTGCTCATCACTCATCACTCATTGCTGATATCTTGCCAGCTTCCAGGAAAGCATCTCTGAGAGGAAGACTATATCTTCCAGAGGAAGGTAGTCCTTAATAGACGAATCAAAAAGGACCTGGACTGACGCAGGAAACTCTTCATCCCCCTTCCAGTAGATGTAGGTAATCGGGATATTCGGAAAGGCCTGAAATTGATATGCAAGATCGCCCATTGTGACCTCTAAGCCACCTGATCCTTCGCAAGCCTTCTCGAACCCTTCGGGGTTATCGCCATAGGCATTGAGCAGAGGCATCTCTACCCGCTTCTTGAAGACACTGAAATATTTATCTCCTCCGGGGATATCCTTGTAAGAAGACAGTTCATTGCTTAGAGGTTTGTCGGAGGCGTAAATGAGGTAATGAAGCAGGAGTACGTGGGCCACGAGGCCAACCTGGTGATGGTCTGGAGATTCAATCCCGCCATCGGGATGGACCAGGGTATACTCCTGCCCAAGCAGTCGCAGAGAGATCAGGGAGTTGGAACAGCTGGCGGACTCGTGTTCTCCCCCGGCTCTCTCAGCCATATCTTTCGGGTCTCTCTTTGCAAACTGCTCTTTCGCCAGTTTAAGCGCTATATCCAGATTCGATTGTTTGACTTGTTCCTGCTTCTGATCCAAGGCGTACTCTCCAGTCTTCTGTAAGTTTTAAGATACGTTCTACATCGAGATTTTCTATTAAAACAGCGGCCAGTTGATCAAAACCGTCATCCTTATTAATCAATCCCTTTACAGCATCCAACCCCTTGTCTTTTCTTATGCCATTAAGGAAATCCCTTCTGAACCCATCATTGTCAAATACCCCGTGGATGTATGTCCCCCAGCATCTGCCGTCTTTTGTTATAGCACCGTCGGGCATCTCAACAGCGCCGCTGTTTCTCTTTCGTATAACAAACAAAGGTTTCGCATCCCCAACTATCATGGATTCGCCCATATGAATCTCGTATCCTTTCAAGCTGGCCGCTGACTGCTGACTGCCGACCGCCTCAATATTTGCGGTGACTTTATCTTTCAATAAAACCGTCTCTATCGGGAGAAGCCCCAGGCCTTCCTCAGAAACTCCATCTGTCTCAACTCCATGAGGGTCGGAGACCTTAAGGCCAAGGATCTGGTACCCTCCGCAGATGCCCACAAGGTGCCTGCCATCTCTGTAATGCTTATCGATAGCCTCTGCCAGGCCTGTCTTTTTGAGGAAAAGAAGGTCGTCAATGGTGTTCTTGCTGCCGGGGATTATCACCAGATCAAGTCCATCAACCTCTTCAGGCCGTTGTATATACCTTAGCTCGACATCCGGTTCTCTTTGAAGTGAATCAAAATCGGTGTAGTTTGAGATATGCGGGAGCTGGATGATGCCGATTTTTATGGGCCGGTTTTGTAGGGGCGTATCGCAATACGCCCCTACCTTCCTATTATCAAGTCCAACACTGTCCTCTTCCCCAATCACCATATCCCTAAGATACGGAACAACACCAAGAACCGGCACCCCTGTCCTTTTCTCGATAAAATCAAGCCCCGGCTCAAGCAGGGTTTTGTCACCTCTAAACTTGTTAATGATAAAACCGCAGACCATCTTCCTTTCGGATTGCGTCAGTAACTCCATAGTACCAATCAGCGCGGCAAAAACACCGCCTCTGTCTATGTCAGAGACCAGAAGCACCTTTGCCCCGGCCATCTCCGCCACCTTCATATTTACGATGTCGTTCTCCTTAAGGTTCACCTCCGCAGGTGAACCTGCCCCTTCAATTACAATCAAATCAAATTCTCCTGAAAGTTTACTGTAGCTTTCGCAGACAGCCTCCCAAGCCTTCTTTTTGTAGGCATAGTACTCCCTTGCCTTCATATTCCCGATAACCTTTCCGTGGATTATCACCTGGGAACCCATATCACTGTTTGGCTTAAGAAGAACCGGATTCATATGGATCGACGGCTCAACCCCGCAGGCCTCCGCCTGTATGGCCTGGGCGCGGCCTATCTCCCCGCCTTCCTTAGCCACGGCTGAATTAAGCGCCATATTCTGGGCCTTGAACGGGGCGACTTTATATCCCATATTCTTAAATATCCTGCAGAGCCCGGCAGTTATAATGCTCTTCCCCACATGAGAGCCGGTACCCTGAACCATTATCGATTTAGCCATGCCTCAGCAGACTCCTTAATATCTTCCAGTATATGCTGTATATTGGATATTTCCTTTCTTTGTCCAGCCACAGGGCAAGAGTTCTTTCTTGGACATCCTTGTCTTCATGTATCCTGACGAGCCTCTCCCGCCACTTGTCATCTCTATAGAGCCATTGGCGAAGAAGTGACATCAGCCTGAACTGTGAACCGTAAACCCTTTTCCACTCCCTTTCATAAGAAGCAAAATCCCCTTTTATCACAGCCTCCGCGGCCAAATTCCCGCTCATGATGCTGTAATAAATGCCCTCTCCGGACACTGGCATGACCGTCCCTGCGGCATCTCCCACCAGAAGGATATTCCCATAGACCTTTTTCTTTATCGGCCCCATAGGCAGGACATAAGACTGCCTCTTCAGCACCTTTGCATCGCTTATCCTTGCCCCAAGTCTTTCCTTGAACCTTCCCAAATACCCCTTCAGATTCTTACCGTCATCAAGATATGTCCCTGTTCCAATGGTGGCGAACTCTTTCTTGGGAAAGACCCAACCGTAGAAATTCGGAGAAATATCTGCCCCATACCAGAATTCGCAGCGGTCCTCATATAATTTTTTTGCCTCTCCAGTCAACTGTACCTTCTCTTGTACCGTGAGGTATACCTGCGGCCTTTCGGCCCCAACCTGTTTTGCAACGGTTGAATTGACCCCATCAGCCGCAATAACGGCATCCACTCCGATGGAGTCCTCTTTCTCTCCCTGCTTGAAAATGACCTTAATTTCCTCCTCTTTGATAAAGAGGGGGCGAGGGGGAGTTGATTCTTTCTTGGAGAAACCGGTAAAAACCCTTTCTATAAGTCTTGCCCCGGCCTGAACGGCCCTCTCCCTGAGATATGGATCGAACCTGGCCCTATCAACCATCCCGACATATCCGTCTCCAAGGTCTGCGACAACCTCATCCCCTGATGGTGCAATGATCCCTACCTTAGAAACCTTTCTCTCAAAGAGGTAATCAGGGATGTCAAACGCCCTTAGGGCGCCACACGGAATACCTCCTCCGCAAGGCTTGTCGCCATTGAGGTCTTTCTCTATCAAATATGTCTCAACCCCTGCCTTCGCCAGCGTCATCGCCGCCATAGCGCCAGCCGGGCCTCCACCTATAACTGCGACCTTCATCAATAACAACTCCTAACCGTTGATTCTCACTCTTCGCCTATCTTATATCCCCTCGGCGTCACCATCACACTGTCGACCATGTACGTCGTGGAATTGCCGATTATAATCGTTGTAAGCATGTCTATATCATGGTTAAGCATATCAGAAAGGGTAGTAAGCAAAACCTTCTGTCCATCCCTCATGGCATTTTTAACTATCCCCACAGGGGTATCAGGCTTCCTGTGTCTTGAGATTAAGTCCCGTGCAATCCTTATCTGTTCGACCCTCCCGGATGACTTTGGATTATATATGCAGATAACAAAATCGGCCATTGCAGCAGACTCAATCCTTTTCTGAATGACTTCCCAGGGCGTAAGGAGATCAGATAGAGAAATTGCAGCGAAGTCATGCATTAACGGCGCGCCAAGGACTGCCGCGGCTGCATTAAGGGCTGAGACGCCTGGGATGATCTCAATATCGTGAACGGTTAAAGTCGGGGACAGTCCCGATTCTACGACGGAGCGGGGCGATGTCCGTAAATCTGGGACAGTCCCCTTATTGGCCACTAATTCATATATCAGTCCCGCCATCCCATATATCCCCGCATCACCACTGGATATGACGGCGACCTTCTTACCATTCTCTGCCAATTCAATGGCGGCCTTGCAGCGCTCCACTTCCTCAGTCATGCCGGTAGATACAATCTCCTTGCCGCCCACAATGCACTTTATCAGGTTTACATAAGTTTTATATCCAACAATTACGTCGGCCTCATACAGTGCGGTCCTGGCCCTCTGTGTCAAATGCTCCGCACTTCCGGGGCCGATGCCGACAACAAATATTTTACCTTTCAAAAATAGCCTCCCTTTTTCGGGGACAGTCCCGATTCTACGACTCCGCTTTGCTCCGTCCGTAAATCTGGGACAGTCCCCTCCATTTCTGCCACTGCCACCGTTACATTCCCAGACTTTACTTTGTTTACCAATAGCGTTGAAACCTTTGCACTCAGCATGGCAGCAGGCTCGCACACGCCGCCGACTCCCACTGCATCTATGACATGCAGTGAAGGGGGAGTCACCAGCTTTGTTTCTTCCAGCTCTTCTTTATTAAAAAAATCTATCGTAAGGCCATACTTCTCAGCAAATTTTAGGATCCCGTCCTCATCCCTTTTAACATCTATAGTAGCCAGATTCCGTATACTCATTTGAGAAAGCCCGGCATCCTTCAAAACCTTAAATGCCACATCTTCTATCTCCTCTGCGGATGTGTTCCTGTTGCATCCGATACCGACAACAAGATTCATCGGCCTGAAGACAAGACAGTTCCCAAGAATATCAGGCGTCAGCCTGTTGGTTACAGCGATGCGGGCAGTGCATTCTGAAGCAAGAAGCCCCTGCAAAGTGCCAAAAAAAATAAAGTTACCACAACCGGCAATGGCCTCCCTCTCTCCTGCTGGGAGGTTTATAGCCACCTTCTCGTCATGCAGAAACGCGCTGTTGACCTTCTTTATCCTTGCAACGTTCTCTATCTCGCAATCCAGTTCCCTGGCGATACCCTCTGCACACGGCTTATTGCAAACATCCGTCGCAGTCGTAATGACAGGTGTAGCTCCTGTAAGTCCGGCTACCTCTCCGGCCAGTTCATTGGCCCCGCCCAAATGCCCTGACAAAAGAGATATAGCAAACTTTCCGGCTTCATCCATGACAACGACAGCAGGGTCCATGTCCTTCCCTTTTATAAATGGAGCAATGACCCTTACAACAATTCCTGTCGCCATGATGAAGACCAGTCCGTCATATTCGGAAAAGGCCTTCTCCGCAACATCCGTTATCTCGGTAAAGGTGATACCCTTTCCGTCGGCCATATCCCTGTGCTTCTCAGGGACAAAAAGCTCGGAATCCATCAACCTCTCATGAAGTCCGAGACCAAGCTCCACGCTGCCCTTAGTAAGGGTGATTATGGCGGTCTTCATATAATTATCCACCGCGGAGGCGCAGAGACGCAGAGAAAATCTAAAATTATAATAACGCCTATAATCTCACCGTATATATTCATTTTCTGTACTCGTGTCCAAACTCTTTATCGTAAAGTTTCGACTTAGCCCTGACCGCTGACCGCTGACCGCTGACCGCTGATTTTAAAACATCCCCTACAATAATCATAGCCTGCCTCTTGATTCCGGCATCCTTGACCTTCCGGGCTATGTCCTTCAAGGTTCCGGTAATCGCTCTTTCATCAGGCCATGATGCTCGCTCAACAACGGCCACTGGCGTATCTTCAGGGTATCCTTGCAAAAGTTCCGCGACCACCTTGTCGATCATCCCTACACTTAAGAAAATACAGATAGTGGCCCTGTGCTTTGCCAACTCGGAAAGTCGTTCTTTTTCAGGGACCGGAGTCCTTCCCTCGACCCTCGTAAATATAACGGTCTGCGAGACTTCAGGCAAGGTAAGCTCAGCCTTAAGATACGCAGCCGAGGCAAACGCAGATGAGACGCCGGGGATTATCTCATAAGAAATCCCTGCTTTTTCCAGCGGAGCTATCTGCTCCAGTATCGCCCCATAAAGGGATGGATCACCGGTATGAACACGGGCAACCGCCTTTCCGGCCTTCACTCCGTCAATTATGACCTTCGTGGTCTCTTCAAGGTTCATGGAGGCGCTGTTATGTATCTCCACACCCTCTTTGGCATAACCAAGTATTTTTTCGCTGACAAGGGAGCCGGCATATATAACAATATCAGCCTGTTGAATCGCCTTCATCCCCTTGACTGTAATAAGCTCCGGGTCGCCGGGGCCTGCACCGATAAAAAATACTGATGTAATGCTATTGCTCAAGATTACCTCTCTTGACTATCACCATTGAGAGATAATCCAGCTTCTCGCCCTTCAAACTGTCTAAATCTCGAACAACCCTCTGGTTTTCGCCGCCGCATCTCTCGATGAACACAGCCTTTTCCTTCAAGCCTAGCTCTTCCAACAGTCCAAGTACCTTATCGAATACCCTGTTCACCTTCATAAGCACAACTGTATCAAACTCCCTAAGTATGTCTCTCAATTTTTCCTGCTCATATGTTGCCGGTATCACCGCCAGCCTTTCATCCGCTTCCGTGAGCGGTGTAACGGTCATTGCAGCCGAAGCCATGACGGATGAGATACCCGGAACTATCTCTATTTCTATCCCTGGAACCCTTGCCCTGAGCAGAGGGATCAAATAGCTGAAGGTGCTGTAGAACATTGGATCTCCCAGGGTTATGCATGCAACATCCTTCCCTCCCTTAAGCCTTTCGCATATAGCCGCCGCAGCCTCTTCCCTTGCCTTCCTGAGGACCTCTTTGTCCTTGGTCATGGGGAACATGAGTTCAAGGGTTTCTTTTTTTGAAAGGTCCACGGCGCCTTTCACGATTGAAAGGGCGATGCTATACGACTCCTCCTTGGATTTTGGAATGGCAACAACTTCGGCTTCTCCAAGCACCCTCACAGCCTTGAGGGTCAAAAGTTCCGGGTCTCCTGGACCAACACCAATACCGTATAATTTGCCTAATTTTTTCACGCTATATTGGGGACAGCCCCGATTCTACGACTTCGCTGCGCTCGTCCGTAAATCTGGGACAGTCCCCTTACTCCTTTCGCCTATTATTATAAATACCGGATTCTCCGCCTCGAACATCTTCATCCCTATCAGGTCCTTGCTTCTTGCAATGTTCAGGCTTACAACATCTACATCAAACCCTCTATCTTTCAGACCAGTCGTGGCCTCATGAAGGGTCTCAAGAGTTATGGCGTTTATGACTATCCGACCTGAAGGCCGTAGCCTCCCTTTGACAACATCAAGGATATCAGAGAGATTTCCTCCGCTTCCCCCGATAAAGACAGCGTCAGGGTCTGATAAACCGTCAAGACCTTCCGGCGCTTTTCCTTCCAGAACGATCATGTTTGCAATGCCAAACTTCTTTATATTCTCGTAGATATGAGCTACCCTCTCCGGTTCCTTTTCTATGGCAAAGACCTTTCCATCCCTGCAAAGCCTTGCCGCCTCGATACCCACAGAGCCGGAACCGGCTCCGATATCCCAGACAATGCTGTCATTCCTCATTCTCAGCTTTGCAAGGCTGACGGCCCGAACCTCCTCCTTGGTTATGAGGCCTTTGGAATGGGCGAATTCGGAGTCGGGAAGACCGAGAATAGGGATGAGGGATGAGGGATGAGGGATGATTTTTTTATTTTCTTCTGCTCCCTGACCCCTGCCCCCTGACCCCTGCCTTACAAGTACCATCACATTCAACGCAGCAAATGACTTACCTGATACGTCCGAAAGCTGCATCTCCAGGACTTTTTCAGTCTCCATACCCAGGTCTTCACATATGTATGCAGTAAAACTGTTCAATCCATTATCAATGAGTAGTTCTGCAATCTCAGAAGGCTCATCCCCGTTGCTTGTGAATATTCCAATCTTTTCTGCATCTCCTGCAGCTTCTAAAATCTTGTCCATCCCTCGTCCGTGGCTGCTGACAATCCGTGCATCGTTCCAGCTTACTTTTGCCTTTGCAAAGGCCCACTGCATGGCGCTGACATTTGGTGTTATCTCAACTGCATCTTGCCCAAGGTTCCTTATCAGGTAATCGGCAATGCCGAAGAGGCCTGGATCGCCGGAGGCAAGGACGACAACTCTCCCGCCTATTGGCACCCCCTCTTTACTAAAGAGGGGGTTGGGGGGAGTTGTAGAATCGGGACTGTCCCCGGAACTTATTATAACCTCAAGCATCTCCTTCAAATTCGCCTTCAGGACAAACCGTTCACCCTTGAATTCAGGGAACTCATCAAGATGTCGCTCTCCGCCTATCAGAAGACCGGCAGATTCAAGAACTTTAAGGGCCTTTTGAGAAAGACTTTCACGGCCCTCGACACCGACCCCTATTATGTGGATATTAGATCGCAAAGACTATCTCCCCTTCGTATCCGACCAATATGCAGTCAACATTTATGGACTCAAGGGTATCTGCCTTGATAAAGTTCACTGAATTTTCACAAACCTTCATGCACACGGCCTCTATGATCTCCTCCATCCCTTCATCTCTTATGATGAAATAGGCCTGACGGGCCGTGTTTGCGCTCTTTACCAGCTGAGCCACTTTTTCAGCCCTTGTAGGATCAATCTGATGGGATGATAATGATTGAAGGATAATATCGGACAGCGTCTTAAGCTCCAGAGTTGAGTCCCTGACGTTTGTCTCAAACTCTCCTGATGCTATCTTGGTAAACTTCCCAAATTGTCCGGCAATGGTGACCATCTTGAACCGTTTTTTTACGCACTCTCTGAGGGAATAGCCAACATGGTCACCCATCTGGATATAAGCCTCCGGCGGGAGTTTTAACCTCTCCATCGCGACTTTCTCGCTGGTCCGACCCGTGGTCAATACAACCTCTTCAAGTCCGGCAGCCTTGGCAACATCCAGGGCAACGCTTATGGTGTCAGCCCAGGCCTTGGTGGATATCGGCTTTACAATACCGGTTGTCCCAAGTATAGAGATCCCGCCCATTATCCCAAGGCGTTTGTTGAGTGTGCCCTTGGCAATCATCTCGCCATCAGGGACGGAGATGATAACCATGACATTTGTAGGGGCGTATTGCATACCGCTAATCGCCTCTTCAACCGCCTGTTGTATCATCTTTCTTGGAACGGGGTTAATGGCAGGTTCACCAACAGGCAGGGCCAGCCCAGGTTTTGTAATAACTCCAACTCCTCTGCCACCGTAAACAATGACCTGTGAATTATGAACACTGAACTCGAAGGCTTTTTTCCCGACCGGAGAGAGTCCTGATTCGACGACAGACAACTCCCCCGCCTTTGGCACCCCCTCTTTAGTAAAGAGGGGGTTGGGGGGAGTTTGAGCTATCTCCTGATTCGCCGAGATAAAAACCTCGGCCACTATTTCTTCACCATTCGTCACATCAGGATCATCTCCCCCATCCTTTATAACAGAACATCTGGAAGATTCCTTGTTAAAAGTGCATGAATGCACCTTAAATAAAACCATCTCACCTTTTGGAAGGGTTATCTCTACCTCTTTCACGCTTTCCTGCCGTAAAAAGGCCAGTGTGGCAGCCTTAGCGGCAGCAGTCGCGCAGGAACCGGTGGTATAGCCGTGACGTAATGGTCTTATTGGTGACATAGAATTTTATTATGTAGGGGCGTATGGCAATACGCCCCTACTATTATTTCTTTAACTCCCTCAACGTTATCATCTTCACCAGCTCCCGTCTCGCCTCTCCAATGGTCAATGGTGTTCTATCAAAATATATCCCGTCTTCCTGCCTCATAAGTTCGATAAGTTCTGCTATCATCGGGAGCCTCAGCTTTGCATCCTTTATCATCTCAGGGTCTGAAAAGACCTTCTCAGGCGTTCCTTCCCTCAGGACCTTTCCGCGGCTAAGTATATATATCCTGTCGATGAATAGGGGTACCATATCGACCATATGGGTCGCCATGACTATGGTAAGGCCCCTTTCGTTGTTTAACTTCTGCAAAAGCTCCATTATCTTGTGTTCGCCCATAGGATCAAGACCAGCTGTGGGCTCATCCAGCAACAGGACTTCAGGATGCATGGCCAGGGCCCCTGCGATGCATACCCTCTTCTGCTGTCCGAATGAGAGGTTGTGGATGGATTTCTTCCCAAGGTCATCCATACCCACAGCCTTCAATGCCTCATCAACACTGCTCTTAACTTCATCCTTTGACAGGCCCATGTTAGACGGGCCAAAGGCAACATCTTCTGCAACGGTTGAGGCAAAGAGCTGGTCATTTGGGTTCTGAAAGACCATCCCGATCCGCTGGAAAAGTATTTTTTGAGGAAGACCGGCAATACCTTTCCCGTCAATTGAAACTTCACCGGTCTGGGGCTTGATAAGATTGTTCAGGCATCTAAGAAGGGTAGTCTTCCCTGAACCATTGGAGGCCAGAAGGCCGACAAACTCCCCTTTTTCAACCTTAAGGTTTACATCCTGCAGCGCCTTGCTCCCGTCGGGGTAGGTGAAAGACATATTCTTTGCTTCGATCAGGCTCATCGTTAATCCTTTATTCATAACGCCCCCGCCTTCGGCATACCCGCAGGGCATAAATCCCCTCTTAACTTAAGAGGGGGCTGGGGGGAGTTATCTTATCCTACGTATCCCCTGAGCCTCATGGCCTGGGAGGTTGCCATGGCCTGATCATACGCTCTTATGACTATGGCTCCTGCCAAGATTCCAAAGGACTGGAAGGAGCGACCTATCCCCAGATACCCGAGTCTTATCCGTTGGGCAGAGTAGACTACATAGGCATCCTCAAGGAGGACAAATATGTAGCGATAAGTCAGGAGGGCAACATCTGTCCATGTCCTGGGGACCCAAAACCATGAAAGGGCCTTTAACAGGGCATCAACTGGGGTGGTCATGCTTAAGAGTAATATTAAGGAAACTGCCCCAAGTATCCTGGATGCTATCATCAACCCTTCTGGAAGACCGGACCAACCTATAAAATAGAGCTTCACAAGGATTACCACCCCTGCAACACCTAAAGGCTCTAAAAGCCTGATTAAAAGGGTTTTTGTCGGAATACGAAGATAAAGCAAGGTCGAAATTGCGACTGCAAAGATGAATAAAGAGACAACAGCGCCTCCGAACAGATTCAGGAATAGGAGGGCTACAGCAAAGGCCAGTTTAATTCTAGCATCCATCCTCGTAAGCCAGTTGTCGCGTTTAGCGTATACATCTGAAAAGGTTCCGGTAAACATATTAGCCTCGATCCGGGGACAGTCCCGATTCTACGACTTCGCTGCGCTTCGTCCGTAAATCTGGGACAGTCCCCTCTAAAGGGGGATTGCGAGGGATTTTTTTATCAAAAATCCCTCGCCAGTAATACCCCATCACAAACCCGCCTATGACGCCAGCTACAAGAAATACAAAGAGAAGGAGATCTCCCTGGTCTGTATTTATAAAGGGCTCCCATGCCTCCCTGCCATGCTCCTTGGCCACCTTCTCAACAACCGATTCATCCACACCTGTCCATTTCCCTTCTTCAGCGGATGCAGCCAAAGGAACTATGGCCACAGCAATCAGTAGTAAAGTTCCTACGACGCTTTGCATTTTGCACTTTGCACTTTGCATTTTGATAACTCCCAGGTTCTCCAGTATCTCCGGCCTTCTCTTCATCACAAAGGCCACCATCCCGGCTGTCATAGCCCCCTCAAGTATCCCAAGCGGGAGTTGGGTCGGTATGAATGCAATAAGTATGGTTGAAAAGAGCTTCATGAACGGTTCATTACCCTGCAATGCAGAGGCAAGTTCAAAAGAGGTAGTGGCATATGTGGCCCAGTCAGAAATTACCCCGGCGGCAAAGGCTGCCGGTACGAGACCAAGACCAACCTTCCGCAACCCCTTAAATGTCAGGTAGGCAGAGAAAGAGCCTATAACACCCATAGAAACAATGTCAGCTCCCCAAGTAGTTATCCCGCCGTGGGCAAGGAAGAGGGCCTGTATCAACAGGGCGATGGATGCCACAAAGGTGCTCAGTACCGGGCCTATAAGTATTGCCGCCATCCCTGTCCCGCAAGGATGAGAGCATGTTCCGGCTGTGGGGACAGGGACGGGCATGCATGAGATGATAAATACAGCTGCCCCCATCATACCGAGCATAGGCTTGATGGATAAGTCTTCCTTTGAAATGGCCTTAACCTTATAAACACCATACGCCACAAACGGCAGGGCCACAAGATACCAAATAACAGCCCACTTCATAGGCAGTATCCCCTCAGAGAGATGCATGGCATGGGCAGGTGCCGCTAAAAGCATAAGGCCGATAAAGGCCGTAAATAGTATATTTTTCATCGTTTCCTCCGATTATGAATTTGATATTTAATACTACTCCGACAATTCCGTACAATGTCATTCTGAGCGAAGCGAAGAATCTGCTTGTTGCTTACGTAAAACCGAGATTCTTCGTCGCTTTGCTCCTCAGAATGATACCAGAGTATCATTAGTACGTTATCGAAGCACCCATCGTTGTGCTCCAGTCCGGCACAGAATCGCTTAGACCCCACCTGTAAGCAGCATCAAGGGTCAGATTGTCAGAGACCTTATAAGTTATCCCTGCGAGGGCGTTTCTGGGGTCTTCCTCTCCTGCTGTCTGATCAGGATGCCTGTTGCCGTTAATTTCGGCAAGGACATGGAGAGGCTCCGCCAAAGCATAATCAACGGCTATGCCGTAGAGGGTTATATCCCGCAGATTCTCATCCTTTTTGTCGCCGACCCATGTGTAGCCAACCATGCCGTGGAGCGTAATATCTCCTATTGTCTTCGATGCCACGGCAAAAATGGAATAATCCTTGTCACCGCTTCCAAGCCCCTTGTCGTAGTCGCCGTTGTCGAGTTTCGCCACACCCTTCACAGTAAATGCCGGATTCCTTTCCCCTTCCTGTATCAGCAGGTATTTACCAACAAGATTTATGTCGCCGACCCCTTCCCCCGAACTTCCCACATCAGGATTATCGATAAGATAAGGTATCTCAGCCGAAAGTTCCAGGTTTTCCGTAAGACCGTAGATCGGGACGAGCATAAAGACCTGCTCCATATCATCATTTTTCCACTTCAAATAGTCCCAACTTATCTCGGTCTGGGCGACACCTTTCCCGGCAACCCCTGCATCCTCAGTACCCAAAGGCCTATACGCAAATGCATTGCCTGCCATAAAGAACAAAAGCAGTCCTGCTAAAACAAGTCTTTTGTTAAACATCAATCTCCTCCTGTATTGTATTTGTCTAAGCAAACTACAATAACAGGAGGCACGGACCCCTGATAAAAGAGACCATCCCATTCACCACCTTTCCCTGGAAGGCTGAATTGTTTGCATTCAGGCAGGTCTCCTGACTTACGGGTCTTCCTAATAGCTGCGCCTTCCCATTCCATTCGTCAGAATAGTGGCATATGCAGCGTTCGTCACCGTTTACAGTGGCCGGACCGCTCCCGCTTCTCACGGGATTCCCTTTTCACCTGCTTCTGCAGGCACCTGAATACTTATTTTCAGACTACTTTGAATTTATACCAAGTTGCAAACAGATAATTATTGCCATTACTGAAAGCTTACTTGGTATTATGCACAAGTATTACTCCTTTTTATGCACAGGACAAATTATCTAACAACAAATAAAAATCCCCTGTCTTCACGTTGGAAAACAGGGGATTAAGTATAATGCAGGCTTAACCCTCACCTTCTTTACCATCGAAGAGGTTGTGAGGCGTATCCATATAGATATTGGGCAGGTCTTCTGGCTCTCGGTTCATCCTACTCCCCACACCTTCCCATCGTAAAGACAGTGGCATTTGTGGGTTTCATCCCCGATTACAGCGGCGGGTCCGCGGGGGTCTTACACCCCACTTCCCTTTTTAATCCAAAATAGGAACCCGGATACGGTATTATTCAGTTGTGAATACTTTTTATCACATCAGCGTTGCTCAGTCAAGAAATTCAGACAAACATAACCAGCAGCTGCTTTTACCAGTCATCTTGTCCTCCAGGCCTTTAATGTCAAAAGGATGAAGAAAACTATACTTAGGGAGGCCACGATTAGGGGCGCAGTCGGCAGGTCCATCTTGAAAGATACAACCAAGCCAAAGACGCTTGCAGCAAGCCCGACTCCCCATCCGATAAGGAGTGTCTTAAATGGCTCATTAGTGTAAAGTTTTCCAACGAGTGCCGGGATAACAAGAAACGAAAATACCTGAAGAATCCCGGCTATCGAGACTGAGCTGACCAGCACAAGGGCGAAGCTAAGAAAGAAGAGGAATTCCCAGAAGTATCCGCCTGTTCCTTCAAATGTAAGGGAAAAGAACCTCTTTCTGAAGATTGCGTGTACCATTCCTATAGTCAAATAAAGAAGAAGCATCTTGACAAGCTCAGCCTGGGTTATGAACAAAATATTTCCGTTAAGGATGGCCTTTAACTCGTCAATGCCATGGGGAGTCCTGTCGAGTATCAATATGCTTGATGCCAGGGAAAAGATGTAGAAGACTCCAATGAAAGCCTCTATGTTTACAAACCTTGATATCTGTCTTGAGAGGGAAAGGATGGAGGCCCCTATAACGGCGAATGCAACGCCATACATATATTTTCCTGAGTCCTCATGACCCATGTAAAAAGAGAGCGATATACCGAGTGCTATAAACTGGGCCATGGACAGATCCAGGAATATGACCCCTCTCTCAAGTATATGGATCCCGAAATAGGCATGGATCAGGATCAGGAGTACACACCCCAGAAAAGGGTATATAAGAAAACTAAAAGCTTCCATCTCTCCTCCTTTATTGCAGCAAAGATAGTATCTCATCCATCAGCGAAAACCAGTCCTTTGCAGCAGGCGTCGAACCGACATCCCTTGGCAGTATAATGGTTTTCACTCCGGTTTTTTGTGTAAGGAATTCGGTCTCTTTTCTGCCTGCATCCGGGGTTATGATTATGGCGTCCGGTCTTTCACGCTTCATGGCCTCAATCAACCCCTCTATGTGACCGGCTGAGGGCGGAATGCCCGGCTTAGCCTCTATGTATCCTTTTATCTGGAAACCGAACTCGGAAGACAGGTAGCTGAACATGTTGTGATAGGCGATAAACTTTTTCTCCTTTAACTGCCCCTTTCCCCATTCCGCCTGCTTTTTATTAAACCTCTCTTTAAAAGCCGCAAAACTCTCCATATAAAAAACTGCATTGACCGAGTCCACAGCAGACAAGACCTCAGTTATCCCTTCCGCTACTCGAAATATGTTCTTTGGCGAATAGATATAGTGTGGATTACCCAGGGGATGAACGTCCCCCATGCTCCTATCAGCGGATGGCAGCCTTTCTATCGGCGCGACATACCTGGAACAATCAAGATTCCCCGCTTTACCAGGCTGTATTGCGGGGTTTTTTGAGGATTCAATAAGTACGGGAAGATATCCTATCTCCAGGTCAAGACCGTTGTATATCAAGATATCGGCCTTCCTCACGGCAAGGATCATGCTTGGCTTGGCCTCGACAAAATGGGGGTCCTGGTTCGATTTTATAAGGACGGTGATATCTATCCTGTCACCGCCGATCTCCTTCGCAAGGCTCCCTATGAAAGGGAGTGTGGCTACCACATTGACCTTTGCAAGGGCTGACGTTGCGTATAAAGATAAAACAAATACCATTGCTATCTTTTTCATAATATTTCTCCTTAAAATGGATGAGCTGAATGAGCGCCGATCCCGAAGATGAGCTGCACCAGTACCTCATTGTTGGTCACGCCATCCCTGCCGGACCTGTCGTGATTATACTGAACCCGAATCCTGGAAAACTCGCTGAGATTGTACTCAACACTTCCTGTCGCCCTCCAGGGTCTCTCTCCGAAGTCTTGGTCCGCTCCGCTTAATCTGTAATCATCCCTGAATACCTCCATGCGGTCAAACCTTGCGCCTACACGGCACCTGCCGATCTGATAAATACCCTGGAGATAAACTCCATCCTGTGTCCTCTTCAAAGTGTCCGCTGTTGAAGAAACTGTGTCTGTCAGATTCCCGTCCTGGCTCCTTAACAAATACTCGCTTTGCAGTGTAAAAGACCTTGCCTTGGATGGCTTCCACTTATACGTAAATTCCAGGTCGTAAAGGGTTGTATCTCCTGCGAACTCTCTATCGTCTGCTATTGAAGAATTCCTTGCCTTCCCGACAACAACAGAAGGTCCGAACAATATGGTTGAATAGTCTCCCATGTCGAATGATGCCTTTGCGAAGGCTGAGAAGGTATGGGCGCCGGACTTTGCATCCTGGCCGAATAAAAGATTATTATCGCCCTGAAGGGCCTCCGCTCCAAGTTGCGTATAAAACGGCAACTCCGGCAGGTATGTGAGTTGCACCCCCTTTTCTATTATCCCTTCTTCCCCGGTGAAGCCCCTGTAAGCAAGTGGTGCATCCGCGAAGTCCCACGCGTGCGGATGCTGAGAGTTTATCCTGCCAAAACCGCTCTTGAACTTTCCGCCCTTTACCTGAGCCCCTTTTGGCAATGCAGTTGTGATGAAATATGCCTCTTCCACCTCCGCCCCATCTTCCGTTACAGGTATGGTCGCATAGAGATTGAAATAAGGGTCAACCGGGGCATAAATAAATAGCTCTGCAGATTCAAGGTTGAAACCGTTTCTCTTTTCAATCCCTGCGTTTGTAAAGCCTGGAATACTCCTGGCCTCAAGTTCCCCATCATTGTGATTAGATGAATAGAAGAAGGTATCAACTATCAGGGATATGTTCGGGTTGGCAAGGGACGCACTGCCAAACAAACCGGTTACCCCTGCCGATTTTTGCTTTTCCGTATCCGAACCTTTTTTCAGTTCTTCGATGGCTTTCTGCTGTTCCTCTATGGTCTCAGTTTGTATATTTGAAGCGTTTTCCAATGCCTGTATCCTCTGCTCCATGTCATCTCCCCAGGATTTAGAAAATGGGATCAGCAGGAACAAAAGACAAAGGAGTGCCGTTATTCTCATGGTTCCTCCAATTTACATGCAGAGACGCGAAAAACCTTAACTCCCCCCATCCTACCCACGGGACATAAACCCTCTTAAATTAAGAAGGGGAGCGAGGGGGCGTTATTCTATGCGTTCTGTGTTTGATAGTTTTATTGATTATCAGGAAAGAACTGCTTCGGTGGGCGGCGCCCTGGATGGAGAAGTTGCCTTGCCCGGCAGCGATAGATAGAAAACCTTTTCCGGGGCTTCAAAGGGTAAGACTATTTCTCTATGAAAGAAGTTGCTGCCGTTATCGGCAACGGCAGGAGAATGGCTTGAAGCTATACAAATCAGGCAATTAGCATGGGACTCATTATCAAGATGATGATGAAACCCGGTTACAAAGGCCGAAAATAGCAGTAATCCAACTAAGATACCGGATATTCTATTGCTCATACTGTTTTCACTATAATTTTAGTTATTACCTAAGTCAATATATAATTGGCAATTCCAGATTTTATCCCCCTGCCATCAAGAGATATGCCTCTATAAACTTATCCAGATCTCCGTCCAGCACGGCATCTACATTCCCGGACTCGAAGTTTGTCCTGTGGTCCTTGGCAAGCCTGTATGGCTGGAGGACATAAGAGCGGATCTGGCTTCCCCAGGCTATGTCCTTCTTGGACTTATAAAGGGCATCCATCTCCTCGGCCTTTTTTTCCATCTCCTGTTCATAAAGCCGGGCTTTCAGTATCTTCATGGCCATGGCCTTGTTCTTGTGCTGGGAACGCTCGTTCTGGCACTGGACGACTATATTTGTCGGAAGATGAGTTATCCTGATGGCGGAGTCTGTCTTGTTGACCTTCTGTCCCCCGGCCCCGCTTGACCTGTAGGTGTCTATCTTGAGGTCGGCCTCGTTGATGTCTATCACTATATCATCCTCAATCTCCGGGTAAACATAGACCGAGGCAAAGGATGTGTGTCTCCGCTTGGCGGCATCAAATGGAGAAATCCTCACCAGCCGGTGGATGCCAATCTCGGCCTTAAGGAAACCGAAGGCATACTCACCTGAGACTGTAAAGGTAGCACTTTTTACCCCTGCCTCATCCCCACCCTGGTAATCGATGATTTCCGAACGGAACCCCTTTTTTTCTGCCCATCTAAGATACATCCTCAGAAGCATTTCCGCCCAGTCCTGCGACTCTGTACCGCCTGCACCAGGATGTATGGCAACGATGGCGTTGTTGTGGTCATTAGGGCCTGAGAGCATCCGCCGGAGCTCGATCCCCTTTATCTCGTCGGACAGTCTTATAAGCTCCCCCTCCACATCGAGGGCCACACCGTCATCCTTTTCTTCAAGAGCCATTTCATAGAGACCCCTGGCATCGTCCAGAGAGGAGTTGCACTTTTTCCAGCCGTCAATGGCCTGCTGGAGGCCTGTCTGTTCCTTCAGGAATTTCTGGGCAGACTCATTGTCATCCCAGAAACCAGGCCTGGAGATAATAGGACCCAGTTCCATAAGCCGTTGCTCCTTGGACTCTATGTCAAAGATGCCTCCGCAAGGCTGTTATCTTGTTCTCAATCTCCGCAAACTGTTCCTTCAAATCGATCGGCATCTTGTACTCCTTTATATTTTTTTGGGTGTAGAGGGTAGGGCATAGGGGGTAGCTACACCCTACCACCTACACACTACACCCTGTTACCTGAATTCAAACCTGTACTTGATGTCAGCCCCTACGTCTCCGGACTGGCTCGCTCCGAAGCTGCTCCACCCTCCAATGACAGAGAGGTTCCTGTATAGTTTATATTCCACTTGGGCCTCCTGCTCCCCTGCGCCGGACAGGCTCCTTGAGTATATGACCAGGACATCATCAGATATATCTTTTCCAACTGTAAGCTTGGGTTCCGTAGTCCCGGTAGCCTTGGAGTAGTAAGGGTCTATATGAAAACGGTCAAAACCAATGTAATCCTTGAACCTTCCCTCGACCTCTCTGCTAAGGATTGATGCGGCTTCATAGGCCGGCGCCACCACCCCTGTAGCCATAAACTCCTTTGAAGTAAGACCAACTGAGAGAAGGGATGCAATGTCAAGCTCCGATAATGGCGGTGATGATGTCATGGTAACCTTAATGTCCTTGATATTCCCCTGCGCCAGGATCTGGATTGTATAATCCCTGACCTTCCCCTCTGCTGTAAAATCCAATACCGCCTCGATCTTTTTGGGATCAGGGAACTCTATAATGCCGGAGACTATCTTGAACTCATGTTCCTTGTAAAAAAAATTGCCGGTCATCACCTCAACATTCCCGACGATCCCGATCCTGCCTGTATCCCCCTTCAGCCTGATAGCTCCCTTCAACTCCCCTTTCCCCACGTTGTTCTCGAATATCAGGTTACGGTCTGCCTTGAAATTGATATCAAATCTCAAAGCGGCTCCATCTTCCTTTATTGTCCCTGGCACCTTAAACCTTTGCTTGAAGGACGGGAGGAGTGTGGCCCAATCCACCCTTTCGCTGTACCTCGCCTTGACAACATTTATGTCGCCGCTTAATAGCAATAAAGGATACTCCCCGGTAAGCCTGAGACTCCCCTCCACCTCCCCTGGAAGCCATCTCGGATAGGCAAGTCGCAGGCTGCTGACATCGAACAGCAAGTCTGTCCTTTTAAGGGCAATCCCTGCCATCTCTATTATTCCGTTCCCCTTGAAGCTCCCTTCCCCGATTTGTCCGGTAAGGGTCTCAACTGTCAGTGTCTCTCCGTTCAGGACAGCTGTACCTGATATATCACGAAATACATGGTCAAAACCCTTGAACACTATCACCCCATCCCTGACAACGAGCGTTCCTTCTATCTTCGGTGGTTTCCCTGAGATGGCCAGTTTTACATCAGCGACACCTTCTCCTTTTTCTATCGCCTTCGTAAATATCTGTAAAAGATAGAGGTCAAGATTCCCGTTGATAAGGAGATTGGTTTCCCCGTCCATCCCTATCCACCCGGATGTATGGAGTTCAGTCCCCTTGCCGCTTAAGTGAAAGGAGTTAAAGATTATCTTACCATTCCTCAGTTCGACCTCGATATCCTTCCCGTTTTCTAACAGGAAGGGGCCTCTTTCCACCTGAAGCCTTGATATTTGACCTTTTGCTGAGACTTCATTAAGAGTGGAAAGTTCTCCCTCTGACTTTAATGTCCCTGATAAAACCCCTGTGAGGTCTTCGAGGCCGGCATTCCCCTTGAAATAAGAGTTTAGTGAAAGGTCTTTAGCAGCAAAGGTCAGATGGAATGGATTGCTCCCCTGAAGCATCATTCCCCCGGTTACATCTACGCCAAATAGGGGCCCAGATACATTAAGCACCCTGTCAGATACAGACAGTTCCAGAGTACCGCTACCAAGATTTATGTTCCGGTACCCTGCATCATTAAAAACGCCCCATCCATGGAATGAAGGGTTTCTCATATTCCCTGAGATATCTCCTTTTAATTCCAGGGTACCGTCTACTGGGACCTTATTCCTCTTTACGAACGTGAGATTTCCTAGCACAAGAGGGGAAGATGAAAGAGTCAGATGCATTTCCCCGTTGGTATCTATACTTCCATTAATAGCAACTTTATCGTTACCCTTTGAAATATCGACCTTTTGCAGTAGGAGCCTTCCCTTCTCCAGCCTACCGGTGAGGCTGAATTCATCAATATCTTCGCCCCCAACAGTCATTCCCGAGCCTTCTATGCCAATATCGCCATGGAGCGACCGTATCTCACCCTTCAACCTTCCGGTCAATGAAACGTTCCCCTTTGCCAGCAGATCTATGCCGGTCATAGAAGAAATGTCCTCCAGGCGTCCTTTTTTCATTTCAACGACCGCATTTAACCATGGAGATTCCTTCGCAAGGGAGAGCTCTCCCTTAAGAAACATCTCAGAACTTCCATGTCTAAGCAAAAGCCCTGTTGATGTCAGGGCCTGCTCTTTAAGCCCGATATTCCCGGAAACTGTATCGACATTGTATCCATTCCAGAACACCTCACTAAGACTAATATTCCCATACACAGAGGGGGTGTGAATATTCCCGTTTACCCTTGCCTTCACCTTCCCTGCCCCTCTGATTACATGCCCGGTAAGCTCATTTAAGTCTGAACTGTTAATATACATGTCCAATGAAAGGTTCCCATCAGACACCTCTCCTGAAACCGATGCGGCAGAGGAGGGGGTTCCTATCTCCAGGGATTTTATCGTTGTAACACCGCCAGCGTACGATATCCGGGTCTTCAGGTTGGCGGCCGGGATCTTTGTTGAGAATGAGCCGCTGGCGATGTCCAGGTCCCTGACCTGCATAGTAGAACCGCCATCAATTGTCAACTCCGGGGAGATGCTTCCTGTGACGGTCACATCCCCTGAAACCCCACCGGCAAGCACTGCCTGGGGAGCATTGTTCAATGGACGGAGTTTGCCAAGGTCATTAAATTGCATATCCTTGATTGTAACCTGGCCGCTAAACCTCTTATCATCTGTCAGAGCAAAGTCTAAGGCGCCCTTCAAACTTCCACCCAACAGGTCAGCAGTAAAATCTTCTATGTGTAGCTTTTTCTCGTCAGCCTTAAGTTTAGCAGTGACCTTGTTCATCAGCATTCTTCCCACTTCAATGCGCTGAGAAGCCACATCCCCTTCAATCTTTATTTTTTGCTTTTCAACTGACCACTGACCACCGGCCACCGAACACTTTATATGGACATCTGCAACCCCTTTAATATCTGGAACCTGCTTGACATAATGCCTCGCCAGTTCTACCGGTATCTTTGAGCTTAGCTCAATCTCAAATGGAGACTCTTTTAGTGAACCCCATCCTCCCTTGCTTGAAAAGCCTGATGTTGTCTCCCTTATATTAAAACCATCCAGTTCTATCTCCCCTGCCTTTGCCAGTCCCTTGACTTCAAAACCGCCCCTGTCCCCTTTCATGACTGCCGAAAGGTTGACTTTACCTTTCAAATCCTTGACCTTTTCACTGACCACCGGCCACTGACCACTGGCCATACTTCTCGCAGCATCAAGATCCAGTTCTGATGAAACCTTTGTCTCCCACCTTGAAGTAGCGAACTCCAGATAAAGACCTTCCAAAGAGAGATTCCCCTCAGACAAGAGGAATGTGCTGTTTATTATTGTCAGGTTCTCCGGGGTGATCCTGAAATCACCCTTCAGCGATAGTATCTTATGGTTGAACTCCTTGACCATGATATCGGCCTCAGAGTTTGCGAGGAGAAAACCGAAATGCCCCTTATCAATATCAGGCCTTATCTTCATATCTATCCCGCTAAGAGCAACTTCAGCAGGCTTTTCAGGATAACTCAAAGCCACGTTCCCATTTGAGATAGCGACCTCTCTCAGGTTAAATCTGAAAAATCCCTTCTCCCCCTTTAAAAAATCAAAGGATGGGAGGTTGGAGATCTTCCCTTTTTCAACCCTGAGATAAACAGTCGGTTCCTCTACCTGAATAGACCTGATCCCTATCTCCATCTTCAAGACATTCCACCACGGTAAAAATGAGATACGAACGCCTTTTGCCGTGACAAATTCCTTCTTTTCCCTGCCGAAGTCCGGCCTGATGGATACATCTTTAATATAAATAACTCCACGCAGCCAGTTGATCTCCGGCTTCCCAATCACTACCCTGCTCTTAAGCCTGTCTTCAAGGTACGCGAGGGTATAATGGTAGACCTTATCCCCCACAAAGTCGCTCCTCAAAAAGAAGAAGAGGATGGTCACAGTTAGCAGGATGGCTACAAAAAAGAGCTTTAAAAAATGTTTTCTTATCTTACGGATCAATCAAAACCTCATAAACAACCTAGGAGGGAGATGCCCCTGCCATTAAACAACCTTCAACGTCAGCCCTTTGATCTTATTAAAGTCCCTTACATTATGGGTCGCCACAGAAAACCCAAGCGATATGGCCGTTGCGGCTATTAGCAGGTCGTGGGCGCCTATGGGAACGCCTTTTTTAAGAAGGCTTGCCCAGACGTCGGCATATATCCTTGCCGCTGAAATATCGAACGGATAGATAGGGAAAGTATCTATCACCTTCTGGACAAAGGCCTCTCTCTTAAGCTTCCTGCTTTCGGAGTCGGCCCGGTGGACGCCGTGCAAAAGCTCCGAGACAGTTATCGCGCTTAACCCGAATGGTTCATCTGCATTGTCTTTTACAAGCTTGTCAATATCCAGGTTGCCGCGTTCATAAGCAATCAGGATGCCTGTGTCGAGGATTATTCCCACGATTCACCTACGGGAAGATTTGGCTGGTGGCCCCTGATCTCCTCTATATCCTTCTCAAAGCCCTCCGCCTCCTTGCCAAGCCTTGGTAGTCGGTCAAGCAGAGTTTTGAGTTCCCCGATGGTACGCTCCTTCCTGACCTCTTCCACCGGCCCCATAAAGGCTACAGGCTTTCCGCCCCTTTGGATGATGTAATGGTCTCCCTTGAACTTAATAGTGTTCAATATATCGGAGAACTGCCGGACTGCTTCTGTGGCCTGAATGATCTTTTCCATAGAGTCTCCTTAAAATATGATAATCATATTTTACATAATTTTGGGGATTAATCAAGCAGGAACCATCTCTCCTCCTCCATCAACCCGTAAAGCTATTAAACAAGCCGGGCTATCTGATCGTCCGTGATCTTTGTCTGGCGCTAATAATTATTGATGAATTGCTTACATTCTTAGTGTATAATTACTTTATGCAAAGGAAACCATTAAGTGAAACCAACCCTTTCCTGAAAGACCCTGAAAAACGTAAAGCTGGTCTTATAACATTTGTCACATCTTCATCTGCAATTGAAGGCATACGTGTGATGCTTGCAACAAAAACAGATATTGAAGAAAAGACCAAGAACGTCAGTTCTGTTTATACTTCTTCGAAGTCCGGGAAATCACCTCGCTAAAGACCTTTTCCATTGGTTTGTAATTACGATCGAGCCCTGCCCTTACTGCAGCAAAATATTCCTCTTTCTTCTTTCGTTGAATACTACTAAAATCCAGATATGGAAGTTCGGCCTGAAAGGCCATTAAAACCGAGAGCAAGCGGGCAATCCTACCGTTGCCCTCACGGAAAGGGTGAATTAATACCAATTTAGTATGCACGGTTGCAAGAGCCTCTATCACCTTTTCTGTTGCATCAAAGGTACATGGAGTATATTGGTGGAGGATATCTCTTTCAAAATCCTCCATCAACCTTGGGATATAAGCAGGCGATGCGAATGGAAAATCCCTTTTATTCATCATAACATTGCGATAACAGCCGGCCCATTTATAGATGGAACCCAGCCACTGTTTATGCATATAACATATATCTGAGGACGTGAAACGATGCCCTCTATCGTACTCCTCAATAAGCTTATCCGTAACATGCATGTATGCCGCTGTCTCAATTCTATCCATCTCCCTTTTGCTCGTAATCCCCAGTAGGTTTTGTAAAACTCGACCATTCGATCCTGGCTCGAACTGGTCTTCAACCAAATTGGATGTGCTGTATCGTCCGGTCTTTTTCACTTCTTCTCCATATTGCCTTCAAACGCCCCCACCTTCGGCACCCCCTCTTAAAATCAACTCCCCTCTTATCCCCTCTTTAGCAAAGAGGGGAAGCCTCTTTCTTTTACTCCTCCTCTTTATTAAAGAGGAGGTTGGGAGGAGTTTAGGTTTTTCATATATGTAGGGGCGATCCGGCGGGTCGCCTCGTGGTCTATCACCTATTCTTTAATATTAACAGGATTGTCCTCATCCTCCGCCCACAACGCAGGATTACACATGATGTATTCGTTGATGCGGTTCAATTCCTCCTCGTTTCGTATGACGCGTTCGTGATAGTTCCGTTGCCACAATTTGCCGGGGAAGGGTAGCCAATTGTCTTGTTTGACGTGCCGGATGTATTCATTGGTCGTCATGGTTTTATACCAATCCATGATTGTTCCCAAGGTAGGGGCAACCCTGAGTGTTTGTCCTTCTTTAGAACCAGGGCGGCCACATAGGGCCGCCCCTACGGTGTCGTTTTGGGTGGGTTTCAAACCCGCCCCCACAATCATTATTATTCCATGTAAATGGTTTGGCATTACCATAAATGTATCTGTTTCAATGTCGGGAAATTTATTATTCAATTCCAGCCACCATTGTTCTGCCATTCTCCCAGCATCATTCAAAATCATTTCGCCATCCATAACCTCGCCTAACAAAGATTCCCGGCCTTGATTGCACACCGTCACGAAATACGCACCGGCCTGGGAATAATCGTAATCATTGAGGCGGATGGAACGACGGTGGTGGATGTCTGGGTTGAATTTATTTTTTGTCATTTTCCTTGTAGGGGCAACCCTATGTGGTTGCCCTCCCTATTGTCCCTGGTTACCCCATTGTCAAATCAGGGCGGCCACGCAGGGCCGCCCCTACGACATCATTTTGGACGGGTTTAAACCCCGCCCCTATACCAACCCCATCGCCCACCAATCGCCCCACCGTATTCTTCACGATATACTCAACTATATACTGCGGGGTGTAATAGACGCCGCCTGCCTTCTTTACCTCCGGCTTCTCCTCTACCTTTGCCTGATGCCCTGATGTGAGCCTTATGACCTTTCCGAGGAACTGCTCATATACGTTTCCAAGGATGTCCGCGCCTATGACTGAGAATTCGTAAGGGGATTTTGGATAATAGAGGTTTTCTATTATCTCCTTTAATACCTTGTCGTCTATATTCAGGTTATGGCTTAACCTGTCTGCCTTGAAGTCGAAGAGGCCGCTGTTGTACTTTTTGTCCGCCTGGGTGAAAAGGTGCAAAAGTCGTTCATATACGCTTGCGCCGTTAAGGAGGGCCTGGAGCCTGCCGTAACCTTCAATACCCTGTCCTCGCAGATACGGAGGAATATGATCCTGTCTATTGTGTGCTGGACCGCGAAGTTCAGCTCGTATATGTCAAGCTCAGGGTTCCTGAGGGCGAGGTTCCTGGCGAGGGAGTCCCGCCACTTTTCTATCTCCTTGAGGAACTCCCTGTCTACCTCCCCAGTCCCTTTCTTTGCCTTTGTTGACTCGATGTACCGGTCAAAGCTCCCTTTAAGGACGGCTTCCTTGGAGAAGGTGTCGTATATCTCATCGAATTTCTCTATATACTGGTCATAGGTGTAATAAGCAATGCGGCCAAGGCTGACCTTGTCGCCGGGGTCAGGTTTTACGCGGCAGTCGTATACCGCGAACTCTTCGAAATCTGTGACTATGGAGAGGGGGAGCTTGGCGCTCCATGCGTAACGCCGGAGCTGGTAGGCAGGGCCTACATCTTCCTTTATCTTTACTTGCGGCTTCTTTGCCTCAAGGAAGAACTTGCGCTGCCCTCCTATGCGGAAGGAATAATCCGGAGCCTTTAGCGAAACCCCGACCTTTATGGAATCCTCGTGTACCACATCCTTGTACTGCTCGGCGTACCCTGCCTTATTGGCAACATCCCAGCCGAGGGCATCAAAGAACGGGTCTATGAACTCGCGCCTCACCTGGGTCTCGTTATAGTTCCCGCCCCTGTAGACCTCGGAGTTGCGGTCGAACCTCTCGATCAGTTCTGTTATCTTGTTTCTGGCATCTTCTATCATGATTTTCCTTGTTGGGTCCGCTGAGCCTGACACAAGCACAATCCTTGCATCATTTCCGCAGCAGCCACTCCGGCTGCGAGTATATTATCCTTTCAGAAATATGTAAAGGTCAAGCTGGTACAAATCACTTGTCATCTGCGCTTCAACCTGCTAATATCCTCATCGTTGCGACGTTTAAAGAGAGATCAGAAGGAGGCGATATGGCAGTGACGAAAAAGAAGGCACAAACAAAGGCTGTTCCCGGGAAAAAGACCGCATCAAAAGGGAAAAGGCTTTTTAATGTGGCTGTTGTGGGGGCCACCGGAGCGGTTGGCACCGAGATGATTCAAATACTCGAGGAGAGGTGTTTCCCGGTAAATGAGCTGAAGCTCCTGGCCTCAGAAAGGTCTGCCGGCACCAAGCTGGAGTTCAATGGCAAGAAGGTAAAGGTTGAGGAATTGAAGAAGGACTCCTTTAAGGGGATTGATATCGCCCTGTTTTCGCCTGGTGCCTCGGTCTCTGCGATTTATGCGCCTATAGCTGCAAAGGCCGGTTGCGTTGTTATAGACAATACAAGCCAGTTCAGGATGGACAAGGACGTTCCTCTTGTCGTCCCTGAGGTGAATACTCATGCAATAGCCGGATATAAGAAGAAGGGGATAATCGCCAATCCGAACTGCTCCACAATACAGATGGTAGTAGCGCTCAAGCCGATACATGACGTAGCGAAGATAAAGAGGGTTGTTGTTTCAACATACCAGGCCACATCAGGTGCAGGGAAGGAGGCGATGGAGGAGCTGGCATACCAGACTGCGGATTTCTTAACCGGGAAGGAATCAGAGCCATCCGTCTTCGCTCATCCAATAGCATTTAACCTTATCCCCCAGATAGACTCCTTTCTTGATAATGGCTACACCAAGGAAGAGATGAAGATGGTGAACGAGACAAAGAAGATCATGGAGGACGACTCAATAAAGGTCACAGCCACCACGGTCAGGGTCCCAGTGTTCTACTCTCATTCCGAGTCTGTAAATATCGAGACTGCCAAAAAGATCACGGCTGATGAGGTAAAAAAGATACTGAAAAAGGCCCCTGGTGTGAAGGTTCTGGATGACCCGGCAAAGAAGGCTTATCCTATGCCAATTGATGCTGCTGGTTGCGATGAGACCTTTGTGGGAAGGATAAGGGAGGACGAGTCGATTAAGAACGGCATAAACATGTGGATTGTGGCGGACAACATAAGAAAAGGGGCCGCATTGAATGCGGTTCAGATTGCGGAGATCCTGATTGAAAAGTACCTATAAACGAAAGAAGATAGGAAGTTTAGAAGATGAGAAGCTGAGACAAGAAATCTCAACCTCTAACCTTCCTAACCTCTCAGCCTCTATTATTAGTGGAAAAGATGAGTAGTCGGCGAAAGGGGCGTGAGCTCGCCCTCCAGATCCTGTTCCAGCTTGACTTGGTCAAGACCGGAGTGGATGAGGCGATCAAGGCCTTCTGGAAGACCCAGGAAGAGTTGCCTTCTGAGGATACCAGGGATTTTTGCGAGGAGCTTGTAAGGGGCGCTTTTGTACATCATGAGGAGATTGACAGGTTTGTAGAAGAGACCTCCTCCAACTGGAGGTTGAGCAGGATGCCTGTAGTGGACAGGAATGTCCTGAGAATGGCTGTTTATGAGATGCTGTACAGGGATGATATCCCGACTACGGTTACCATAAATGAGGCGATAGATGTGGGGAAGAAATTTGGCTCGGAGGACTCCGGGGCATTTATAAACGGCATTCTGGACAAGATAGCAGGGAAAATATCATCTTTGCCGCAAAGACACAAAGTTGATAAGTGAATCTCCCAGATGCAACAGCGTCAACTCTTAAGGTAATATTTAATGATAGTACATAACACTTCAGTTCCAGTCGATAAAATTGAAGCTGATATCGTGGCCCTGACATTTTTTGAAGATGAAAGACCCTTGAGAGGAGTGGCCGGACTGGCCGACTGGCGGATGAATGGAGCGCTGTCAAGGTTGATCATCAATGAAACCTTGTGCGGCAGAGAGGGGGAATCTCTCATTATGTCTACGGATGGCCGCATATTATCTCCGAGGTTGCTTCTGTTCGGTCTTGGCGAAAGCAAGGCCTTTGACGGCAAGAGGTTTCAGGGACTTCTGACAACATTTGTCGGATCCATTGCAAAGTTGAAGTTCCATAGATTTGCCATAACCATTCCAGGCTCATCCCTCTTTTCAACTGAAATAGCGGCAGATTCTGTAAAAAAAGAATTTGAAAGGGCAGGGATGCCTGATGACACAGAAGTGATTATTATTGGATGAATCCAAAAACATCCCCTCCCCCTTGACGGGGGAGGGTTAGGGTGGGGGTGAAAGTCCCATTCTGCGGTCACTTGAAATTTCACCCTCCCCCTCACCCCCTCCCGTCAAGGGAGGGGGGAAACTTTTGCATGAGGCTCGGATAACTTTAATTTAGAGTTGAAGGTAAAAATGTACTTCCCAAATTTAGAAGAGTTCAGAGAAAAGGCAAAAGAGGGGAACCTGATCCCTGTCTACAGGGAGATAATGGCCGACATGGAAACCCCTGTGACGGCCTTTCTTAAAATAGACACCGGTAAACATTCCTTCCTCCTCGAGAGCGTAGAGGGGGGTGAGAAATGGGGCAGGTACTCATTCCTCGGTTCAAATCCATCCATAATATTTAAGTGCAAGGGGAACAGTATAACCGTGACCAGGGATACTGTTAGCGAGACGTTTGAGTCCCACGACCCGCTCTCAGTGATTAAAGAGCTTATGAGCAGATACAGGCCTGTCAAGCTGCTGGGGCTTCCCCGTTTCTTCGGCGGAGCTGTCGGTTTCCTGAGTTACGACATGGTAAGGTTCTTTGAGGATATAGGAAGCAGGGCAGCGGACACATTGAAGATAGATGACGCCGTATTTATGATAACGGATACCCTCCTTATATTTGACAACCTGAAGCACAGGATAAAGGTGGTTTCCAACGCCCATATTGACGGAGACGCAGAATCGGCTTACAGTGAGGCGGTAGCGAGGATAGATGCAATTATAGGGAGGCTCAGGGCCCCACTTCCTGGTATAGGCAGTGATGGCGGGGGCAAGGCTGAAATAACACCTGAGATGACAAAAGAGGCCTATCTTGAGATGGTCAGGAAGGCGAAGGAGTACATAAAGGCAGGGGACATTATACAGGTGGTCCCTTCCCAGAGATTCAGGGCTGAACTTACCGCCGCTCCGTTCAACATCTACAGGGCGTTGAAACTTATAAACCCCTCTCCGTACATGTATTACCTTAAGCTCGATGATCTGACCATTATAGGGACTTCCCCTGAGATACTTGTCAGGGTTGAGGGCGAAGATGTGGATGTCAGGCCAATAGCCGGGACAAGGCAGCGCGGGAAGAGCGATGAGGAAGACAGGGCGCTTGAATATGAACTTCTTGCCGACCCGAAGGAGAGGGCGGAACATATAATGCTGGTAGACCTTGGCAGGAACGATATCGGGAGGGTTTCCGAGGTTGGAAGCGTCCAGGTAACTGAGCTGATGACTGTAGAGAGGTACTCCCACGTCATGCACATAGTTTCAAATGTCAGAGGAAGGCTGAAGGCCGGGCTTGACAGCTTCGATGTCCTTCGGGCTACTTTCCCGGCAGGGACGGTCAGTGGCGCTCCCAAGGTCAGGGCGATGGAGATAATTGAAGAGCTGGAACCCTCCAGGAGAGGCCCTTATGCAGGATGTCTTGGATACTTCGGATTTTCAGGGAACATGGACATGTGCATTACAATAAGAACAATGGTTATAAAAGATAACCAAATTTATATGCAGGCAGGAGGCGGTGTTGTTGCCGATTCAGATCCTGACGCGGAGTATCAGGAAACGGTCAACAAGGCAACGGCCCTTTTTAAGGCAGTAGAGATGGCGTCTGAGGGGTTGGAGTAGCAAGAACCACCTTGACAAGAAATATATACTGCTATATGTTCTTTTAAATTTCATCGGCGTATTTTTTATTGCTAAAAGGTATTGCAGCAAATACTGTTTCGTAGAAAGGAGGTGAATCTGGTTTATTGAAGTTGTTACCCGCATGATGCATGGGAAGAGTCTTTAATGTTAATCTAAAACCTAAATATTATTTCAGGAGGTAACAATGCGTAAAAATTTGATAGTGGTTTCTTTGGTTGCTTTGTTTGTTTCTTTTGCGGCGGTTTCTTTTGCAGAAGTTGGAATTCAGTTCAGGGTCCCCTATCAGGGCGTGACTAGTAACAGCGACGTGAAGTCCGGTTCATCAGGTACCAGCGTTCTTCTTACCTTTGATATTGACCCTAGCACCACAGTTGGCATCTTGACTGAACAGATAAACTACACTGAAAAACCTGCTGCAGGCGGCGCTGACGTAGCAGGCAAGTATAATGTAAATGCCATCAGGGTCTCAAAGGCCATATCAGAACCAGTTTTTGTCGGCATAGACCTCGGAACAGCAAGTTTCAGTGGTCCAGTCAGCGCTCAACAGGCTCCTCTTGCCGATATCTTAGGTGGAGTGAAGTTTCTTTCGTCTAAGGGGAAGATCACCTCTTACCTGAGCGTTGAGGTCGCGTACAGGTTGTTAACGACATCGGCCGCTCCGACAATTGCCGGCGGGGTCACTAATTTTGGCGGAGCATTCGTTTCCTTGGGCGCCGGTCTTACATTCTAATTTAGGTAGTTCGTAGTTTGTGAACCCTATCAGGGGCAGATTCCTCCGTTTTCTGACCCTGATAGGGTTTCGAGCTGCCCTTGTTCCCTCCCGATTGCCTCTCAGCCCAGCCCCAGCCTCTTATAAATATCTCAAAAAAGATATGGACATTTATGTGATCCTTGCCGTATAATCTGCCGATTTTAACGAATGTAGCGTTTATTGAAATTCATAGAAAAAAGGAGAGCTATTATGAACAACGACACGTTTCTTAAGGCATGCAGGCGGGAGAAAACAGATTTCACACCTGTATGGCTCATGCGTCAGGCAGGAAGGTATATGAAGGAGTATATGGAGATAAGGAGCAAACACTCCTTTCTTGAGATGTGCAAGAAACCTGAAATTGCGGCAGAGATCACCCTTCAGCCCGTTAATAAACTGGGAGTTGATGCGGCCATCCTCTTTGCAGACATACTTCTGCCGCTTGACGGTATGGGAATAGACTTTGAATTTGCAAAGAACGAAGGGCCTGTGATCCATACTCCTGTGCGAACCAGAAAGGACATAGACAAGGTAATCTTCACTCCTGCTGAAGTGGCGACCCCTTATGTGATGGAAGCTATTAAGATTGTAAAAAAAGAGCTTAACGGCAAGGTCCCTCTGATAGGATTTTCCGGCGCCCCGTTCACCCTTGCCAGCTATATCATAGAGGCAGGCGGCTCAAAAAACTATGTGCATGCCAAGACCCTTATGTACGAAGACCCGGAGGGGTGGCATATCCTCATGAACAAGATCTCGGATACAGTGATAAGCTACCTTAATGCCCAGATAAAGGCGGGCGCGCAGGCAGTGCAGCTCTTTGACTCATGGGTCGGATGTATGTGCCCGAAGGATTATGAGGAGTATGTCCTACCGCATTCAAAGAGGGTGATAGACAATATAGATAAGAGAGTCCCCCTGATACATTTTGCCTTCAATGCGTCAACACTCCTCCCTCAGGTAGTAAGGGCCGGAGGGGATGTTATTGGTCTCGACTGGAGGGTAGACCTCGGGGAGGCATGGAAGACAGTCGGTTACGATAAAGCAGTCCAGGGGAATATTGACCCTGTTATATTGCACGGCCCGATCTCTGTCATAAGGAAAAGGGTGAAGGAGATACTTGATTCAGCAGGCGGAAGGCCGGGACACATATTTAATCTCGGCCACGGCATACTCCCCACAACGCCTGTAGAGCACGCGAAGGCCTTAGTTGATGCAGTCCATGAGTATAGCAGGAGATAGGATGACTGCCGTCCTCCTTCTTGCCTTTGGCGGCCCGGAAGACCTTGATGTAGTGGAGCCTTTTCTGAGGAATGTCCTTGTTGGTCGTCCTATCACATCTGAACTGGTTGAAAGGGTGAAAAGAAGGTACGCCCTAATAGGCGCGAAGTCTCCGCTTCCAGACATCACCCGCAGACAGGCTAAGTTGCTTGAGGAAAGGCTCGGCGCAGGTTTCAAGGTCTATGTAGGGATGCGCCACTGGCATCCATTTATAAAAGATACCGTAAAACAGATAAAGGAAGATGGCATTAAAAGGATAATCGCCATGCCTATGGCGCCCCAGGCTTCAAAGGCCAGTACGGGTGGTTATATTGATGCTATGAATAAGGCCCTGGAGGAAGTTTCGGGCATTGATGTTACAGTGGCCGAGGCATGGTACAAAAACCTTCTTTATCTTCAGGCAGTGGCTGATACCGTCAAAGAGGCCTTAAAGGAGTTCCCTGAAGAAATAAGAATGGATGTTCAGGTCATATTCAGCGCACATTCCCTTCCAGAGAGGACAGTGGAAGGCGACCCATATGTGATGCAGCTAAAAGAGACCATGGAGGGGGTTTTAAAGATAATCGGGCCGATCAACTCTTATCTTGCCTACCAGAGCAAGGGGCAGGCGCAGGGAGAGTGGCTTGGCCCTGAAGTCGAGTTCGTAATGGAGGGATTGGCAAAAGAGGGTAAGAAAGACGTCCTGATAGTCCCCATTGGTTTTGTCTGCGACCACGTGGAGACCCTTTACGACATAGATATAGTGTTCAAGAAAAAGGCAGAAGAGCTTGGCATGAACTTCAAGAGGGCTGCTTCGTTGAATGATTCCAAGGCCTTTATTGAGGCTTTGGAGGATATAGTAAAGAAGAATCTTTAACATCATAAATCCTAAATTAACCGCAGAGACGCGGAGACGCAGAGAACCACCGTGTATTATGGTTAAAAGGTTTTTTCTGTGCCTCGCTTAGAAGCGCCTACTTTTGGCTGGGCCTCGGCGTTTAATAATGAGTGTAATTATATGAAACGCGTTGTCATCATAGGTGGAGGTATCTCCGGTCTTTCCACCGTCCTTTATCTTAAGGAGCAGGCGGCATCTGCCGGGCATGAGATAGAATACCTCCTCATAGAGAAGGGCAGCAGGCTCGGCGGGAATATCTACACCGAGAAGGTGGATGGGTTCCTTATAGAGGGGGGCCCGGACTGTTTCCTTTCTGAAAAGCCTTGGGCGGCACAGCTCTGCAGACATCTTGGTCTTGGAGACCAGATCATGCCTACCACAGAGGAGAACAAGGGGACGTTTGTTCTCTCCAAAGGAAGGCTCCACGAGATGCCTGATGGACTCATTCTTATGGTCCCCACGAAGATAACGCCCTTGATTACCACCTCACTTTTTTCGTGGATGGGCAAGTTGAGGATGGGCCTTGAGATCTTCATCCCGCCAAGGCATAGTAAAGAAGACGAGACGTTAGGCTCTTTTGTGAGGCGCAGGCTTGGGAAAGAGGCCCTGGATAAGATAGCAGAGCCGCTGGTGGCAGGGGTGCACGCCGGAGACCCGGAGACCATGAGCATGAGGGCAAGCTTTCCGAAATTCATGGAGATGGAGGATGAGCACGGCTCCCTCATAAAGGGGATGTTGGCCAGGATGAGGAAGGCCAAAGAGGTACAGAGGGCTTCAAGTGGGCCGAGGCCTACCATGTTCATGACCCTGAAGGGCGGGCTTTCGGATATGATAAATGCAATAGTATCAAGGCTTGGCAGTTCATCTGTGAAGCTGAACACGTCAGTTTCAAGGGTTGAAGAGAAGAATGGAAAGTACTTCGTCTATCTGTCCGGGGACAGTCCCGATTCTACGGCCTCGCTCAGCTCGGCCCGTAAACCTGTGACAGTCCCTTTTGGCGACGCCATTGAGGCTGATTCCGTGATCTTTTCGACCCCGGCCCATATCTCTTCTTCGCTGCTTGTGGGACTGGACAATCCTCTTTCGGAAAAGCTCCAGACTATCCCTTACGTATCCACAGCAACAGTTACATTGGCTTTTAATGCCTCTGAGGCAAAACTTCCAAAGTCGTTCGGTTTTGTGATACCGAGGGTTGAGGAAAGAAAGATAATGGCCGCAACATTCATATCCAGGAAGTTTGCAGGACGCTGTTCTGACGAGTATGTTATGATAAGATGTTTTGTGGGAGGTTCTAAAAAAGAACACCTTGTAGCTCTTAACGACAAGGAAATGGTGGATATGGTGAGGGGTGAGTTGAAGGATATCATAGGCCTGAATGCAGAGCCTGTACTCTCGAGAGTATATCGATGGAGGAAGGCAATGCCTCAATATACCATAGGGCATCTGGAAAGGGTGCGATGGATATCCGAGAGGGTCCATCAACACCCTGGACTATATCTTACAGGAAGCGCTTATAACGGCATAGGAATAAGCGATTCAATCCGCGAGGGGGAGATAACTGCGAAGAAATGCCTTGACTATCTTTTCCAGAAGGCATAACTTTCCTGTCATTCTGGCAGGATTTTAGCCGGAATCCAGAAAAACTCTTTATGGATTCTCGATTAAACACTTCGGGAATGACAAGTAAGAAGATTAAGAGGCTTTATTATAATAAGATAAAAGGAGAACGCAATGAAAAAGGTGATAGTAAGGTCTGTAGTTACATTGGCAGTTGTGGCCGCCATGTTGGCAGGTTGTGGAAAGGCAAAGACGGGGGAGAGTAATACCGCTCCTACAGGAGAGGCCCTTGCCAGGGTGAATGAGAAAGTGATAACTATGGAGGAGTTCAAGAAGGAGCAGGAGAATCTTCCTCCATATCTCAAGGCAACTATTGAAGACAAGGCAGGTAAAAAGAAGTTTCTCGACAACCTTGTTACCAGGGAGCTTATACTGCAAAAAGCGAAAAAGACGGGACTGGATAAGGATGCATCTGTTGTTTCCAAGCTTGAAGAGATCGAAAAGACGCTGTTAATCGAGGCATTGCTGAAGAAGGAGATTGAAGGGAAGGCTGCCTTTACAGAAAAAGAGGCGGAAGAGTATTACAACTCCCATAAGGATGAATTTAAAGATGGCGAGAAGGTAAAGGTCAGCCATATCATGGTAAAGACGGAGAAAGAAGCAGGCGACATACTGAAAAAACTTGGTAAAAAAGAGAGCTTTGAGAAGCTGGCGAAGAAATACTCCATAGGGCCAACTGCCTCAAAGGGCGGAGATTTGGGGTATCTTGAGAGGGGAACCACAGGTGTTCCTGAGTTTGAGGATGCGGCGTTCAAGCTTAAAAAGGCAGGAGAACTGAGCCCTGTAGTTTCGGCAGGTCCAGCGTTTCATATAATAAAATTCTTTGAGAGGAAGGATGCCGAAGTTCAGCCTTTTGACAAGGTCAAGGATAAGATAATAACGACGCAGGCCAAGAAAAAGCAGAAGGAACTGTTTGAAGCCTTTGTAAGCTTGCTCAAGAAGGAGGCAAAGCTGGAAATTAACGATTCTCTTTTTAAAGATGAAGGTAAAAAAGAGGATAAGTCTGATGGAGGACATAAGGAAGAAGGTGTGAGCGGGAAGCAGGAAGGGGCCCATTCAGAGGAGAAAAAATAAGTGGTCAACAGTAAGTGGTCAGCGGTCAGTAGAAACAGGCCTTCATGCCTGTTAACGAGGCTAAAGCCATGTTTCTACTTCTTTATACTCCTCGCTCCTTGCTTCTCGCTCCTTGCTGAGGCAAAGGCGGAGGTGATCGACAGGGTGATGGCTGTTGTAAACGGAAAGGTCATCACACTGAGTGAGCTTGCGGAACGTGAGGCTCCGCTTGTAAAACAGGCTTCAGAGACCTTTAGCGGGGCAGAGAGGGATAAGAGGCTTGCTGAAATCAGAAAAAAGGTATCGGACTCCCTGATTGAAGACCTTCTTCTGGAACAGGAGGCTGAAAAGCTTGGGTTGAAGGTAACCGAAAGGGACATAGACGATGCCATAGCAGATGTAAAGAAACAGAACTCTCTTGATGATGAGGGACTCAAGGTTGCTCTGAAGAAAGAGGGGCTTACTTATGATGGATACAAGGCCCAGATAAAAAAACAGATAGAGAAGAGCAGGGTTATAGGGCAGCAGGTCAGGTCCAAGGTGAGCGTCTCTGAAAAAGACCTTGCCGATTACTATGAGAGAAATCGGAGGATGTTTCTGAAGGATGAAGAGGTCAAGATCAGCCACATCCTCTTTATTGTCCCTGAAATGGCATCCGGTGCAGCGATAGAAGGGATCAAGAAAGAGGCGATGGATGTCCTTCAGATGGCCAGGAGTGGGAAGGATTTCCAGGAACTGGCAAAAAAATACTCCGAGGATTCCTCTGCCCAAGAGGGCGGTTCATTAGGGTTTTTCAAAAGGGGGCAGATTGTGCCGGCATTTGAAGAGGCGGCCTTTTCTCTCAAGAAGGGTGAGATAAGCGATCTTGTGAGAACCAACTATGGCTTCCATATAATCAGGGTAGATGATGTAAAGGAGGCATTATTGGAGCCCTTTGAATCTGTAAAAGAAAAGATCCGGTCTGCGGTTACCTCTGAGATGCTGGAGCAGAGGTATAAGGAGTGGATGGAAGAGTTGAAAAAATCGGCGCTTATAGAGATGAAATTATAAATGTAGGGGCAGGCCTACGTGCCTGCCCAGATAAAGGGCAACCACAGAGGGTTGCCCCTACCGTATAAATTATGTCAAAACCAATCATTGCCATAACCATGGGAGACCCTGCTGGAATAGGGCCGGAGGTTATCCTGAAGGCTCTGGGCCAGGATGAAGTGAGGGAGTCTGCGAGGTTCCTGATCTTCGGCGATGCCAATATACTTCACAGAGAAGCTAACAACCTTGATTTCAAGATGCCTCTCGTCCCAATCCCAGAGGTCTGCCAGGCCGAGTTTCCGGCAAATGTATTAGAGATAATTAATCTCACTATTCTAAATCCATCCCTCAAACATGGCAGGCCTATGGCAGCATCAGGCGATGCAGCATTCAGATATATAAAGGCCGCTGCCCTCTCAGCCTTAAAGGGTGAGGTTGATGCAGTGGTCACAGCCCCTATAAGCAAAGAGGCGTTGAAGCTGGCCGGGCAAGGGTATCCAGGGCATACCGAGATACTGGCTGAGCTCTGCAAGACCGATGAGTATGCCATGATGCTGGCAGGGCCGCACCTGCGGGTTGTCCTGTGCACTATCCATGTCCCGTATATCATGGTTCCATCCCTGCTCTCTAAGGAAC
Organism: Desulfuromonadales bacterium; assembly: GCA_919902985.1. Lineage (GTDB taxonomy): Bacteria > Desulfobacterota > JAENJC01 > JAENJC01 > JAENJC01 > JAENJC01. Next base: position 23,174 of record CAKKSC010000009.1, on the reverse strand, counting down.
TGGTATTCAAGACCATAAGGATAACCCACGAGTCATTATCCAGATACCTCGGGAGGAAACCGAGGATCGCTGTGGCATCCCTAAACCCTCATGCGGGCGAAGGGGGGATCTTTGGCGACGAGGAGGCGAGGCTTATCAAGCCTGCTGTAGAAGAGGCTTGTTTGAAAGGGATTGATGCCTCAGGCCCATACCCTCCTGACACCCTGTTCTATTGGGCATCCAAGGGAAAATATGACGCCGTTGTCTGTATGTATCACGACCAGGGGTTGATACCATTAAAGCTCCTGGATTTTGAGAAGGGCGTCAACGTGACGCTGGGGCTTCCAATAATCAGGACATCTGTAGACCACGGTACTGCCTTTGATATAGCAGGGAAGGGGATTGCAGACTCATCCAGCATGGTAGAGGCAGTGAGGATGGCGATAGAGATGGCACAGAAACCCCACCCTTACCCTGACCCTATATCCATCCGGGCATAAATCCCTGATGGAGAGGGAACTCTTTATATCTCCTCTCTCCTCAGGGGGAGAGGATTAAGGTGAGGGGTGGTTTTTCAATGTAGAATTAAATAGTAGTTGTATCAACCGCATATTTTTGATAAATTTTAAATATGGTAAGTTTTGAAGAACTCTCTGAAAGAAAGAAGGAAGTCTTAAAGGCGGTCATTTCGGACTACATATTTACTGCCGGACCTGTCAGCTCCAATGCCATAACCGATAGATATCTGAGGGACCTCAGCTCTGCAACTATCAGAAATGTAATGGCCGATTTAGAGGAGATGGGATTCCTTTCCCAGCCCCACACGTCCGCCGGAAGGGTCCCGACTGATAAGGCCTTCAGGATCTACGTCGACCATCTCATGGAGCTTAAGTCTCTTCCAAGACACGACATGGAAGAGATCAGAAGGGTTTGTAACTCTCCCGGGCAGGAGTTTTCCGACCTAATAAAGGACGCCTCCAGGCTCCTCTCCAGTATATCTCATCACACAGGCCTTGCCCTGGCCCCCAAATTGCCGGATACAACCCTGAAGTACATAGAGTTTGTACGGTTAAAGGGAAATCAGGCGCTGGTTGTCCTGGTGTCCCGGTCTGGAGTGGTGCAGAATAAGATTATAGGGGTAGAGGGGGAGTTGAAGCAGGCTGACCTGGACAGGATTTCTTCATATCTGAACGAACTCTTTTCCGGCCTGACCTTGACGGAGATGAGGGAACGTCTAATAGACGAGATGAGGAAGGAGAAGAACCTATACGACCGCTTACTGAAAAAGGCGCTGAGGCTCGGGGAAGAGGTCCTTGGAACAGCCGGTTCGGAGGCAAAAGAGGTCTTTATTGAAGGGAGGTCAAGTTTTTTTGAGTACCCGGAATTCCTTGATGTGGAGAGGATGAAGGAGATATTCAGGGCTTTCGAAGAGAAGAGCAGGATTGTCGGTCTTTTGGACAAGAGCATGGAGGCAGGAGGTATCCATATATTCATTGGTTGTGAGACCGGTTCATCGGAATTCAACGGTTGCAGTCTTATTGCGGCGACTTATGGAAATGAAGGGAGTATATTAGGTTCCCTCGGTGTGATAGGTCCCATGAGGATGGATTATTCCAGGATTATCCCGCTTGTGGACTACACTGCAAAGCTGGTGGGAAAGGTCCTTAAGGAGGGTTGATGATGGAAGATGATAAGAATGAAAAGGCAGCGGGCGGCACAGGACAGGTAGAGGTAGAGGAAAAAGCGACGACAGGCCCTGATGGCGAGATCGATAAGCTCAAAAAGGAGCTTGCACTTAAAGAGGCGGAGGCAAAGGAGAACCACGAGAGGTTCTTGAGAAGCTGCGCGGACCTGGAGAATTTTAAGAAGAGGGCTGCAAGGGAAAAGGAGGAGTTTGTCCGGTTCGCCAAGGAGGGGCTGATTCGGGACCTCCTGCCGACCCTTGACAATCTGGAAAGGGCTGTAGAGCATTCAAAGGCCACCCTTGATTTCAGCGGTCTTGTAGATGGCGTGGATATGACTGTGAAGCAGTTTCTCCAATGCCTTGACAATTTTGGAGTAAAACCGGTTAAGGCCACTGGAGAGAGGTTCGACCCAAATATTCATGAGGCCATAATGCAGGTGGATGAGGGAGACTACGATGCCGACACAGTTGTTTGCGAGCATCAGAAGGGGTATCTTCTTAATGACAGGCTGCTGAGGCCATGCTTAGTTACTGTCGCAAAGGGCCGAAAGAAGCTGGAAGAATAAATAAACCTAAAAGCCTCAGTTGGCCACGGATGACCAAAAGTAGGCGCTTCTAAGCGACACGAATAAAACAAACAGTTAGCTATGTTTATTATTTCGCCAAAAAAGTGAGTAATTAATTGTTCTCAACTGCTTGAAAAGTCAGTGTAATTCCGTGGCAAACTGCTTTTTATTAGGATCTAAGGGGTGATGATTGGCGAAGAGAGATTACTATGAAGTCCTTGGTGTACATAAGAATGCCAGCGATGCCGAGATAAAGAAGGCTTACAGGAGACTTGCCCTCCAGTACCACCCTGACAAGAACCCCGGCAATAAAGAGTCAGAGGCAAAATTCAAGGAACTGGCTGAGGCATACGAAATCATTTCAGACCCTGAAAAGAGGGCCAGGTATGACCAGTTCGGCCATGCAGGTGAGAATTTCGGAGGCTTCAGGCCCGAAGAGGGATTTGGCGGTTTCTCCGGAGATGTCGGTGACGTATTCGGCGATATATTTGGAGATGTATTCAGAGGCAGGGGTTATCGTCCCAGGGGGGCTGAACGGGGTTCCGACCTCAGATACAACCTTGAGATATCGTTCGATGAAGCAGCCTTTGGTACAGAGGCCCATATCAAGATACCAAGGGCTCAGGAATGCGCGCAGTGCAAAGGAAGCGGCGCCAAACATGGGACCTCTCCTACTGTCTGCCCCACCTGTGGAGGGACGGGACAGGTCAGGTTCCAGCAGGGTTTTTTCAGCGTATCGAGGACTTGCAACCAATGCCGTGGAGAGGGAAGGATAATAAAAGACAAATGCCCTGAATGCGCCGGAGAAGGACGGGTCAGGGTTTCTAAGACATTGTCGATAAAGGTCCCTGCCGGAGTGGAGACCGGTTCCAGACTCAGACTCCAGGGGGAGGGAGAGGCCGGGAGCAGGGGAGGTCCGTCTGGAGACCTCTATGTTGTAATAACGGTCAAGGAGCACCCCATCTTTACCAGGGACGGCGAGGATGTCCTGTGCGATGTCCCCATATTCTTCACCCAGGCCGCCCTTGGCGCAGAGATAGATGTCCCGACTATCGAAGGGAAGGTAAAGATGAAGGTCCCGCAAGGAACTCAGTCGGGAGCGCACTTCAGGCTTAAAGGAAAAGGCATTGCAAGGCTGGGCGGTTACGGAAGGGGTGACCAGATCGTGAAGGTCATTGTGGAGACCCCAACAAAGCTGACCCAGAGACAAAAGGAGCTCCTTGATGAGTTTGCGAAGATAAGCGGTCATGATGTCAATCCCATGAGTAAAGGCTTCTTTGAGAAGGTGAGGGACCTTCTGGGATAAGGGATGAAGGCTGAGGGATGAAGGATGAGAAAAGAACAAGATATAATATTTAAAATTATCATCCCTCTTCTCCTTATTTTTCTATTCTCAGGGAGATCCCTCGCAGCGGACGTCAAGCTTCTGACCAACCAGGAGTATTTGTCTCTCCTTCAGGATAAGATAAGAACTGCCAAAGAGGAGATACTTGTCTCCATGTACCTGTTCAGGACCACTGAAAACGAGAGGAACCTTTCCACCCGGCTCAGGGAAGAGTTGGTTGCGGCGGCATCAAGAGGTGTGAAGGTTGCCGTGCTCCTTGAAAAGGAGAAGAGAGAGAGGAAAGGTTCATCCCTCAATGAAGACAACAGGCATACAGCCGCCATACTCTCCAGGGGAGGGGTCAAGGTATATTTTGATAAACCGGATGTCACAACCCATACTAAACTGGTGGTAATAGACAACAGGTTTGTCTTTATCGGAAGCCATAATTTCAGCGATAGCGCCCTTGGTCGCAATAATGAGGCCTCTGTAATGGTTGACTCTTCTGAAATGGCAGGGAAGGCAGCTTCGTTCATTAAAGGGATCAGGTAGGGGTTAATAAAAGATAAGTGAGGAAAAACCATGTCAGAGTTTAAAAATGTTACTGTAAAGAAGGCTGCAAATATCTACTTCGAGGGCAAGGTGACAAGCCGCACAGTCATCTTCCCTGACGGCTCAAAAAAGACCCTTGGGGTGATGCTTCCGGGCGAGTATGAGTTTAACACCGCAGATAAGGAGATAATGGAGATCATCTCAGGAGAGCTCGATCTGTTGCTTTCTGGGGATAACAACTGGAAGCCTGTTCACGGCGGAGAAGAATTTACTGTGCCCGCAAATTCCAAATTCACGATGAAGGTAAAGAAAATCTCGGATTACTGCTGCAGCTTTGTAAAGTAGCCGGGCTTCAATCCAGGATCACCCCGTTATCCCGACAACCTCTTCATAGGTGGTGATACCTTCCAGCATCTTCCTTATCGCGCACTGCCTTATGGTGAGCATCCCGTCAGCCTTTGCGGCCTCCAGAAGCGCAGTCATGACAACGTTGTCGGAGATGAGCCCCTGGACCCTTTCCGTCACATCCATGACCTCGTATATCCCCGTCCTTCCCTTGTACCCTGTGCCTCTGCACTCGACGCATCCCTCCCCGTACGAGACCTTGAACTTCTTGGCAGGAAGCTGGAGGTGGGCCCTTTCCTCCTCCGTCAGGAACCTCTCTTTTGAGCAGTGCGGGCAGATCTTTCTTACGAGCCTCTGGGCTATTATTCCTATCAGGGTGGAGGCTATGAGGAATGAGGGGATCCCAAGGTCCAGGAGACGTGTTATGGATGATGGTGCATCGTTTGTGTGCAGGGTTGAAAGGACGAGGTGTCCGGTAAGGGCTGCCTGTACGGCATTTTCAGCCGTTTCCTTGTCCCTGATCTCACCGACCATGATAATGTCAGGGTCCTGCCGGAGAATGGTTCTCAATGAGTTGGCAAAGGTCACGCCTATGGCAGGCTGTACCCCGACCTGGTTGAACTCTTCCATGACCATCTCTATCGGGTCTTCCACTGTTATTATGTTTACATCAGGCGAGGAAAGTACCTTCAGGGCGGAATAGAGGGTGGTTGTCTTGCCGCTCCCTGTTGGGCCAGTGACCAGGATTACTCCGTTGGGCCTGCGTATGAAGGAGCTGAAGAGCTGGTACTCCCTCGGATAGAAGCCGATCTGGTCCAGCTCCTGAAGCAGCACCTCAGGGTCGAATATCCTTATCACAATCTTTTCACCGAATGCCACCGGCATGGTTGATACCCGGAGCTCTATCTCCTTACCCTTGTAATTAGTCTTTATCCTCCCGTCCTGAGGTTTCCTCTTTTCCGCGATATCCATCCTGGACAGCATCTTTATCCTCGATACTATGGGCGGATGAACAGACTTTGGGATCTTGTGTATGTAATGCAGGACACCGTCTATCCTGAGGCGAACGTGGGAGTTGTCCCTCTTGGGTTCTATGTGGATATCACTGGCCTTCTGGTCAAAGGCGTACTGGAGGAGGTACTCCACTGCATTCACCACATGCGTGTCCGTGGCCTCTATTTCTGTATGGGCCTTTAGCTTGACGTACTGCTCAAGGTTGCTGATATCCACCGATGAAGTCATCTCCTTCTGCGCCTCAACAACTGAGGAGCGGAAACCGTAGAACTCCCTGACGATCTTCAGGATATCGCTCTTTGAACTGAGGACGATGTTTATCCTGAGCTTCTTCGTTCTCTGGAGGTCTTCAACAGCCTCAAGGTCAAACGGGTCGGCAACGGCAATGGTAACTACCCCTGACTCTTCAGATACCGGAATCACCATATGTTTCTGGGCAAAGGGACGGGAGACGTATGAGGTGATTGTCTCAAGGTTCAGCTTGAGGGGGTCGATCTTCATATATTTGATGCCGACCACTTCCGCAACGGCATCTGTTATCGCATCCTCGGTAAGCAACTTCCCGTTCTTCCCCGGTATCTCAATGTTAAAGGATGATATCACCTCAGCAGGCGAAACGTTTTCGTGGGAATGCATGCCCCTCCTGGAATGGGAGGTCTCCTGATACTTCTGGAGCCTGGCCCTCTGGGCATTCCCCTTTATAGTGATGTCCTTGAATTGGTCCTCGGAGATAAGACCCTTATCGAGAAGCAGCTTGGCAACAAATTCTATTGTAAAGGCCTGTTTGCGCTCTCCCATATTGACTCCTGTCAACCATCGTGGCGATAGTTTGCAAGAATATCATACCTGTCGATAGATGCAACTTTTTTATATGTCGTTAAAAATAGACATTGAATTCTTATAAATCCCTCTCCCCTTCATCCCCTCCCGCCAGGGGAGGGGAGATTCTGAAGGTTAGCATCTTCAATGGCTATGTCTCTATGGCGCGTGATATACTGTTCGCATGAGCAGTTATACCCCAGGCTACCTCAAATTATTAAAGACAGGTGAACTTAATAAACGGGCCGAAAGGCTCATGGTCATTCTCAAGGACTGCACCCTCTGTCCAAGGGACTGCCGTGTAGACAGGACAGCAGGAAGGCTTGGATACTGCCGTTCCGCGTATCTCCCCATAGTTTCCAGCTACTGCGCCCACCACGGCGAGGAGCCTGTACTCTCCGGCAGAAAGGGGTCGGGGACGATATTCTTCGGGAACTGCAATCTCCGCTGTGTATTCTGCCAGAACCATCAGATATCCCAGCCTGTATGCTCCTTAAAGGAAAAGGAGGTAGGGTTTGAGAGACTTGCCGACATCATGCTGGAGCTTCAATCGCAAGGTTGCCATAACATCAACTTCGTTTCGCCTTCCCACTTCGCGGCTCAGATAGCCATGGCCGTTGATATTGCCGCCTCAAAGGGACTCAGGATACCGCTTGTCTATAACACAAACGGATATGACTCCCTTGATACACTCAGGTTTCTGGATGGTATAATAAATATATACCTCCCAGATATCAAATACAGCGACGACAATGCCGCTCTGGAGTATTCAAAGGTCGCAGATTATGTTAAGCACTCGAGGGCCGCAATCCTTGAGATGAATAGGCAGGTCGACGAGCTCGTTGTTGATAGCGACGGGATTGCCCATAGAGGGCTTATTGTCAGGCACCTTGTGCTTCCCAACGACCTTGCCGGAACCAAGGACAGCCTGAGGTTTATTGCAGAAAAGGTGGGAAGAAAAACTTATATAAGTTTGATGTCCCAGTACTTCCCTACCCATAAGGCGCCTGAATATCCTCTGATTTCTAGACCGATAAGCTATAGGGAGTATGAAAAGGCGCTTGAGTGGCTTCACAGCTTTGGGCTTGAAAACGGTTGGATACAGTACCATTCGAGCAGCGATTATTACAGGCCGGACTTTGAAAAAGACGAACCTTTTAAAGGTGACTAAGTCGGCTATTCGAAGAGGCTAACATCCCCTTTACCTTCTCTAAGTATTACCGCGCTGTCCTCTCTTAACTCTACGATACTGGAGTGTCCTCCTGTGAATATCCCGCCGTCTATGACTGCATCCAGGCTTCGCCCCAAGACCTTCTCTATATCCTCCGGGTCTGATAACAGGTCATGCCCAGGTATATGGGCGCTGCTGGTGACAATAGGGTGCCCCAGTTCCAGTACGATAGAAAGGGAGATAGGGCTGTCGGGAATCCTGATCCCAACCTGTTTCTGCTTGTTCTGCATCATTCGAGGGACCTCTCTCGTAGCAGGGAGGACAAATGTGTAAGGTCCCGGAAGGAGGCGTTTCATTGTTTTGTAGGCGTAATTGGAGACGATGGCGTACTTGCTTATGTCGGAAAGGTCGTGGCAGACTATGCTTATCGGTTTCTTTGGATCAAGGTTTTTTAGCTGCCGTATTCTATCAATCCCCTTTTTGCTGAATATGCTGCATCCGAACCCGTATACGGTATCCGTTGGATACGCTATCACACCGTCGTTTTGAAGGATATCTACGACCATTTTTATAAGGCGTGGTTCCGGGTTTTTGGGGTGAATCTTGACAAGCATGAACCCTCATCCTTTTAATAAACGCCTGACCTTCTCCAGGTCTTCTTCCGTATCCACACCAGTGGACTGAAGCCTTGTGGTTGGAACCTTTATCCTGTATCCGTTTTCCAATGCCCTGAGCTGTTCCAGCTTCTCCGCCTCTTCGAGAGGGGTCTGCGGCATTCCGGCATATTCCAGAAGGAAATCCCTACGGTAGACGTAAAGACCTATGTGCTTGAAATGCCCTGTCAGTAAAGAGAGGGGTGAAGCATCCCTGAAATACGGTATCGGATAGCGGGAGAAGTAGAGGGCAAAGTCGTTCCTGTCCACTACCACCTTCACTATGTTGGGATTGTTCAACTCTGCCTCGTCCCTAATCTCGGCCTTAAGGCTCCCCATGACAATGAAACCATCCTCCATCAATGGCCTTATCGCCTCGTCAATCATAGCAGGTTCAATAAGGGGTTCATCCCCCTGGATATTAACTATTATATCTGATTCAAGGACCGTAGCTACCTCTGCAAGCCTGTCTGTACCGCTCTTATGCGCATCTGATGTCATGACAACCTCTCCGCCGAACCCTTTTACGGCATCGAGTATCCTCCTGTCATCGGTTGCAACAATCACCCTGTTAACCAGCACAGCCTCCCACGCCCTTTCATAGACATGCTGGATCATCGACTTCCCAGCTATATCCAAAAGCGGTTTCCCGGGAAGCCTTGTGGATGCGTACCTTGCCGGTATGATGGCAGTGATGTTCATTGTCTGAAGATACAAGATGAATGAAGGATTGTCAAGGCTGGTAGTAGGGCAATGGAACAAGGAGATTGTATTTTTATTACATTAATTATATAAGTTAAGTGATAAGAGCGAGAGATAGCAATATCGGAGGGTATCTGCATGTTGGGACCAAAAAACAACAATCTGCAAAAACCTGATATTTGGATGATTCCTCTCAATGAATGCCTTGCCAAGACCATTCGTTTGAGTTCAGGGAACAGGCCGGGCGTATCTGTTGAAACGCATTGCCGGGTTAGTCGCGCAGGAGCTTCTGTCTCGTTTGCTCCCCCCATAGCTCAGGGAAAGCCTTTTCCCCAAGAGGAATGAATTAATTGCGGCGACGCATGATGTGGGTAAAGTTAGCCCTGCATTTCAGAAAAAAATATATCGTGATATTGGGAAGGTTCTTGGACTAATGGATCATAGACAGGATAAGAGCTGATAGGTCTTTCAGGGGCCTCATACTACCACAAGCCCGTTCTCGGGCAAAGTGCAGGTGTGGCGGCAGTTTTGCGCTTTTAAAGAGGATGAAATGGGTAACGGAACACGACAGAGGAGACAAAGGTTTGACTGTACAGGATAAAAAGTTCTTCGGCTTTGGTCGAAATATATATATAAGCGGACTTGTAAGCTTCTTCATGGATATAAGCTCCGAGATGATCTATCCGCTCGTCCCCCTTTTCCTTGCAAACGTCCTCGGTGTCAGCAAATCTGCAATTGGCCTTATCGAAGGAGTTGCAGAGTCTACGGCAAGTATTTTAAAGGTTTTTTCAGGTTACCTCTCAGACAGGCTTGGGAACCGTAAGTGGCTTATGGTAGCAGGTTACGGCCTCTCGACCCTTACAAGGCCCATCATTGCCCTCGCCAAAACATGGCATCATGTATTTGCCTTCAGGTTCTTCGACAGGTTCGGGAAGGGTATCCGCGGAGCGCCACGAGATGCCCTTATTGCAGAATCTACAGAAAAGGAGTTCCTCGGAAGGGCATTCAGCTTCCACCGCTCATTAGATACAATGGGCGCGGTCATCGGGCCTGCCCTTGCCTTCTTCCTTCTCGGCATCTTCTCAAACGACTATAGGATGGTATTCTGGCTGTCAATAATGCCCGGGATAATTGCCGTATTGTTGATTATCTTTTTCATCAGGGAGACAAATAAACCTGCAACAGAGCTCTCCGAAAGGCCCAAATTTACCCTCAAATATTTTGACTGGAGGTTCAAGTTCTTTGTCATCATTGCAGCCATTTTTGCATTAGGAAATTCGAGCGACGTATTCCTTATCCTCAGGGCCGAGCATAAGGGAATCCCGGCCATTATGATCCCTGTTGTATACATGTTTTTCAATCTCGTATATTCAATATCTGCCATCCCTGCCGGGATCGCTGCGGACAGGTTCGGAAAGAAGAGGGTGATACTTACAGGATTCGTCCTCTTTGCACTACTTTACTACGGCTTTGCCGTCGCAGCCAATGCTACAGCTATCTGGATACTTTTCGGTTTTTATGGTGTCTTTATGGGGCTCACAGAGGGGATACAGAAGGCCTTCCTCGCTACCATCATCCCGCAACAGTTCAAGGCCACTGCCTTTGGCGTCTATAATACGATCGTCGGGATGGCCATGTTACCTGCAAGCCTTATCGGAGGCTGGCTATGGGACCATGTCTCTCCGTCTGCGACGTTCTACTTCGGGGCAATAACGGCAAGCCTGTCAGCCATTTTATTCATCATATTTATTATTGTGATCAGGAAGCCCGGTAATTAATCTGCCAGCTTATAGGGGAACGGAATAAATAAATGATAAAAAAAGCCCAGTCAGCAAAGCGGACTGGGCGTGGGGAGGCTTGTCTACTGCTTAACCTTATTTCTTTACAGCGTCTTTAAGAGCCTTGCCTGCCCTGAACTTAGGAACTTTTGTTGCAGGGATGCTGATGGTCTTGCCGGTCTGAGGGTTTCTTCCCTTCCTGGCAGCTCTCTTAGAGACGGTGAATGTCCCGAAGCCTACGAGGGTAACCTTTATTCCCTTCTTGAGAGACTTGGTCACGTTGGCTGTAAAGGAATTAAGAGCCTTCTCTGCTGCAGCCTTTGGAATGGCTGCATCCTTTGCGATAGTGGATACTAATTCAGCTTTTGTCATTTGTTATCCTCCTTGGTTTGTTTTTTTTGCCCCTAAGGGCTTTTAATGTACCGCGTGACTGACTCGACCTAAGTCCCTCCCCAGAAAAACCTTTGATTATCACCTCCTGTATCAGAGATGGCCATTAACTGTTTTACTTAAGGTGTTTTATACGGCTGAACTCTATTAAACCCTTTAGAGAATCTGATCTATGAGTAAAGCTCACAAGTGGTTGATTCCAGTGAATTTGCGGGCTGCGAGTCCAGATCAGTAACCATATGTTTTAATTGATTATTATGATTACCAACTACCTGATTTGGGTAGTTTATACTATACCTATACTGGCAAAGTCAAGTAAAAAGGAAGGGTACGTAATAATTTTTTTTAAAAGGCAAAGGGGGTGGGCATGAAGGTGATGATAAAGATGATCAAGGCAACAAGACCGAGGGTCTTTCTTCTGGCATCAAGAGGAGTATATGGGTCTATCGGCTTCGGGTGTCTTATCCCTATTATAAGCGTCAGAAACGCCCAAAACAACCACCCCTGCCAGACAAATAAACCAAGAAATATAAGTATGAAAACAGTGAACCCTGCCAGGAATCTCTGCTTATCGCCGAGCAGGGCATAAGAAACATGCCCACCGTCAAGCTGACCTATAGGTAGGAGGTTGAGAGATGTGACAAAGAGGCCCAGCCAGCCGGCAAAACCTATGGGATGGATGAGTATACTTGCATACTCAGGGACATCCCCTCTTATGAGCCATATAAGGGCCTTGCTCAGTATCGACTCCCCGACAGGCGACAGAGTAAGAGTTGATTGTCCGCTGGGTAGATATAGCCCAAGGATATAAGCGGCCACAGCAACGACAAATCCCGCCAGAGGGCCGGACACCCCAACATCCATTATAGCAGCCCTGCTCCGTGGGAGTTCCTTCATTGATATGACTGCTCCGAATGTGCCGATAAATGATGGGGCCGGGATGAAATAAGGCAAAGTGGCTTGTATCTTGTGCTTTCTGGACGTAAAAAAATGGCCGAGTTCGTGTATAAGGAGGATTGAGAGGAGGGTAAACGAGAATGGGAACCCTTTGTATATCTTCCATGGGGTAACAATAGGGTTAACCCCCTGCTGAAGGGCTCCTGCAAAGAGGGTTGTAAATACAGTGGCTATGAAGAGGAAGAGGTTCAATTTATACTTGAGATGTCTCCCCCCGCCTTTCCTCACCTTGACTATAGCAGCGCCTTTTTCAATCTTCAGGAAATCTCCGGCGTTTCCCTGATTTACCGCAATTTCAAGCCTGTTGGAGCTTCCTATGAGTGCAATCAGTTTTCCTCCTGCACTCTCTGCATAGTTTTTTTTAAGCCCGTGGATGGTTTTACCTTTTATTTCTACGTCGAAATTTTCACCTTCACAAAAGTTGCGAAGGGTAGCTGTATCGATATTTGTGATAAGGTTGCCGAAGTTGTCGATATAGGCAACCTCCCCAGACATGATGTCCCCATTAATCTCAGGAATAGGAACTTTTATGCTGACGTAGTCGGTTATTTCAGGACCGAAGGTGGATGAGGGCAGGCGCTTTGAGATATGAGCGGCTGCAGGGGCAAATATATCCCTACCGTGGAATGTGCTGCTGATATAAGGGAGGAGCATCTCTCTGTTGGATATTTCTATTACCTTCAGCACCTCGCCCGATTCATATATCGGTGTGAATATACCGTTATCAGGGCCGACAAAGGTGTAGTCAGGAGTTTCGACAATGATTGGCCGCCTGCTGCCTCCAACGCCGGGATCAACTATAACAAGGTGGATAGTTCCCTTCGGGAAGTAACGGTATGAGTCATTGAGGATTACAGCTGCCTCAGATATGTCCTGGGGGGCAACCTTATGGCTTACATCGATAACAGAGGCATCGGGGTTTATCCCCGCGATAACACCCTTCATGACACCGACGTAACCGTCCCTCATTCCGAAATCAGTTATCAGAGTTATGATTCGTTTATCCATCTTCCCTTATTAAAAACAAATAAGGGCACTTCTCGTGCCCTGAAGATACCTGGTGGTAAGTTTTTGACCTCTTCCCCGCTCTTATAATGATAACGTGCTCATTCTGTTCCGCTCCCGATAAACTATTGGAGAGAGTATAGCAAAATAAAGTTTTTATTGCAAAGACAACTGCGGGTCTTTGCGATGCGGTCCTTGTGGATTGGCGGGTTGTGAGCTATTGGTGGCGAAAAAACCAGTAAGGTGTCCCCCGAATCCCCATGAGCTTGCGGTCGTGGGAAAAATCCAGCCAGCATAAGTCTTACAGCCGCTTCCGGATCAATACCAGGCCTACCCTTACTGTCGCAGTAACAATCGCTTACTTTTTTATGAAGCCACGAAAGGTCGAGTACCTTGTCTACCCTCTTCAGTATGTGATCTCCGGGGATTAATTCTTCCAATGACCCGGTCACTAAAAGTGTTCCCTGCCAACGATCCTGCTTCCCTATCATCCGGCATCTCCTTTGTACAAAAGGGTTTAATCTATGCCCGGATATTGTATAGCTTTATTGAAGTCTATGCCAGGACTTTTTCAACAGCCCCAGTGTCCCTACATTTCCCCCTATATTTCCCCTATCCGATAAGGTTGGATAGCAGGGGGAAGTGTGACCATCCTTCAAACAATTGTCAGACTTGCCTCCACAGCCTTTATGGCATCAGCTGCTGAACTTGTTATCCCGCCTGTATACCCTGAACCTTCGCCTATAGGGAACAGGTTCTTTATATTTACTGATCCATACCTTTCGCTTCGTTTAATCCTTACAGGGGAGGAGGTCCTTGTCTCCGCGCCTAACAGTATAGCTTGGTCTGAGACAAACAAGGGATACTCCTCTTCCCAACTTTTAAATGCGTTTAATAGCGCATCGGATATGAATTTTGGGAAGATCTCTGTCATATCGGCAGGAACAGCACCCATCTTAAATGAATTTCTATTTAGATTAACAGAGCTCCTCCCTGATAAGAAATCGACCAGATTCTGGGCAGGGACCTCCCATCCTCTTCCTCCCGCATTAAAGGCCTTTCGCTCTATATCTTTCTGAAACTCAATGCCAGCCAATGGATCGGTTGACCTATAATCATCGGGATGACAGGTTACTACAAGGGCTGAATTTGAGAACTCTGAGGACCTGCTGGAGTAGCTCATGCCGTTTACAACCATCATCCCGTCTTCAGATGAGGCGTTTATAACCTCGCCTCCAGGGCACATGCAGAATGTATACACCCCCCTTCCTGCTTTTCGGTTGGTGTAGTTAAAGGAATAGGTGGCAGCCCCTATCCCTGGGAACTCATTATATTTATCGCCATATCTAATAAGATTAATGGTTTCTGCAGGGTGCTCTACTCTTACACCTACAGATATCGGTTTCTTCTCAAGAGCTATACCTTTTTTGTGAATCATCTCGAGTGAGTCCCGGGCAGAATGTCCTACGGCAAGATAGACAATTGAGGAGCGATACTCCTTCTGGCCGTTTATTACAACACCCGAGACCTCATCGTCCGATATAAGGATATCGGTCATTTTTGAGCAGTAATGTATCTCCCCGCCTCTTTCAAGGATATAGCTCCTTATATTACGAACTATCCGGCACAACACGTCCGTCCCCAAATGGGGCTTGCTGACGTAACCTATCTCTTCAGGGGCGCCGAATTTGATAAACGTATCCAGTACCTTGTTTATATATTTCGAGTTTTTTGCCTTTGTCCTGGAAAACAACTTCCCGTCTGAGTATGAACCTGCCCCCCCTTCACCGAACTGGATGTTTGACTCAGGGTCTAACACCCTTTCCGTAATAAATCTCTGAATGTCAATAGAACGCTCTTCTATCTTTTTACCTCTTTCAAATATTACAGGCTTGATCCCATAATCAATAAGCTCAAGGGCAGCGAACATCCCTGCAGGGCCGAAGCCAATTATAATAGGCCTCTCCCTGCTGTTTCTTGATTTCCTCTCTTCCTTTATCTCTTCTATATATACAGGAAGGTTTTGTCTGTTTTCGAAGGTATCGGGGGTGGATACGACTATTGATATCTCGTAGTAAAATCGATCTTTACAGCCTGCATCAAGGTTCTTGCTAAGGATTTTAACGAGCTTTATACCCTGTTCGCTGATCCCCAGCCTTTGTGAAACGGCCTTCAGGTATTCATCCATCCCGTCTTTTTCAACGGCTATTCGTAAATTGCTTATTATTAAATTCAAAGGGAGCCTCTATGATTGCCTAACCTAAAAAGCAGTTGAAGAACTTTTTGCCACGAATTATCACGAATGTTCACGAATTTATAAAACAATGACCCTTTACCAAATGGGTGACACCTAACAAATTCTTAACTTATTAATTTTATTCGTGTCGCTTAGAAGCGCCTACTTTTGGTTATTCGTGTCCATTCGTGGCTAACTGAGATTTTTAGGATTATAGGGGGAAAAGCTACTTCTCCTCAACCCTCGGGAAGAGCGGAGCAGGCTTGCTCAGGGTTGTCCCTGTCTTGAGGCCACCCCATCTGGCATCTCCGATCTTGACCTCATCAAACAGTGTCGGGATATTGAGCGCCTCCCACATCTTCACCGCTGTATCGGGCATGAATGGAGAGATAAGGATAGCTGTGACCCTGAGGGATTCAAGGGTGTTGTAGATGACGGTCTGAAGCCGCTCTTTTTTTGCCTCGTCCTTCGCAAGCGCCCAGGGGGCGTTTGTCTCAATATACTTATTGGCAAATGAGACAACGGACCATATGTTGGTAAGACCTCTCTGAAAGGCAACCTCCTTCATGGCCCCGTCAAGGCCGGACACTGCCTCTTCCGCAGTCCTTATCAGTTCTCTGTCTATTTCTTCTGAACTGCACGGTGCAGGGATGACTCCGTCAAAGTACTTTATGGTCATTGCAATTGAGCGTGAAAGGAGGTTTCCCAGATCGTTGGCCAACTCCCCGTTTATCCTCCCTACAAGCGCTGTTGTTGAAAAATCTCCGTCCAGGCCGAACGGGACCTCCCGAAGGAGGAAGTACCTGAACTGGTCTACTCCATACCTGTCTATAATCTCATTCGGGTCAACTACGTTCCCCTTTGACTTGGACATCTTCTCCCCTTCCACTGTCCACCAGCCGTGGGCAAAGACCTTCTTTGGGAGCGGGAGCCCAGCCGCCATGAGGAACGTAGGCCAGTATATCGCATGGAACCGTAATATGTCCTTTCCAACCAGGTGAAGGTCAGCAGGCCAGGTATCGTTGAACCTCTCCATGTCTCCGGGATAACCGGCTGCCGTAATATAGTTGACAAGGGCGTCGAACCACACGTATATGACATGCCTTTCATCGCCGGGGACCGGGATACCCCACTTGAATGATGTCCTGCTTATGGAGAGGTCCCGAAGTCCAGACTTCACAAAGCTGACCACCTCGTTTTTTCTGTAAGATGGCTGGATTAAGTCAGGGTTCTTCTCTATATAATCCAGCAACTGCTCCTGGTACCTGGACATCCTGAAGAAGTAACTCTCCTCTTTGAGCTTTTCAACAACCCTTTTACAGTCCGGGCACTTTCCCTCAATCAACTGCGTATCTGTCCAGAATGACTCGCACGGTATACAGTACCAGTCCTGGTATTCCCCCAGGTATATGTCGCCTCTGGCCTTTATATGCTCAAAGAAGTGCTGGACCGTGATCCTGTGCCGCTCCTCAGTGGTGCGGATGAAATCATTGGTGGATATGTTGAGCCTCTTCCAGAGCTTCATAAACCCGGTGACAACCCTGTCTGCCAGGTCTATCGGCCTCTCCCTGTTCCCTTCCGCCGCCTTCTCGATCTTAAGGCCGTGCTCGTCGCTTCCTGTAAGAAAGAAGACATCATCACCCCGGAGCCTCCTGTACCGGGCCATCACATCAGCTGCAATGGTAGTGTAGGCATGCCCTATGTGGGGGACATCGTTTACATAGTAAATGGGTGTGGTGATATAGTATCTTGGATTATGGGTCTTGGACATATCTCTCCTAAACATTAAGCATGAATAGTGTTAATTGTAAGTCATTTCCTGTCTGCTTGCAATTAAGGCCAGCCTTCTATACCGTCCTTGTCGGTTCGCTCGAAAAAAGGTGACGAAAAAAGGTAACAGATTTATTTTAACCACGATCCCCGCCTTTCTTTGCCGCCCTTAACGCCCTCTGGCACCTTTCATAATTCCCCTTAATCCCCTCTTATCTTAAGAGGGAAAATATCACAATGGCCTCTCCCCCTGACCCTCTTCCGCAAGGGGCAAGGGAGTTATATAAATTCCTGCTGATAAAGCAAGGTATCCCCCCGCTTCCAGCCGAGCTTGGTTAAACCTTTCAATGACCTTTAAAGCCGTGCCTGTCGCTTTGTTTATTCCTGGCATGGCCGTCTTTAGGTTCGCTTAAACACTGCGGGAATGACAAAAAAAGAGTGTTTTACGAGGCTAATGACATTATGACTGCTTGATTATTGAATAACTGCCGTCTGGGTTGGCTTTAAGTTTACCCTTTAACAGTTTGACCGCATCGGATAAGCCCTTTTCAAAGTACTTCTGCTTTTCCTCAAACGACATATTATTGATGTCTTTATAAACCTCTTCCTTCCACTCCCAAACTTCTGTAAGGGCTTTTGATATAGGCATAGCCTTCTTAGTCATTTTCATAAACCACCTCCAGCGGGTTTGTCAAAATCAGCGGATAGAAATAGCCTTCCTTCTCGTTTATTATTTTAACACCTATCTGTTTCTGTATGTTGGAAAGATGCTTGAAATTCCATGACAACAAGATGTCCATCTGATTGCAGGTTGCGATTGCTATATGCTGAGCATCTTCCAACTTCTTGGGAGGGATAAGCTTTTCTTTCAGGTAAACCCTGGCAAGCTGGTCAGAGGTCTCGTCCAACATCAGAATCCTCAAGGAATAGTCCTCAATTACTCCAAGGAGCATCTTCTTTTTATTTCCATGTTTTGTCTTTTCAATCTCAGCGATTACCACATCTGAGATGTAGACATCGTATTTGCCATTCTTTACATAATTTTCAAAGAAGTCCTCTGTAATCTTCTTGAACTCGGGAACATCATCAGCGAACAGGAAATTAATCACTGAGGTATCAAGGTATATCTTAAGCTTTTTCATTGTGGCTCCGCCGTTTAAATCTCAATGCCCTTCAAATCGGTGTCTGTGGTTTCATTTATACTTTGACATCACTTCTTCATATGGGACAGGCTTAATTTCCCCTCTTTTGTAGGCGTCCCAACGCGCTGATGCCTCTCGCGCCCAGACCTTTTCAATTTCCGAGTTGGGGTGCATGACGTCTCGCATTACAATATCAACAATTCTCACTCTTTCATTTGGTGGAAGTTTTTCAATTTCATGCACCAATTCTACTGGCGTTGCCATTGTCGCTACCTTCTATGTTTAGTCTTGCTGCTGAACTCCTGCTGATAAAGCAAAACCCCCATTTTCAGCCGGAGGCTAATATAGCATATTCTTGTAGAGGATGGGAATGCTCTTTATGCTTGCTGTAAAGAACTAATTGTTGTGGAAAAATGAGGACTCTGGCACTCTTGAAAACCCTGACTATGTGGTTCGACAAACTCACCACGAGCGGAAAAAAGGCAATAACTGAAGGATAAATCTTTCGATTTTGCGTCTCTCTCCTAACTCTGAACTCCTGTCTCCTGTGCGTGGGCTTCTCCATCAACAGGCGCCTTTTTATCATTTCCATGCGAATGGCAGCCTCCGCCACAACCTCCTGAATGACTGTCCTGGGATTTAGCCCCCTTAGGTACATGCTCATAGGCGAGACAGCACATAAGCCTGCCGCATACGCCGGATATCTTTGTGGGGTTCAGGGAGAGCCCCTGCTCCTTTGCCATCTTCACAGAGACGGGTCCAAAATCTGTGAGGTAAGAAGAACAGCACAACTCCCTCCCGCAGGGGCCAACCCCGCCCATCTTCTTTGCCGCATCCCTCACACCAATCTGTTTCATCTCAATCCTTATATGGAACTCATGGGCAAGGTCCCTGACCAGCTCCCTGAAGTCTATCCTGCCGTCGGCGGTGAAAAAGAATATGGCCTTATTCTCATCAAAGGCATACTCCACTCTGACCAGCTTCATCGGAAGACCTCTCTCCTTTATCTTTTGCAGACAAACAGACAGGGCCTGTTCCTCTTTTTCCCTGTTCTTCTTTTCCCTTTCCATATCTTCAGGGGTCGCAATCCTCACTATTCTCTTAAGTTGCTTGGTTACCGCCTCTTCTGCCATCTCCCGTATCTCAGTTGCCGCGGTAGCAAGGCTCACACCCACTTCAGTATCCACCACCACCTTCTCTCCCCTTCTGACATTAAAATCAGCAGGATCAAAATCATATACCTTGCATGCGTCCTTGAATTTAACGCCTAATACCTTCAACATAAAAAACCTCCTTTATTAAAAACAAAGAAGTTGAGGGGTTGGGAAGTTGGGAAGATGAGAAAAGTGCCATTTCTCGCCCTCTCACCTTCTCATCCTCTCATCCTCTACTATCAGCCAGCCTCATCATCATAACTTCCAGTGCCAGCTGTTTGTTTATATTCCGCCTGAGCAGGTCCTCTGTCTCTGTGATCTGGTCAAACCTTTCGAGGATATCCTCCATAGACATTTCCCTGGCCTCATCGTCAATCCTTGAGGCCATATCGTTGTTTATTATTCCCCCCCCGCCCTTTGAGACAGCCATATCCCTGTATAAAACCTTTAATGCCCTAAGTATGCCCCCAAGCTCTTCGTCTTTGGCCAACCCCTCTGCCTGTTTAAATATACCAACCATCGCATTTCGCTTCAACCCTGTAAAAGATGTAAAGACCCTCTCCCTCTCCTCAATTATAGTCCCCTCATCTTCACCCAGGGCCTTTCCTATGCTCCCTTCCGTTATGGCGGCTATTATGCGTGCTGATCCGGCACCTATCCCCTTTTTTTCCACCAGTACCCTCTCCACATCAGCAATGCGGTGGGAGGAGAAGCTAAGCCTCTGAGACCTTGATGCTATGGTTGGGAGGAGGGAATGGAGGTTGGCTGTTACAAGTATCAGGATCGAATCCCTGGGCGGTTCCTCAAGGGTCTTTAAAATGGAGTTGGCTGCCGGAAGCCCCATCTTGTCAGCGCTGTCTATAATGAATACCCTCTTCTTTCCCTCAAACGGCCGGAACTGTAAGTCATGCTGTAACTCCCTTATCTGGTCAATCTTTATAAACTGCCCATCCGGCTCTACAATCTTTACGTCAGGGTGGTTCCCGTCATCTATTTTTTTACACGATACACAGTGCCCGCAGAAATCGGCCTCCATCTTCAGACAGTTCAACGCCTTTGCCAGAGATACGGCAGTCAGCCTCTTACCGACCCCTTCAGGGCCGGAGAATATGTGGGCGTGATGAACCCTGCCCCTTTCTATAGAGCGCTGCAAAACCTTTATGTTATGTTCATGTCCTATTATTTCTGAGAAAGGCATCTACTATTCCCCGTATCTCGCCATGCATAGATTGAATATCATTTGCGGCATCAACCACTTTTACCCTATCTGGTTCTTCTTTCGCAATTGCAAGATACCCATCCCTAACCTTCAGATGAAAGGCCATAGCCTCTTGTTCAAACCTGTCGTCCCTTACATCTCTATTTTTTGAATTCCGTTCCATAGCCCTCTGTATTCCAATTTTGACAGGACAGTCAAGGAGGATCGTCAAGCCTGGCCGCAAACCCTGAGAAGCAATCTCATTAAGCCTATTTATCAGAGACGAATCCAGTCTCCTCCCAAATCCCTGATATGCAACGGTTGCATCTGTAAACCTGTCGCAGATAACGACCTTGCCGTCATTAAGGGCGGGCTTGATCAGTTCGATTATATGCTGGGCTCTGTCTGCGGCGTAAAGAAGCAGTTCTGTCTGCGGGGCTATCCCTTTGTGTTCAGGGTTTAGAAGTATCTCTCTTATCTTGCTCCCTATATATGTGCCTCCGGGCTCCCTTGTGGCAATACATCGAAATCCCTCCAGATTCAATGTATCGGCAAGAAGCCTGACCTGTGTAGACTTGCCACACCCCTCTATCCCTTCAAAAGTTATAAAAAAGCCCATTGAGTCCGTAGTATATAGGATTTTAGAGGTAGGGGCAAGGAGTTTCAGGTGTCAGCTTCGAGCACAGATAATGGCAGACTACTATTTTCTCACAGCTCCGCAGTCCTTGAAAGAGTCAGGACGCAGACCTCTTTTGCGCCGCTCCTCTTAAGCACCTTGGAACACTCACTCACCGTTGCGCCGGTTGTGTATACATCATCTACAATGAGTATCCGTCTTCCCCTGACATCCCCGTAAACCTCAAAGGCCCCCTTCACATTCGCCCTCCTCTCCTTTCCAGTCAAGTTCACCTGCGGGACAGTCCACCTGGTCCTCTTCAAAATAAAGGCGTCAACAGGTATCCCCTTCCTCTTCCCTATGGCGCTGGCCAGGAGGAGCGACTGGTTGAACCCCCTCTCTCTGAGCCTCTTTATATGCAGCGGCACAGGTATGATGAGATCAAAACCCTCCAGAGGGTAATCGGCCATCAGCGAACCAAGGGGCCTGGAGTATGTTGTATCGTGTCCATATTTGAATCTGTGGATCGCCTTTGCCGTGGCATCGTCATATACAAGCACCCCTCTCACCCATGAAAAATAACGCTTCTTCTTCATGCAGTCGCCGCATGTATGGCTCTTGACCACATCCGATTTAAACGGTACACCGCAGACATTGCATAATGGGGGAGATATGAAGTTTACAGAATCCGCACATTTCGGGCACATCGGCTCCGTTGAGATAGAGTCACAAAAGGTGCATCTGTGGGGGAAGATGAGGTCTAAGAATGAGGAGAGGAGAGAAGACATAATTTATCCTCTCTCTAATGCCTTCTCACAGTTTTTTTCTTTTTAAAATATTCCTGTGCCTTACCGTAAATATCTTCCACCGTCATACCCTTGAAAAGCTCTTCCTGAAGCTTCAAATAATCCCTTTTCTCATAAGAAACCTGGGACAGGAATCTTATGGCGTCCGCCTCTCCAAGCTCTTTGAACAGGAGATTGAGGCCTTTTCTTTTGATCTCAGCATCGCTGACCATTCTTTGCATTTTATCTTACCTCCGATCTAACAAAATCTAAAGGGTTTGTGATTATAATATCGTCTTTTATGAAACGGGCTTTCCTTATCAGCTTGTCATCACAAGTTAAGAACCAGTCTGCCTTTGCTTTGATTGCACATGCAAGATGAACTGCATCCCTCGGTTTTATCCGTACCGATTCCATCTCTTTCGCAGCTTCCAGTATATCATCAGACATATTAACATATTCTGAGGCAATTTTTGATAACATGTCAATCTCGGTTCTAACATCGTCGTATGGATTGAGGCTGTTTTCAAATTCAACCATGAACGACCATAGCAATGCGAACTTACCACTTTTGATCATCTTCAAAATTGCATTAATCGCAATGGTCTCAAGCTTGATTCTAACCTGAGACTGGTCATCAAATGGGCGGTTATAAATGTTCATGTCAAGGTAGAGTTTTTTCATAGAGTCATCTTGTAATTATAAATCTGCAATCTGTATCTGGTTTGAGTTTAAAGGGTTGCATCCACTTTTTCTCCCAAGATAAAAACCCCTCTTTTGCAACCATGTCAACTCTTGCAGAACCTGCGTGTGCAACCAGCAGTGCCAAAATAAACCGCGATGATCCCGCGTCAGGTTGATGCTCTTATTAGACACTTTTTTGTTCAAGTGGTATTTTGTCAACGCACTCTAAGAGGCTATAAGCAATACTTGGAGCATAAGCTCCATTCTTTTCTTGCTCTTTTAATTTTTCAGAAATGTGTTTTGAATTGTATGTTAGTGTTTCTATTTCATCTCGAATCTGTTTTAGCCCCGAGTAGCAAGGAGCGAGCTGGTTAATAAATTTTCTTTCCTTTAACCTTTCATATGACCAATATACAATATAACCGCCTACCAGAAAGCCTACCCAATTATTATCTGAGGAAAATGAGATAATCATGATGACGGATATTACAACAAAGAATATAATTCTGAGAATTGCATTGAGCCAAATAAGGCCCTTTGGTATCATGCCAAAGAAGTAGCCAAAGAAGAGGCTACTCCAAAAGCCTCTATAGCCTTTATTTAATAGGGGTATCCACTTGACTCAACCAGCCACAATATATTGTGGTTTC
>CAKKSC010000008.1 GCA_919902985.1 Desulfuromonadales bacterium | reverse complement strand
TTTAACGGCAGGTTACCATCTTAAACTATTGTCCGAAAATTGGGGTCCACTATAGTTCTCCAAATTAAAGCCTTATCGTTCAGGATGTTACGAATATATTTCAAGCGCTGGACTGTGTCAATCGTTTTTTTTCCGACGAGGGCAACTGGCTCTGTGGTTTGCAGTTCTTATATGAAAACTCATTCCGTAACAACCCTTATAGATTCATACGTTATCTTAAGCAGCCTCTCCAATTCTGACTTCTTGATACTCAACGGCGGCATCAGGACTATCACATTTCCAAGAGGCCGTAATATGGCCCCTCTCTTTCTTGCCTCAAGTATTACCCTATGTCCCATCCTGAGTTCGACGGGGTAGGGTTCTCTGGTATCCTTTTTCTTTACTAACTCTATTCCCACCATGAAACCTTTCTGCCTTATATCGCCGACATGGCTCAATCCCGTAAACCTCTTTAACTCATTCTCCATAAGAGATATCTTCGGCTGAAGCCTTTTAAGAGTCTCCTCCTTTTCAAATATATCAAGGTTCGCTATGGCTGCGGCGCATGCCAGAGGGTTTCCTGTATAAGTGTGGCCGTGGAAGAATGTCTTGAGCTCCTTGTATTCAGCCAGGAAGGCATCATGTATCTCTCTTGTAGTAAGCGTTGCAGCCAGCGGCAGATAGCCTCCGGTTATCCCCTTGGCGACGCAAAGTATGTCCGGGACAACGCCTTCATGATCGCAGGCAAACATCTTTCCTGTCCTCCCAAAACCTGTGGCCACCTCATCCGCTATCATAAGGATCTTGTATCTGTCACAGAGAACTCTTAATTCCTTCAGGAAACCTGCCGGCTGGAGCAGCATCCCTGCCGCACCCTGGACGAGAGGCTCTATGACAAGGGCAGCCACTTCCTTATGCTGCTTCTTCAGGGTATCCTCTACCTCCTTAAGGCAGGCTATCTTGCATGACGGATATTCCTTGCCCAGATGACAACGATAACAGTAGGGTGAATTCACCTGGATGGTCTTAAACAGAAGGGGCCTGTATATATCATGGAACAGCTCCATCCCCCCTAGGCTCACAGAACCTATTGTGTCGCCGTGATAGGCGTTCTTGAAGGTCAGGAACCTGGTCTTATCTTTAACCCCCTTGTTCTGCCAGTATTGAAATGCGATCTTCAGCGCTATCTCAACAGAGGTAGAGCCGGAGTCGGAGTAGAAGACCTTTGATAAGGATGAATTTAAGAGGTTGAGAGGTTGAGAGGTTGAGCCCACCTTCCCATCTTCCCATCTTCTCATCTTCTCTTCTTCAGCTCTCGGTGCTATCTCCACCAGCCTCTTCGCCAGTTCAACAGCCGGCACATTGGAAAGCCCTAATAGGGTTGAATGGGCCACCTTTCCAAGCTGTTTCTTTATTGCATTGTTAATCTCCCTCTTCCTATGCCCGTGGACAGTGACCCACAGGGAGGAAACTCCGTCCAGATATCTGTTTCCTCGGATATCGTAAAGGTATGACCCTTTCCCTTTCTCGATAATCAGGTTGGACTCAGAAACCCACTCCTTCATCTGTGTAAAAGGGTGCCAGATATAATCCTTGTCCCATTCTTCGAGTTGTTTAACCGCTTTTTTTGAAAATCCGCGCATAGTTGAGATATTGTAACCGAAAAACGGCTGTTCCGACAAGTGAAAGTTCCATGCGACCAACTTCTAATTCTCGATACCCCTTGACACAACTACACGCAGGATTTAATATGCACTCGTATCTTGGAGGCCGTAGTCGCGGTTTATGGAAAAAACAATCCATCAAAAATGGCTTGAGAGGGTGACGTATGATATAGAAACTGCGGATGCGATGTATGCAACAGGCAGGTATATCTATACGGTATTCATGTGTCAGCAGACCATTGAGAAATCCTTTAAGGCATTAATGGCGTTTAAGGGAATGGAGATACTACCGATCCACAACCTTAGACGGCTGGCAGAGATTTCAGGCGTTATTGACGAAATAAGCCCGGCGGATTTGAGGAAGATTGATTTTCTTTCTCAGTATTATCTTAACGCCAGATACAAGGAAGACATTGAAGAGCTTTCTTTGCAGATTACGCCGGACACAGCAAAAGAATATCTGAACTTTTCCAAGGAGAAGATAAAGTGGCTTACACGCAAGATAAAGCTATAGAGTTGGCAATATCTTTTTTGAAACAGGCTGCGAAAAAGCATACGATACATTCCGCATACTTGTTCGGTTCATATGTACGAGGGACCCAAAAAGACTACAGCGACATTGATATAGCCCTTGTAATACCCAGGATAAAAGAATCTAAGAGGGATTACGAAGAAAGCCTTGACATATTTCATGAGGCCCAGGAATTCAACTCACTTCTGGAGGTTGTGTGTTTCAGGGAAGATGAATTTGAAAAAGGGGAAGAGGCCATTGTGAATCGAATTAAGAAAGAAGGGATCAAGATAGAGCTGTCCTAATCAAGTCAAGCCTCACACGCTCTTCGACTTCCTTTACCAAGGCCTGGAAACCATCTTCAGTGTCTGCCCCTTCTATATGCCTGACTATCCCCAAAACAGGGACCTTCCCTATCCGTTCAATAACCTCAGGCGCTGTCTCTTCGGCAATCCCTGCGTTCGCCTCATCGTAATTGCTTATGATCACCCCAAGAACTTTTATTCGTGAAACCTTTGCCTGCCTAATGGTCAACAATGTGTGGTTTATGGTGCCAAGCCCCGGCCTTGCAACAATAATGACCGGCAACTCCAGTTCATTGATGAGATCCGTGACCAGATAGTTCTTGTATATCGGAACAAGGAGGCCGCCAACACCTTCAACAACAAGGATATCGTGTTTTTTTGAAAGCACGTCATACGCATTTTTTATTTTTCGGATGTCTA
Source organism: Desulfuromonadales bacterium (assembly GCA_919902985.1). Taxonomy (GTDB): domain Bacteria; phylum Desulfobacterota; class JAENJC01; order JAENJC01; family JAENJC01; genus JAENJC01. Next base: position 45,318 of record CAKKSC010000008.1, on the reverse strand, counting down.
TCTTGACCCCCTCTATCTCAGCAGCAACTGCCGGAACGACAGGTGTTCCAAGGCAGTACGGGTTTACGAGAAACAGATTGTCCTTAACTCCAGCCGCTCTGATCAAAAATCGGGCATCATCCCATCCGCCTGCGGCAACAGGCTTCATCACACCAACGTCTGTCCCTTTTTTCTTGAGGACTGCAGCCAAGGCGCCGGCAATAACTGTTTTCCCGACACCGGTGTCGGTTCCTGTAATAAAGAAACTGTTCATATTTCTCCTTTAGTTCTAATTAAATCCCTGAGCGCATCTTCATATACCCTAAGATCCCTCTCGGAAAAGAGGACGAATCTGACAAGTTCCGGCTTCCCCTGATCAATGATGAACTCTACGACTGTCTTTAATGCGATCTTCGCGGCCTCTTTTATCGGGTATCCATAGGCCCCTGTGCTGATTGAGGGGAATGAGATGCTCCTAATCCCGTTTTTTACCGCTATCTCCAGAGATTTCCTGTAAGATGATGCCAGCAGGTCACCCTCACCGCTATTTCCATCCCTGTATATCGGCCCAACGGTATGAATGACATTTTTAGCCCTAAGATTGCCGCCGGTTGTGATCACCGCGCTTCCGGTCTGGCATCTACCGATCTTCCGGCACTCCTCCAATATCCTCGGCCCACCAGCCCTGTGGATAGCTCCATCCACACCGCCACCACCGGCAAGCATTGAATTGGCGGCATTCACTATCGTATCGGTCTCTTCGAGGGTGATATCCCCGAGGATGAGGGTAAGGATAGTTTTTCCAATCTTTACTTCCATATAATCCCCGGTCAACCTCTTACCCCTTGGACGTAAAGAATCTCGAATGTTGCAGAAACACCATCTTCATTCCCGTATCTTTCCATGTATACCCTGAAAGTTTCATTTAACAAGGTTCTGGACGGATGAAACTGCCTTGAAGGGTTTCCTGCTCCTATGGCCTTTAGGGACCGCAAAAGGGCTTCTGGAGTGGAGTAGCTGTCGTTTATAAAATCGGTTTTAACTTCTACATCCTTGAACCCGGTGGATTCCATGATGGACCTGATCCTCTGTGAAGACTCAAATTTCATTATCCCTGCTGCCTTCCCGGTATTCAGCAGACCCAGGGCGGAGTTGTAGGAATCAGCAAGCTCTCTAAGGGTCTTTTCCCCAAAGGTGGAAAAATAAAATCTACCGTGGGGCCTGAGAACCCTGAATGCCTCATTTATAGAATCACGAAGGTTTGTCCATTGGAAGGCAAGGCTTGAAAATGCAAGCTCAAAGGTATCACCTTTATAAGGAAGATACTCTGCATCAGCTTCTGCCAGGATTGCACCGGTTTTGTCCGCCTCTTTCAGCATGCCATAGGATATATCGCAGCCAAAGATTCCGGCATTGGGGAACCTTTTTGAAAACTCTTTACTGGCAAAACCGGTTCCAATGCCTATATCTAAAGCCGTGAACCGTGATTCGTGATTCGTGAATCGTGGGGAAACTAAAGAGATAAGCCTTTGTGCCACCTCTTTCTGCAGAGGCGCATTTTCTTCATAGACATGGGCCTGACGGGAAAAGGCCTGCCTGATCCTGCTCTTATCAATTATAGCTTCTAAATTCATTCAGAAAACCCTCAAGTTCCGTATTAAACCAGTCAGGCCTGGTCAGAAAAGGAGCATGCCCCTCATCGTGGTGTGTTTCAAGACGGACCATTTTAATCCGATCAGCCATAAAGACAGCGGCTTCGTGGAATGATATCCTGTCGAGCATTCCATGTATTATCATTGTCGGGTGGCTTATTTTTATCAGCTCCCCTCTTAAATCTGTATCTGCCAGAGTCTTCAGATAGCCCTTTAATGTCTCTTTTGACGGCCATTCCTTCAAAGCAACTGTCTCCCATACCTCTTCAGTTATTCCCTCCTGTTCGAACATCAAGGAGCAGAATTCAAGCATTGCCTTGTTAAGGTCCCTGTCTATCTGCCTTTCCAACCGCCTCAACATGGCCTCAGGCTGACCATGCGGAAAGCCATCGGATGCAACAAATTTAGGTGTTGTATTCACCAAAACAAGGGTGTTGACTATCTCCGGGAATTTATTTGCCACCATAATGGCAACAGAACCTCCCATAGACCAGCCTACAAGAGAGACAGGCCCAAATGGTAGAGCTTCTATAAACTCTTTAATATCTCCTGCCAGGGCCTCAAAGGTGTAGTCATCGGATGGGCTGGATCCACCGTGACCCCTTAGATCGAGTGTCACAGTTTTAAACTTTTTAGATAAATGTTCAACCTGGTATTTCCAGACCCTGGATGACATCCCCCATCCGTGGAGAAACAGGACAGGCCTTCCTTCCCCGCAGACATCATAATTCAATCTTAATCCGGTTCTATTTAAGAAATAAGACAAAGTTCTCTCCCCACTTTTGAGAAGGCTTCTATGGCTCGATCCAGGTCATCATAACTGTGACTTGCCATTACAGTAGCCCTCAGCCTGCTCCTGCCTTCAGGGACAGTCGGAGGCCTGATCCCTGAGACAAATATCCCTTCATCCATCAGCCTTCTGCTGAACTCCATGGTCTTTCCCGCGTCCCCAACAAAGACAGGTATTATAGGCGTCTCGCTCCCCATGGTGTCAAACCCGATAGACTCAAGCCCCTTCTTAAGATACCATGTTTTCTCCCAAAGCGCTTGCCTCAGGGAGGGCTCATCTTCAACCAGGTCAATGGCGGCAATGCTTGAGCCAAGGACGGATGGCGGCAGAGAGGTAGAGAATATAAACCCTCTGGCCTTGTTAATCAAATAATCAATGAGCTCCCTGCTCCCTGCAATATATGCCCCGAATGTCCCCAACGCCTTTCCCAGAGTACCCATCTGGATGATGTCATCATCAGACTTCAAACCGAAATATTCAAGGCTTCCTTTTCCCGTATCCCCCAGGATGCCTGTTGCATGTGCGTCATCCACCATCACCATGGCACCATACCTCTGTGCAAGTTCAATTATTTCTGGTAACGGGGCAATGTCTCCGTTCATGCTGAAGACAGAGTCGGTAACGATTAAACATCGTTGGTTTTTGGGCAGTAGGGGCGTATGGCCATACGCCCCCACCAACAAACGTTCCAACGCCTCCATGTCCTTATGCGGATACCTCTTAAACTCAGCCCTTGATAGGACACAGCCATCTATTATACTGGCATGGTTGAGTTTGTCGGAAAATACAGTATCACCCCGACCAACAAGAGCAGGGATAACGCTGACATTGGCGGTATACCCGGAATTAAAGACCAGAGCTGCCTCCGTCCCCTTGAATCTCGCAATCCTTTCCTCAAGTTCCTGGTGAAGTCCCATCGTCCCGGAGACCAGCCTTGATGCGCCGCTTCCAACCCCATACTTCTCAATGGCCTTCACAGCAGCCTCTTTCAACCCTGGATGGTCTGCAAGTCCGAGATAGTTGTTGGAGCAGAGGAGGATTACCTCTTTGCCATCTATTTTAACCCTCGGCCCCTGCGCGCCTTCGATGGTGCGTAAAGTGCGGTAGAGAGCGGAACCCTTAAGATTCTCAATTTCTTCGGTGATAAAATCCATCAATTCTCATACCCTTCCACCTCAAGCCCCAGGTCTTCGATCATCTGCAAAAGCTCCTCGGGCTTACGTCCCTTTGTCAGGAGATAGTTCCCGATCAGCGTCCCATTTGCCCCCGCCATGAATATCATGCTCTGGAGGTCTCGGAAAGTAACCTCGCGGCCGCCGGAAACTATGATGTTTTTATCGGGTAGTATGAACCTGTAAACTGCAATGGCCTTCAGCCCTTCAAGAGGTGGGACGGTCTTCATACCCTCCATCCTGGTCCCCTTTATAGGGTTCAGGAAGTTCATTGGGACGGAGTCCACGTCCAGATCTTTCAAAGTAAAGGCCAATTCAACCCTCTGCTCCAGTGTCTCTCCGAGACCCAATATCCCTCCGCAACAGGTCTTAAATCCCATCTCCCTGGCTATCTTCACCGTATTGACATCATCATCGTAATCATGGGTTGTGCATATATAAGGGAAATAAGACCTGGCAGTCTCCAGGTTGTGATGATAACTCTCAAGCCCGGCCTCTTTCAGTCTTAAAAGGGCATCTCTGGTCATTATCCCAAGGGATGCACACCTCTCCATCCCATCACCGATCCTCTGAAGGGCCTGACAGAGACGATCCAGCTCCTTTTCGCTCTCGACCCTGGTACCGCTGGTAACTATACTGAACTCCCTGGACTTCATCCCTCTTGCCTTTTCGGCTGCCTCCGCTATTGCATTCGGTTCAATGAGGCCATATTCTGTTGCATCGGTATTATAGAAGGCCGACTGGCCGCAGAATGAACAATCCTCCGGGCATCTGCCGGATTTGGCGTTAACTATGGAACAGAGGCTCACACGGTTCCCCTTGAAATGTTCCCTTATTCTGCTACTGGCAGCCAACAGATCATAAATCCTGCCTCCTTCAAGTTTTATCAGGTCACATGCAGTTTTATAGCCAATCCCTTCACCGGCAATCACCCTCGCCGCCGTCTTTAATATCTCTTCACTATTCAATAAAGACCTCCTCATAGTATCGCTGCCAAGCCAAAGACTATAACTATTCTCAGTGATTGTCAACATCAGATATATAAAAAGTTAACAATCAAGACGCCTCACTAAAGGAGTTCTAATTAATTGACACCCCTCCCCTACTTTGATATTCTGACGCAAGAAAGTCTATATTGATAACTTATTAAGGCAGGTATTGTATGCTTCTGATGATAGATAATTATGACTCCTTCACCTATAACCTGGTCCAGTATCTGGGAGAATTAGGGGAGGATGTCAGGGTTTACAGGAACGATAAGATCACTATAGAAGAGATAGAAAAGATGCACCCTGACAGGATTGTGATTTCTCCAGGACCATGCACTCCAAAAGAGGCAGGTGTTTCTGTGGATGTTATTAAACGCTTTATGGGGAAGACCCCTATCCTGGGGGTATGTCTTGGACATCAATCCATTGGATATGCCCTCGGAGGGGACATCATAAGGGCAGACCGGCTTATGCATGGAAAGACATCACCCATATTCCATGACGGAAAGACCGTATTTAAGGGTATTGAAAACCCATTCGATGCCACAAGATACCATTCTCTTCTGATCAAGAAAGACACGCTCCCCAAAGAGCTTGAGATATCGGCCTGGACAAAGGAAGGTGAGATCATGGCCGTAAGGCATAAAGGCAGAGGTCAGGGGTCAGGGGCCAGTGGTCAGAAAGGAATAATCCTGGAAGGGATACAGTTTCACCCTGAATCTATCTTGACAAAGTCCGGTAAGGACATATTGAGGAACTTTCTGGAGATGACGAGGAAATAATTATGAAACAGATATTACAGTTAGTTGTCGCAGCGCTGTTGCTTTCTCCTTATTCCGGCTTTGCCGTAGGCAAAGAAGTGGTTGTCGAAGAAAATTACAACAAGATCGCAGCGGATGTGCTTGTTGAAAAGGGCTTTCAGCATGCACTTAAGAGCGAGTTTGATGATGCAATAGAGGCTTATACCGCTGCCATTGCCTTAGACCCTAATTTTGCCTTGGCATACAATTATCGCGGGCATATCTATTATTTGCAAAGAAAATATGAAGAAGCAATAGAAGATTTCAATAAGGCCGTTGCCATTGACTCTGATGACTCCTCACATTTTATCAGCCGTGGAGAGGCTTATACAGACAAACGTCAGTATGACAAGGCTATTGAAGATTTTAATAAGGCGATATCTTTAGACCCCGAGAACGCCCAAACATACATTGATCGCGGTTATGTCTACGACAAAAAAGGGGAGCAAGACGCGGCAATAGAGGACTTCAACAAGGCGGCATCCATTGACCCGGGCATTGCATCTATATACACGAACCGCGGCACTGCCTATTTCAATAAGGCGGATATGACGCATGCCTCTACTGATTTTCAGAAGGCCTGTAATATGAAGATTAATTCGGCGTGTAATATGTTAAAGGGTTTAGACCAGCGTTAACCCTCTCACAGCATGGAGCCAATATGAAACGTAACCTACCGGTAATCAGATGATCAAAGAAGCCATTGCAAACGTAGTAGAAAGAAAGAACCTTACGGAAGACGAGATGGTCTCGGTCATGCGGGAGATCATGGAGGGTGAGGCGACACCGGCCCAGATAGCTGCATTTATCACTTCCCTGAGGATGAAGGGTGAGACGGTTGACGAGATAACAGGGGCTGCCAGGGTAATGAGAGAGAAGGCGCTGAAGGTAAAGACAAAGGCCTCTGTAGTAATTGACACCTGCGGGACAGGAGGAGATGAGTCTTTTACATTTAATATCTCTACTGCGGCGGCCTTTGTGGCTGCCGGCGCAGGACTGACTGTTGCAAAGCACGGGAATAGGTCTGTATCAAGCAAGTCCGGCAGCGCCGATGTCCTTAAGTCGCTCGGAGTAAATATAGAGGCCGAGGTACAGAAGGTCGAGGAGTGCCTTGATTCGATAGGGATAGGTTTCCTCTTTGCCCCTCTTATGCACAGTGCGATGAAATATGCCGCCCCTGTGAGAAGGGAGATAGGGATAAGGACTATATTCAATATACTTGGGCCTCTTACAAACCCGGCAGGAGCCCAGTATCAGGTGCTGGGTGTTTACAGGAGCGAACTTACCGAGGTACTGGCAAATGTCCTGAAAAACCTGGGTTCTGCCAGGGCGCTCGTGGTCAGTGGAAACGACGGCCTGGATGAGATGACCCTGACAACCGAGACAAAGGTTACTGAATTAAAGAACGGGACCGTGAATACATACTTTATTAAACCTGAAGAGTTTGGAATGAAGTCATGTAAGCTGTTTGAGCTGCAGGGCGGCGAACCTGACGACAACGCAAGGATAATCCGTGAGATATTGAAAGGAGATAAGGGAGCAAAGAGGGACGTGGTGGTGCTGAACGCAGCTGCCGCGATAGCCGTTTCCGGCAGGTCAAAGGACATAGCAGAAGGCATCAAACTTGCGGAAGAGGCCATAGACACTGGGAAGGCGCTGGAGAAGCTGGAAAAATTGATTGAAATAACCAATAAGGTATAAAATGATCCTTGATGAAATAATACGTTATAAAAGAAAGGAATTAGAGACCAGGAAGGCAGATATCCCTTTGAAGATATTAACAACAGCCATCTGGTCTCTGCCTCTTCCCTTGAGCTTTAAAGACGCCCTCCTTCCTGCGCAAGACGGCAGAACAAGGGTCATAGCAGAGATCAAAAAGGCCTCCCCGTCCAAAGGCGTTATAAGGGAGGATTTTGACTACCTTGAGATTGCTGAAACATACGAAAAGAACGGGGCATCGGCACTGTCTGTCCTCACTGACCGTAACTTCTTTCAGGGGAGTATAGATTATCTCTCAGAGATAAGGCATCATGTTTCTATTCCTCTGCTCAGAAAGGACTTTGTCTTTGACGAATACCAGATATTCGAGGCAAGGGGGTACGGGGCCGATGCAGTCCTGTTGATTGCGGCGGTACTGAATGAAAAGGAGTTGCATGATTTTGTAGAGCTCGCCTTTAATCTTGGAATGGCGCCTCTGGTGGAGGTCCACGACGAAGCAGAACTGGAAAGGACCTTAAAGACCAGGGCGGAACTTATCGGGATTAACAACAGGAACCTCCAGACCTTTAAGACGGATCTGAATACTACTGTCAGGCTGATAGATGGAATCCCTGATGACAAGATTGTCATAAGTGAGAGCGGGATAAACACTAAAAATGATATAACCCTTCTCAAGGATGCCGGAGTGGACGCCTTCCTGATAGGTGAGACATTGATGAGAGCAGTTGACATAGGAAAGAGGCTTAGAGAGTTTGTTTATGAGGGGACTGTCCCAGATTTACGGACGTAGCGTAGCGAAGTCGTAGAATCGGGACTGTCCCCGTCGGGGGTACGATGGTCAAAATAAAGATCTGCGGTATTACGGATCTCAATGACGCCCTGGAAGCATCCGAATATGGGGCAGATGCCCTCGGTTTTATATTTTATGAAAAGAGCTCAAGGTATATAACCCCTGCATCTGCGGCATCTATTATAAACGAGCTTCCGCCATTTCTTTCCAAGGTTGGAGTCTTTGTCAACGAGACTATTGAAAAGATTATACAGATAAAGCGCTTGACCGGTATCGATACAGTTCAGCTTCATGGCGACGAGACACCGGAGATGTGTGAGCAGTTTGGCCGAAGGATAATTAAGGCGTTCAGGATAGGTGGCCAGCAGCAGGCCGACACCTCTCAGCTTTCAAGGTACAATGTCAGCGCTTATCTCCTTGATACTCTCCGTGAGGGTCTTCCAGGAGGGACCGGAGAGACCTTCGACTGGGATCTGGCAATTGATGCAAAGAGGTATGGCAGGATTATTCTTGCGGGGGGGCTCACCCCTGAGAATGTCTCTGAGGCAGTCAGGAAGGTTAGGCCTTATGCCGTTGACGTGGCAAGCGGAGTTGAAGAAAGACCCGGTAAAAAGAATATAAAGAAGGTGAAGGAGTTTATAGAAAGGGCGAAGGAAACCTATTCAGTTCAGAATTATTGCCCTGGCCTCCCCGACGGTAAAAAGAGAGCCTGAAATGATTATCAAATCACTGTTTCCGGCCTTTGATCTTGTATAACCTATTGCCTCCCTCAAATCCTCAAACGCAACAGAATTGCTGTTATGCTTCATTGCAACCGGTAACAACCCCTCAGCAGAAGAGGCCCTTTCGTATCTCGGCCTTGAGAGTATGACCTCATGGGCCAGAGGGGCAAGTGGAGATATTATGGCGCCTATTTCCTTGTCAGCCATTATCCCCATTATCAGAAACAGTCTGTCAAATTTAAGTTCCTCTGAGATGGCCTTGGCAAGGACCTCTGCCCCGGCAGGGTTGTGGGCGCCATCAAGGATAATCCACGGGTCTTTAGAAACAGTCTCGAGCCTTCCTGGCCATGAAACATTTCTAAGGCCATTGTATATTGCATCCTTGTGAATGGAAAATCCCCTTTCCCGTAGCAATTCCATAACGGCTATAGCCAGGGAGGCATTGTAAAACTGATGACTCCCTCTGAGGTTGAGCATGAGGTCATCCAGACTCTCCTTTATGCCTCTGTAATAAAATCTGTCTGTCCCTTTCTTATGAAATGAAAAATCGGCCCCTAATTTGTAGAGCGGGGCCTGTTTCTCTTTACATATATTTTCAATAACAAGTAATGCAGAGGACTGCTCCAGACCTGTCACAACCGGAGCTCTGTCTTTTATGATCCCGGCCTTTTCATGGGCTATTGCCTCCAGGGTATCTCCGAGAAACTCCCTGTGTTCAATGGATACGTTGGTAATAACGGAAACAAGGGGCTTTATCACGTTTGTAGCATCAAGCCTTCCTCCCATCCCGGTTTCCATTACAGCTATATCCACACCCTCCTCCGCAAAATAGAGGAGCGCCATTGCTGTCGTGAATTCAAAGAAGGTTATTTTACTCAGCTCTTCGTTGAACCTTGAGTCTTGGATCTTTGATCTTAACTTTTCGGTAAGTTGAACTACCCTCTCCTCATCTATCTCTTTACCGTTGATCCTTATCCTTTCGTTGAAGTTAATGAGGTGAGGAGAGGTGTAGAGGCCGACCCTGTATCCTGCTTCCTGAATTATTGATGCCAGTGTAACAGATGTAGAACCCTTCCCGTTGGTCCCTGCGATATGGACTGACTTTAAACTACAATGAGGGTTGCCAAGGAGTTCTAATAGATGGGTAATATTGGAGAGGCCGAACTTGATACCGAATTTTTGCAGGCCAAAGAGATAAGATAAAATTTCCTGATATGACATAGATTCAAATATTGCAAAATTCAAATTGCAAAATGCTAAAAATTGATGAATTACAGTAACCGCAAAAATACTGACTTTTCAATTTTGCACTTTACAATTTGCACTTTTCATTTTCAGTAACGGCGCACTCCGAAGGATCGCCTTTTATTTTTTCTACTGCATGGGATATTGCCGGAAGGATAGCTGAGAGGTTTTCCCTCACTCCCTTTGGGCTGCCGGGGAGGTTTATTATCAGTGTGCGGCCCCTGAGCCCCACAACAGCCCTCGATATCATTGCCCTCGGAGTTTTCTTAAGGCTCTCATACCTCATTACCTCGGCCATTCCAGGTATCTCCTTATCAATTACCTCCAGAGTGGCATCAGGAGTAACATCCCTTGGGCTTACGCCCGTGCCGCCTGTAGTTATTATAACATCGAGCCCGAGATCATCGGCATATTCTATAAGCTTGTCCTTTATGAGGTATTTCTCATCAGGTATAACCTCATACGCCTTTACCTCGGCGGGTATTTCGGCCACGAGCCTCTTTATCTCCACCCCGCTCAGGTCTTCCCTTTCCCCCCTGGCCCCTTTGTCGCTCAAGGTAAGGATCCCTACAGATATCATTTATTTTTCTTTCTCCTTTTCAACCTTTATGGTCAAATCATCTTCAACCGGTTTTTTCACAACACCCTCTTCCTTCAACCACTCTTCAACCAGACGCCCTTCTTCAAACTCCTCATTGGTCAAGGGGCCCAATCCGCTCTTCTCCTTCTCTTCCTCTTTCTTTGCTTCAAATTGGGGCTCTTCAGTTTTTTGGGGGAGGAGCTCTTCCACCTTTATCGAGATATTTACAGAAAACTCCCTGTCCAGATCCTTAAGCCTGAAACGGAGTGGTATCCTGTAAAGGTTGTTAGTTATCCTCTCCGCATCACCAGCCTGCAGGGTTCCAAACCCTCCTTCCAGGTTCTGGGAGCTGATGGGAGGCGATACTGCCAAGTCAAATCCGGCGTCCTTAGCGGCTTCAATACCTGCTTCGGGGGCGATAACTCCTGATGGGATATGTTCCGGCTGATCTCTGAGGTTCCTCAGAACTATCTTGGCAGCGGCCGAAAGGGTCTCCATAACCCCCTTCCCCTCCATAGCAACGGCCTCAAAAAACGGAGCATTAAACCTGTTCAGTTTTTTATACATCTCTTCCAGCGGCACGGCATTTGAGAGGTCTCTCTTGTTGAACTGGATCACATGCGGTATCTTTTCCAGTGTCTTGCCGTATGCATTCAGGTTCTCCTCAAGGTTCTTGAGGCTCTCGATGTTTGCATCCATCATCTGCCTCTGAGAATCGGCAACAAATACAACACCGTCAGTCCCCTTCAGCACCATCTTTCGTGTGGCATTATAAAATACCTGTCCAGGAACGGTATATAAATAAAACCTCGTCTTAAAACCCTTAACCTCGCCAAGCTCTATTGGCAGAAAGTCGAAAAACAAGGTTCTGTCAGTCTGGGTGGCAAGGCTCACGAGCTTGCCCTTTTGCTCAGGCTTCATCTTTTTGTAAATGTAATCTATGTTGGTCGTTTTCCCTGAAAGGCCTGGACCGTAATAGACTATCTTTGCATTCACTTCCCTGCTGGAGTAGTTAAGTAGCGCCATTTTAGTGTTTATGTTCCTTCTTGGCCAGCTTCTGGGCCTTCGCCATTAGTGTCCTCCTGGCAGCGGATACAAGAGCTCCGGGTATCCCCTTGGCCTTGGCAACGTCGGTAATCTCTTTATCGTTAAGCTTTAGCATTAATTGCATGCTTATCCCAACCGGAGTCCTGGGATTGTTCACAAGGGCCACTACTATTTCATGACTCCTCATCCATGTCTTGTTCATTGATATAAGCCGCAGTACCTCATCACTGACATTCCTTGATTTTGCGTAGGTAAGCGCTTCTGCATCATTGAGCTTTGGGCTCTTCATGACCGCTGAGCAAACGAGCTTATTAGGGTCCTTGACAAGGATGCTCCTCGCCTCCTTGTTCCCCTTGAGCGCAAGCTGTATCTTAGCGGATATCCCCATAGTGAGTATCTGCTGGTAAATACTTTTGTGTTTCTCCGCCGGGGCCTGTTCTTCTTCCTCCACAAGCTCCTTGGGGAACGTAACTTCTTCCCCCTCAACCTTTATTTCTGCTATTTCTTCACTCATTGCCTTCTCTTCTTCCATAAATAGACTCCTCAAACTCAAGATGTATGTTGCAAGAAGCAGGTATAGTATAAATTGAAACCTGTAATTTTACTTATTCATCTCCGGTTTGAACCCCAGCTTCGTAAGCACTCCAGACAAGGCCTTTGCATCTTCCTCACTCTTTGAGCCGGCAATCAACTGATAGACCTTAACTCTTACCTCCTTCTTTTCAACCATCGGCGTATAGCCGAGCTTTTCAAGGTCTGCCTTATTGGCATTAGATATCGTCTCATTTAGGTTCGAAACGGCGTAGACCTTGTAAACATCTTTCTTCTGTACCACAAATGGATCATAGCCGTTCTCTTTAAGCCCGGCAACGATACTATTGGCCTCATCCTTATCTTTCGCCTCTTTGGCAAGAATCCTGTTCATCATAAGTTTCTTCTTCATCTCTTTTACTTCATGAAGTATACCTTTCAGCTTCTCCTTGGCTGCCTCAACCTCATACATGGCGGCGTATGTCCCGACGATTACATCAAGCCCTTCCTTAGCCGCAGCTTCAGGCTTTACTTCAGGCTTTACTTCAGGCTTTACCTCAGCCTTGGCCTCAACTGTAACAGGTGCCTCTTTTATCGGGATTCTCACCGGAGCCGCCGGAACGGCTGGTTCTTCTTCCTTCAGCAGAAAGAAATTAGCAGCAAGCGCCACAATAATCAGCAGGAGTCCACCGAGCAGAAGATTTTTATAGCTCTTCTTTGGCGCCTTTGGCGTCTCCTCAAAGCCCTCAAACTCGTCCCCAGCTGTCTTCCCTTCCTTTTCGTCAAACAATCCCTTCTCGTCCATCTCATCCTCCTTAGATATTTAAGGTTACAAGCTTTAGACTAGTTCAAATAATCTAATATCACACTTTTTCCTCATTATTCAAGCAATTAATATAGGCTTATCTGTTCCTTTGATAAAATTACCTTCTTCGAAAAAAGGCTTTGGGTTATAATACCAGCCATGTTAGATATCGCCAAGCTGTTTTCTGTCCTTACCCTTATTTTCTACCTTTTAAGAAAAAAATTCCGCATTGGGAGCGTCCTTCTTGCTGCAAGCGCCCTACTTGCTGCGGCTTACCTGATGTCACCCCGGAGTATTGCCGTGGGTATCGGGGCCGCCGTCACGAACCAGGTTACGATAAATCTAACCCTTTCATTGACTTTAATAAGGGTCATAGAGCTTATACTTCGCGAAAACAATATCTTGAGAGGGATGATGGAGGCATCCAGGTCCCTCTTCAGGAAGCGGAAACTCATAATAATCTCCATGCCCCTCCTCATAGGGATGCTACCCTCTCTTGGCGGCGCTTACTTTTCTGCCCCGATGGTGGAAGAGTCCACAAAGGGGTTGAATATCTCCAAAGAGGAAAAGGGGTTTATCAACTTCTGGTTCAGGCATCCCTGGGAGTTTACGCTTCCCCTGTATCCAGGTATACTCCTTGCCTCAGCCATCTCCGGCATGGAGTTAAGGGCCTTGATCCTTTCTAATCTCATATATGCAGTTACAATGCTCCTAACCGGGTTCATATTCAGCATGAAAGGCACAACTGGGACGATAGATACAGCAAGGGTTTCCAGAGAAGGCCTGCTTAGCTTCCTACCTATTACATCAATAATCCTGCTCGTGATCCTTTTCAATATTGAGCTGCAGATGGCCCTTTTATTGCTCTCAGTCGCCCTGTTCCTGTATTACAGGTATTCACCTCCAAGGATCTTCAGCGCAATAAGGCATGGCCTGTCACTTGATGTGGTATTGCTGATCCTGGGTGTGATGCTTTTCAAGGAACTGATGGAAACGACAGGGGCAGTGAACAATATAGGTGAGCTTCTTTTATCCTGGGGTGTCCCTATCACGCCGCTTTTGGTCATACTCCCTTTCATCAGCGGCCTTCTTACCGGCGTGACAGTCGGTTTTGTTAGCAGCACATTCCCTCTCCTGATGCACCTTATGCCCGGCTTCCCGGCAGGGGCAATATCTTTAGCCTTTGCGTCGGGTTTTATAGGAGTACTCATGTCTCCGGTCCATGTCTGCCTTGTACTTACGAGGGAATATTTCAGCGCAGATATGTGGGGGATTTACAGGAAGATATTACCCGCATGCGCTATTCTATTTGTTGTTGCAGTAATAGAATATATTATCTTGAGATGAGACCAAAAAGGGGACGGATGTTCATGCTCACTATTTTTTATTCCTCTTGTCCGACTCAACAAATGCATATGCGCTGTGGTTGTGGATGCTCTCCATATTTTCGCACCCCACCTGAAACCATGTGATATTACGGTCTTTACTAAGCCGGGACGCCACCTCCCTGACTATATCCTCAACAAACATAGGTTTTTCGTAGGCCTGCTCTGTCACAAATTTCTCATCCGGCCTTTTTAAAAGGGAGTATACCTCTGAACTCCCCGAATCCTCAACTATCCTTATTATGTCCTCCATCCAGATAAACTTCTTGAACCTGACGGAAACTGAAACTATGCTCCTCTGGTTATGGGCCCCATGAAGACTTATCTCCTTTGAGCACGGACATACGCTTGTAACCGGGACAACTATCCCTACAGAGAAATCCTTTTCATCATCGCTGGCCGATCCTGAGAACCTGCATCTGTAATCCATCAGGCTCTTTGCCTTCGATACCGGGGCCTCTTTTTCAATGAAATAGGGATATTCTATCTCCATATGGGCAGACTTGGCAGTCAGCTTCTTCCTGATCTCTGCAAGGATGTCAAAGAAGTTCTTTATGCTTATCTCCCGCCTATATTCATTCAGCACCTCAACAAACCTGCTCATGTGGGTCCCCTTGAAATGATGAGGAAGGTCCACATACATGTTTATGCTGGCTATAGTGTGCTGAGTGCCGTTGATCTTGTCCAGTACCACTATAGGGTATTTGATGTCCTTTACCCCAACCTTGTCTATCTGGATCTTCCTTGTATCAGGAAGGCTCTGGATATCTTTCATAGTAACATGTAGAGGCGAAGCGCTCTCTTTTTTCACACTCTTACTCTTCATAGTACGAGGCACAGGCATTCTCCGACTCCCAGACAGTGACCTTGGTTACCCTTACAGGATAATGGATCAACCCCTCAGAAAGGCGCTTAAACAGGTACCTTGCCATATTCTCCGATGAGGGATTGAGCTCTGTAAACGGTTCAATCTCATTGAGATACTTATGATCAAGCTCCTCTACTATACTCTTTGTCTTTTCCTTCAGTATCTTGAAATCAAGTGCAAGGCCTATGGAATCAAGACTCTCTGTCTTCACATATACATCAACCCTCCAGTTATGTCCGTGCAGCCTTTCACATGCGCCCTCATAATCCCTTAGGTTGTGAGCTGATGCAAAAGATGTCTTTATCATCAATTCATACATCGTAATCTCCTTTATTATGAGCCTCTTGAAGTGGTTCGACAGGCTCACCACGAACGGGAAAGTTAAACTAATTCAACTTTAACACCGTTCACCCTGAGCTTGTCGAAGGGTATATTATACTTTATTCACTGTTCACTATCCTTATATCAGCCTTTTTCTTCGCCTCACTCAGCCATTTATCATATCTCCCTGCTGACGTTCCCTCCTTTTGCTCCCTGACCTTGTAAGCAGCAACTGAAGAGGCAAAGCTCCTCGACAGATCTTGAATGCTCAGTTCGTAAGTCTCTAAAAACCGGTTAAACTCGCTCCTGGATGGAAAGGACTCCTCGAAACGCACTATCTCCTTAGTCACATCATCCATCGTTATGGTCAGACCGAGCCTGCCGGCCTCAGCAGAGACTATCTCTCTTTCTATTAAATAGTTTAGGACTTCAGCCTTATCAGCGCTAACCCCAAACTGGCTTCTTATGGCCGTCTCCTCTTTCAGGTCGCTCATGGTTATCACCTTGTCATTGACAACAGCGACAATCCTTTCCACAACCTCTGCATCAACTGCCAAAGGGAAAGATGCTGCTAAAATACATATAAGAAGTGCACGTATGAGCATAGCAATGATGCGTAAAATTAACACATTACCGTTTTCATTGTCAAATCCAATATCTCTGGGAAAATCCTTTTCCCTTGCATTATTTATTCAATGGTTTAAAATTCCGCTATGTTCAATAAGAAAATTTTGTTCCTCCTGACAGCCGCGTCGATCCTCTTACTCTCTACTACACTCCATGCTGAGGGAAGACAGGTCCGCGTAATAAAGGTACAGGCAGCCATAAATCCAACCATAGCAGAATTCGTCATAAGTTCCATAAAAAAAGCGGCAGTGTCGGGAAATGAGGCGATTATAATTGAACTCGATACCCCCGGCGGGCTCGATACGTCCATGAGAGATATAGTTAAAGAGCTTCTCTCCCCTCCCCTTCCTGTAATAGTTTACGTACACCCAGGAGGCGGAAGGGCGGCATCTGCGGGGGCAGTGATAACAATCGCAGCCAATATCGCGGCCATGAGCCACGGAACCAACATAGGGGCGGCACACCCTGTTAATATGGGCGGCGGCGAGGTAAGCAAGGAAATGAACGAGAAGATCACCAATGATGCCGTTGCCTATATCAGGGGACTGGCGGAAAAGCGCGGGAGAAATGCAGAGTGGGCTGTAAAGGCCGTAAAGGAGAGCGCATCTATCCCTGCTGAAGAGGCCCTGAAGATAAATGTAATCGATATCATTGCGGGAGACCTGGATGACCTCCTGAATCAGACAGACGGCAGGAAGGTTCTGACAGGTAAGGGAGAGGTGACACTGAATACCAAAGGGGCAAAGATCGTCAGGGAGGATATGGGGTTTGCCCGAATGATATTAAACACCATCAGCGACCCTAATGTTGCATACATCCTGATGATGCTTGGTCTTTTAGGCCTTTACTTTGAACTCTCAAATCCAGGTGCGATATTCCCCGGAGTTATAGGCGCCATATGCCTCATCCTTGCCTTCTATGCCTTCCAGACCATCCCTGTGAACTATGCCGGGGTTCTCCTGATTCTACTGTCTATTGTCCTATTCGTAGCTGAGGCAATGGTCACAAGTTATGGGATCCTTGCCATAGGAGGGATAGTTGCCATGTTCCTGGGTTCCATCATGCTGTTTGATTCCCCCCTCCCATACCTTAGAGCATCTCTTCTGGTAATAATCCCTACCGTCCTTACTACTGCCGGGCTCTTCATACTGGCAATAACTTATGCCGTAAGGGCCCAGTTCAGGAAGACAGAAACCGGTGCAGAGGGTATGATAGGTCAGGTTGGCGAGGCCAGGAGCAGAATATCCCCAACAGGAAAGGTATTTGTGGCTGGGGAATACTGGGATGCGGAGAGCGAAGAGGTCATAGAGCAAGGGGAGAAGGTCAGGGTCATAGCCCTGAAGGGCTTGAAACTTAAGGTCTCCAAGGAGGCAAAATGAAGCCGCTCTGGTCAATAGCTCTATTATTATTGCTTTGGAGCGGTATTTCTAATGCCGACACGTATAAGTATATAGACGATAAGGGAACTCCCACCTTCACAGACGATATCAAGAGTATCCCAGAAAGATACAGGAAAAAAGCGGTACTTTTAAAAAATGATGATGAAAAGGTTAGAATATCAGCGCCGCCTCTGGCAAACAAGATAGATGAGACACTCCTCCCACAAAAGGAAGAGGCGAGATATACGGCAGGCATATCTTCTGTTAATAATCAGATCCTTGAGCCCCAGAATCAGGGTTTTCCTTACCTGAACGTTACAATACTCTCATCAATCTTCTTAGGCACCCTTATCTCAGCGGTCTTTATAGACAACAGGATGTTTAAAAAGCTCCTGAATATCGCCAGCCTTGCATCCATGCTAACCCTCCTCGTCTATGTCTCAACGTTCTTTGTCTCTAAGAATATGCAGACACTAAAAAAGGCCTCTACCGAGATGACGGACACGATGAAGAAGAAAGAGGCTCAAAAGGAGAAGGCGATTCAGGAGGTGCTTGGCGGCGAACATGTAGTTGAAGGGAACCGATGAAACGGGGAGTTAACGCATGAGCCGCCTTCGACGGGCTCAGGCTGAACGGGCTTGGTTTGAAAGTATTGTTTTTTCCGTTCGTGGTGAGCTTGTCGAACCACAAAAGAATAGTTTTGCAAGAGTCTCGCATTATTTACATATTCAAAAAACTGTATAAAGTTGTATAATACGCAGGTTTGGTAAATTCTACGGATACGTAGAAAAAACATTGTTAACCTTGAAAAGAGCATAACCTATGGAAAGCTTGCTTGTCCGAATTGCCAAAGAGCGCTTCATGCACCCAACAAGCCAGATGGTGCATTTTGTGGATGATGATAAGGCAAATAGCATCCTGAATGATCTCAAGAAATATCCTCACGCGTATGTACTTGCATGTCTCATGGGTCGACAGATTAAGGCTGAACGTGCGTGGGCAATTCCCTATTCAATCTACAAAGAATTGAATTCGTTTCTCTTAGAGGACCTCTCAAAGGTTGGACTGTTGGAACTGAAACGAATTTTTAATATGAATAAGCTCCACAGATTTAACGATACTATGGCATCAGTGTTTCATGCTGCCATATTGCAGATCAACAATAAGTATGAAGGTAATGCTGCTAATATCTGGAGCAACAATCCAAGTAGTTCAGCAGTTGTATATAGATTCTTAGAATTTAAAGGGAGCGGCATCAAAATATCAACGATGGCGGCTAATATTCTTGCCAGACAATTCAGGATTCCATTTTCCGATTATTACTCAATCGATATATCTCCCGATGTACACATCATTAGAGTAATGAAACGAATGGGCTTTGTTACTTCCGATGCCAATAACGACATGGTTATCTATAAGGCACGTGAATTGAATCCTGATTTTCCTGGAATAATAGATTTTTCTTGTTGGGAAATTGGAAGGAAGTGGTGTCGCCCAAAACTACCAAACTGCAGTGACTGCATTGTCACTTCAGAGTGCAGAAAAGTAGTCTCTGTGTAAAGTGGCTAATGAGCAATGGTGTTCTCTGTGCCAGCTATGAGATGTTCGCGCCATTAATTGGAAATGGCTAACAACAGATCCAGGCACATCGGCGCTAACGCGCCTCCGCGCCTGACACCGAGCTCAGGAAAGGGATGGAAGTGTATGGCCACAGGACGAAGTAATCAGCTAATCAAACAGATCGGTGAATATCTGGTTGCCTGCGAGCTAGCTCGACGAGGGCTTCTTGTTGCAACCTTCTCTGGCAATGTTCCTGACTTTGATCTTATAGCTACCGACTTCAAGGGCTCTTCTTGTCCAATACAGGTAAAGACCATCAAGGGAGGGGCATGGCAATTCTCGATCGATAAGTTCGCAAATATTACTTTCGATGGAAGCAAACAGCTTATCGGCGACAAGAAACCTTTTCCGATTCAACAATTGGTGTGCGTGTTTGTTCTTGCTGCGGAGAAGTATGGGGAGGATCAATTTTTCGTACTTGAATGGTCAAAGGTTCAGGATATTATAATCGCAAATTACACGCGTTGGCTAGACTCTCATGGCGGGATAAGACCTAGAAAACCCGATTCACTGCATTGTTCCATCGTCGAGCCTGATTTGCGAGACTACAAAAACAATTGGTCCCTGATTAGTAGCAGGCTCTGACCAGCACATACAGGCGGATGGGAATTTCCTAATGAGTATTATAAAAAGTTCGCGACATCAAAAGATCATCGGAGATTGTGGTGAGTTGACTATATGCAATTGGCTCTCACGTTCGGGCTGGGAAGTAGCGATAGTAGATCATACCGGAATTGATATCGTGGCCTATAGCCCTTCTACTCATCGCCGTCTTGGCATCACAGTCAAATCCAGAACTCGTACTATTGGTACGGAGGAATCGTCTGTAAATATCTTTTCATACCAGAAGGGCAAAGATGACCGCCAGAAAACAATAGATGCCTGTGAAGCCTTCGCCTGTGAGCCTTGGCTAGCTGTCTACGTCGAGGCGATGGATCAGGCTGACATATATCTGACGAGTCTCGAAAACTACGACGCTAATTATCGCCGCAGTGGAAAAGCTATAGACGATTGGAAAATGGGACCCAAATATCAGGAGAAGTATATATCAGATCCGTTGGTGAAACACATTAAAATCAATTTTCAAGAAACAAATTGGTCCTGGTAATATTTGTAGTTGGTAGGTCGGGTAGAGCAACGCGAAACCCGACACAATAGACACAATTCCTATGATTGATGACCCTGTTGAGGAATCATGCAATACCGAAGATCGCTGGCAAATGGGGCAACGTTCTTTTTTACGGTCATCACGCACAACCGACGCACTATTTTATGTCATGAATCTAACGTCATACTGATTAGTTCCCCCTCCCCTCAATCCCCTCCCGCAAGGGGAGGGGAGGCCTTGAAGAGGTTCTCGCACCCGGAGGGTGTTACGGATCGAATGTACCAACAAATTTGTCGCAGGCCCTATTTTTTTGTCATAGACCCTGTTCTGCCATGGGAATTGCCAACATAAAGTCAATGTGCTAAGGTATCTGATAAAGGGGGTAACTAATGCATGGAATGAAAGAAATAATACAGGAAGCAGCCTCCCTGCCCGTTGAGGAAAGGGCCATAGTTGTTGATTCGCTGCTCCGAACGCTCAATCCGCCAGACACGGGAATAGAAAGAGAATGGGTGAAGGTTGCCAAGCGTCGGCTTGCAGAGTTACGGGCTGGCCACGTGAAGGCCATTCCAGGCGATGAAGTGTTTGCGAAAATTCGGGAGCGTTTCGCGAAATGACCTTCTCGTTTCATCCTGAAGCAAAAGACGAGTTTAACGAGGCTATTGAATACTACGAAAATTGTGAGCCCGGCCTCGGTTATGACTTTTCCATTGAGGCGCATGCCGCCATCCAAAATATTGCCGATTATCCAACTGTGTGGCCTATCATAGAAGAAGACGTCCGGTGCTGTCTTGTAAACCGTTTCCCTTACGGCATTATCTACAGCATTGAGCAAGATGGGATTTTTATCCTTGCGGTAATGCATCAGCGCCGACATCCTGATTATTGGAAAAACAGACATTAAATGCGATTTACTGTCATGCAGCTTGCAAGGAACGCAAGTTTAGTAGGTCGAGTAGAGCAACGCGAAACCCGACCTACCTACTACCTACTTTACGCACAATCTAAACAATATCTTTCACAGCCAAGAAAGAACCTGAACAACAATTATATCCTCACTCTGAAATAAAAGAAGTTTTCAAGTGCTGTTGGCAAGATATCTCTAAGCATGTTAATATCACTGACACAAAATTCAAGGGAGGTTTATCATGGAAATGTTTACAATACCGTTTTTAGTAGCAATAGGTGTGATCATATTCATACTTGCCAACTCAGTCAGGGTGCTAAATGAGTATGAGAGAGGGGTGATATTCAGACTGGGTCGGGCCATAGGGGCCAAGGGGCCGGGGCTTATAATCCTCATACCGGTCATAGACAAGATGGTGAAGGTTGATCTGAGGACGGTTACCATGGACGTGCCTCCCCAGGAGGTCATCACGAGGGACAACGTCTCTGTAAAGGTAAATGCAGTTGTCTACTTCAGGGCGCTGGACCCTATGAAGGCGGTTCTCAGCGTTGAAAACTATCTTTACGCTACTTCCCAGCTTGCCCAGACAACCTTAAGAAGCGTATGCGGGCAGGGGGAGATGGACGACCTGCTTTCGGAAAGAGAAAAAATAAACAGGCAGCTTCAGGAGATACTTGACAGGCAGACGGACCCATGGGGCGTTAAGGTCAGCACTGTGGAGATAAAAGGGATAGACCTGCCTGATGAGATGAAGAGGGCCATGGCGAAGCAGGCGGAGGCTGAGAGGGAGAAGAGGGCAAAGATAATCCACTCCGCAGGGGAGTACGAGGCAGCTGCGAACCTCGCAAAGGCCGCTGATATGATATCCCAGAACCCTGTAACCCTTCAGTTGAGATACTTGCAGACATTGACTGAGATAGCGGTAGAGAAGAATTCTACTATACTCTTCCCTCTGCCAATGGATATGTTAAAACCGTTTTTAAACCTTGGGGAAAAGAAGTGAATGAGGGTCCCGGCTAAATCCCTTTTATCTTTCCTGATAATTACATTTATGCTGAGCACCTATTCTGAGGCGTATCTCCCTGAAAGGAGGAGAGACCAGTTCAAGGGGACACCGGGGTACTATATAGCCCCGATCCCCTATCGCCTCACAGGTATAGGAGAGGGGCTCATCCTTCTTGGCGCTGCCCTGAACATTATGGACACCAACACAGATGCCTACGGATTTGCTTTTACAGGAGACCTTGAAGGCTTCGGCGGCGGAGTGCTGGATATCCACCTGATCCCTGAGACTCTGATCCTGGATGCAACTACAGAGCGGATAAACAGGGCAACTCTGACAAGCTACACAAAACGCGGGATGGACACGGACAAGAACGATTACACCCTGATAGAGCTTGGAGATATCGAGTTTAACCTGGCCAGGCTGACAGCCACATTCTTAGACCGCAGGTTTGAGATCTACGGGATGGGATACGAAGTCTCGTCAGCGCTTAAGAATATCCGTGAGCCGGACGGCGCGATCATCGTAGATGTCCAAGACCCCAAAAGAGAAACAGGGCAAAACACCTCTATAGGGACCCGTCTTGATCTGACAGACGATTATCAGGACCCGCGAAAGGGCCTCCGTCTGGACATCAGCAGTGCGTGGTCTCCCCCAAAAAGCTCCAGCTCCCCCGATTATTACATCATGGATTATAACGCCACTGCCTTTATCCCGCTGGGGAAGAGAAGCACCTGGGCCTTCAACTACTTCCGCTCCGATGCCTATGTGATGAGAACCGGAGAGACAGACAGGACAAAGATTGACGAGGAACTGGGCTTGGATTGCGGGACTATTGTCGATCCGGTTGACCAGAAAAGGTGCAATCAGTTTATTGATAATACGATTGCAGCAAACACTTACGGGACTGTCGGCTCTCTCGGCGGGACAAGCCGCCTCAGGTCTTACTCCCACGACCGGTACAGCGGGGCACACTCCCTTTTTTACGGAACGGAGTTCAGATGGAATATAACCGAAGAATCCGCTCCGTTTAATATCATCATAATGAAGGATGTTCGCACAGCCCTTCAACTGGCCTGTTTCTATGAGACAGGAAGCATAGTTGACAAACTCGAAGAACTTGGCGGCATCATGCGATCATCGTACGGCGCAGGTTTCAGGATAGTTACTGCATCAGGGCTTGTTTTCAGGGCAGATGTGGCTAACGGAAACGAGGGTGTTGAAACAACTATGATTATAGGTTATCCGTGGGAGATATTTTAGTTGAGCCGGCATTCCCTCCTGATCTCAATTACCTTCTGGACTTGTTACTGATTTTCGTGTAATTTATCCAACCAATGATAGACCTCCATATCCATACCAGCGCCAGCTCTGACGGTCAGCATACGCCGAGAGAGATATTCGAAATGGCAAAAAAGATCGGTCTTGAAGCCATAGCGTTTGCAGACCACAACACGGTTGCTGCCTTGGATGAGGGTTTTGAACTGTCTAAAGAATTTGGGATAGAGTTCATCCCAGCATTAGAAATAAACACAATATATGATGAGCTCGACCTGCACCTCCTGGCCTATTACATTGACTACAGAGAACCGAAATTCAAGGTATGGTTGGATGAGATAAACCAGGAAAAGGTTGAACAGGGGTTTAAGAGGTTTGAAAAGCTAAGAGAACTTGGTTTTGTATTAGATATTGAGGATATTGAAAAGATCTCAAAGGGAAGGATACCGAGCGGAGCTACATTCCTCAAGGCAATCCTGAGCAGGAAAGAAAATACCGGCAACCCACGGCTTAAACCTTATATCGACGGAGAGAGATCTGATTCTCCCTCTTTGAATTTCTACCTCGACTATCTCAGGGGCGGGAAACCTGCGTATGCCTCCCTGGCAGTATGTGACACGGTTGACAGCATTAAAAAGGTGAAGGGCTTCGGCGGAGTGCCTGTCCTAGCCCATCCATCTGATACACCCCCTGGTGTGATAAAACTGTTGATAAAAGAAGGGCTTGCAGGGCTTGAGGTATACTCCAGCCGTCATACAGAGGAGGAGATCAGGTACTACCTGGAGGTGGTCAAAAGGCATCAGATCCTATACACTGCCGGATCTGACTTCCACGGTAAACAGATAAAGCCAAATGTGGAACTGGCATGTATCAAAGGTAACGGGTATGAGGTGCTTCAAAGACTGAAATTTTATATACAAAATTTACAGCATAGACGCTGATCACAGAGTAAACCCCTCCTTCCAGCCAAGCTGTGAAAAACAGTTTACAACCCATATATTTTTAAGTATACTTTCCCCTCAAAAACAAATTACAGGAGGTCTTGATGGCTACTATTATTGATGGAAAGGCTATTTCTGAAAAAATAAGGTCAGAGGTTAAGGCTGCAACTGAAAAACTTATAAATGCAAAGGGCGTAACCCCGGGGCTTGCTGTTGTCCTTGTAGGCGATAACCCTGCATCGAAGGTATATGTCGGAAGCAAGGAGAAGGCCTGTGTAGAGATGGGGTTCTACTCTGAGAAACATGTCCTTCCTGTCACTGCAAGTCAGGATGAGCTTCTTAAACTTGTTGACAAGCTGAACAAGGACAAAAATATCCACGGGATACTAGTGCAACTCCCTCTGCCTAAGCAGATAAACGAGGATTTAGTCCTTGAGGCCATATCCCCGGAAAAGGACGTGGACGGGTTCCACCCGTATAACGTCGGAAGACTTGCAGTTGGTAAGCCACTCTTCCAGCCCTGCACGCCCTATGGCATGATGAAGATGCTTGAGTATTCCAATATCAGCGTTGAAGGGAAGCATGCAGTGATAATCGGACGCAGCAACATTGTCGGCAAGCCTATCGCCCTTATGCTTTTACAGAAAAGCGCCACAGTAACCATATGCCATTCAAAGACAAAGGACCTGAAAGCGGAAGTGAAGAGGGCGGACATCGTTGTGGCAGCAATTGGTAAACCTGAATTTGTAACAGGGGACATGTTGAAAGAAGGCGCTGTAGTCCTCGACGTTGGGATAAACAGGCTCGAAAGCGGAAAGCTTGTAGGTGACGTGGATTTTGCGTCAGCCGAGAAGGTTGCCTCAGCCATAACCCCTGTCCCAGGTGGCGTAGGCCCCATGACCATTGCCATGCTTATGTACAATACCCTGGAGTCTGCGAAGAGGGTTTAGGCTGCCCTGTTACCCTTGTTGTTTACAGCCCAGACTACCTTCCAGAGGTCTATCTTGTTCATCTTATACTGCGATCTGACATCCAGATTAGTATCTCTGATCAACTTTTCAAGCGACAGGTCTGTCCTCCATCCCATCTTCTTCGTAAGAGGAGAGATAAGTTCATCGAACTTTGCCAGGTATTTATTAGGGCTCTGGAAATGATTTACAAGAACGATATTCCCTTTCTTCTTACAGACCCTCTTCATCTCTGCTATGACCTTTACTGGATCCGGGACCACACTGATCACGTGAGTAGAGATAACATGGTCAAATGAGTCATCCCCGAAGGCCAGATTTGAGGCGTCCATCTCCAGGAGGGTCACATTCTTTATGCCGTGCTTGTCAAGCTTTTTTCTTGCCTCCTTCAGCATACCGGCAGAAAGGTCTACACCTGTTACATTGCAGTAGTCTGGGAAAAGAGGTAAAGACAGACCAGTTCCTACGCCGACATCCAGTATCCTGTCACCTGGCTTTATATGCATCGTCTCTATTGCGTGCTTTATCCTTGGATAGAAAAAACCCTTGAATATAAAATCATAGGCCCCTGAGTACCCGCCGTATATCTTCTTGATCTCCTCAGTCTGCAATGCCATCCATGCGCTCCTTAAATTAACCGGATGAATTTTAATCTATTCTGCTTCTCTAAGCAAGCGGTTTATTCCCATATCCTTACATCCTTAAGCTTTAATTGAATGCTCTTCCCCCCATTCCACAGATTTATCTGAGGAGTGAAGGCAGTATCGAGATTGATACCCGGGGAGATATCGAGGTTCCCCATCCCAAACCCTATGGCATCCCTGACAGCACCGCACTGCTTAACCTTCATCTTCAGATGATTGTTTCCTACGACCCTGTAATCTACTATCCTCTGGCCGGTAGAACAAAGCAGGGGCTCCGGGTTGGCCTCCCCAAAGGGGGCCAGGTTATCAAGCTCTTTTATGAGATCTTCTGTGATATCATTTAGGTCCATTGTAGCATCTATATCTATCTCCGGGACCATGTCCTCGTCAGTCAATTTTTTTGATGCCACTCTTTCGAAGGCATCCATGAACTTCTCAATATTTTCTTCACTTATCGAAAGGCCGGCCGCATAATCATGTCCACCAAACTCATTAAGGAGATGGGAGCACTCCTTCAACCCTTCATACAGCATAAACGAGTGTATGCTCCTTGCCGAACCCTTGCCTATCTTGTTCTTAAGGGCAATCATAACGGTAGGGCGGTAATACTTCTCGGCTATCCTCGATGCCACTATCCCTATCACTCCAGGATGCCAGTTCTCAGAGGCAAGGACAAGCGACTTCCTGCCGGGAATAAGGGCAGACTCTGCCATCTCTGTGGCCTCTCTCAAGATCACCTCTTCCAGACCCTGTCTC
Organism: Desulfuromonadales bacterium; assembly: GCA_919902985.1. GTDB lineage: Bacteria > Desulfobacterota > JAENJC01 > JAENJC01 > JAENJC01 > JAENJC01. The sequence goes on along the minus strand of CAKKSC010000008.1, from coordinate 18,692 downwards.
TCTTTATTGCCATCGTCAAGGAGCTTTGCAATCGAAGCCGCCTCATCGTAATTTTCAGACGTCAGAAGCCTTACCCCGTCGGCACCCTTTCCAACTCTACCGGCAGCATTGATCCTCGGGGCAAGCCTGTACCCGACCATTCCTGCATTTATCGGAACATCATTAAGCCCGCTTATCTCCTTAAGGGCTATTATTCCTGGCTTTGTTGAAGCTGTCAGCTCCATCAGGCCATATTTGACGAATATCCTGTTTTCATCCACCAGCGGGACCACGTCAGCTATAGTTCCCAGGGCAACGAGGTCCAGGTACTCCTTGAGATTTGGCACCTCTTTTTCCTTCCAGAAACCCTCATCCCTAAGGGCTGCCCTTAACGCAATTATCATGTTAAAGGCAACACCGACACCGGCAAGGTTTTTAAAGGGGAATGGGCAACCTGATTGTTTGGGGTTGATAATGGCATAAGCATGAGGAAGGTCGTCAGGGACCTCGTGATGGTCTGTGACAATCACGTCCATTCCCAACTCCTTCGCCAGTTTCAACTCGGCGTGGTCCGATATCCCGCAGTCAACGGTGATAAGGAGCGTCACCCCTCTTTCGGCGAGCTTGCTTATTGCATCAGCATTGAGCCCATACCCTTCTGCAATCCTTTCAGGGATGTAATATGAGACATTGGCGCCTGCCGACTTCAAGAACATTAACAGTATTGAGATGGAGGTTATCCCGTCCACGTCGTAATCGCCATATATGGCTATTTTTTCCTTATCATGGAGGGCTTTCAGAACCCTTTCTACGCCTTCTTTCATACCTTTCATCCCAAGAGGCGAGCGGATATCCGAAAGGGTTGATGAAAGAAACCTTCCTGCCTGTTCGATGTCGGAGATTCCCCGATTAATAAGGAGTTGGCTGGTAATAGTTGATATGTTGAGGGATGCGGCAAGGGTCTTTTGGAGCACAATATCCGGCTCCCTGACCCTCCACCGTTTTTTGCTCTGATAGCGAAGAGAGGAAGTCATTATTTAATCAACTTTCCACCTTTAGTCTTCCATAGAATAAGGACAGGGCTTGCAACAAAGATTGAGGAGTATGTGCCCACAATCAGGCCGACAAGTAAGGCAAAGGCAAAGTCATGGAGCACCTCGCCCCCAAAAAAGTAGATCGCTGCAGCAGCTATAAATGTGGTCAAAACAGTTATTATAGTCCTTGATAGTACCTCGTTTACGCTCCTGTTTATTATAGCCTCCAGCGCTCCTTTTGCCTTTGATCTCAGATTCTCCCTTATCCTGTCGAACACAACCACTGTATCGGTCAGGGAATAACCTGCAATAGTAAGAAGCGCAGTTACTGTGAGGAGGGTAATCTCCATGTTAAGGATAAATACAACACCAAGGACAGCTAGTACGTCATGGAAGGTGGCGATGGTAGCAGCTACCCCGAACTTGAACTCAAACCTCCATGCTATATATATGACTATTGCCAGCATTGATATGATTACTGCAATCAGAGCGTCCGTCTGAAGCGATTTCCCGACAGTTGGACCTATCTCTGTGCTGCTCTCAACCACAAACTTGTTGGCTGGATACTCCTTTGTGAAGACTTCCACTACCTTGTCAGACACCTGCCCAAGTGGAATATCAGCCCTCTTAATCCTTATAAGGAGCTTGTTCCCTTCGGCAAACTGCTGCAGGTCAGCCTGGATTCCATTGCTCTCCAGGGTTTTCCTCGCCTGATCTATCACCACAGGCCCTTCAAACTTCAGCTGTACAGATGTCCCACCTGCAAAGTCCACACCCATATTGGCCTTTCCCAGGCCTATCATAACTATAGCAATAATCCCTAAAAGGCATAACACCCCTGAAAAAGCAAAGGCGTAATTCCTCTTTCCTGTAAAATCTATATCCGTTTTACCAATTAGTTCCATTTATTTATAACCTCCGAATCAGTAATCGGTTTGAACCGTTTAAACCGTTTGAACAGTTCAAGCCGCTTTAAAGCTTAAGCGTCTTAAGTCCGCCTCTCTTGATCATGTAGTCATAAACAACCTTTGTCCCTATAATGGCAGTAAACAGGTTTATTATCACTCCGAGGCTCAAGGAAACAGCAAAACCTTTTATCGGGCCTGTCCCGAACTGGAAGAGGACTATGGCCGTAATAAGGGTTGTTATGTGAGAATCCATAACCGTAGAGAAGGCCTTGTCGTAACCGGCATCAATTGCCGACCTGACGGTCTTTCCGAGCTTCAACTCCTCCCTGATCCTTTCGAGGATAAGGACGTTGGAATCAACCGACATACCAATGGTGAGTATTATGCCTGCAATACCCGGCAGGGTCAGCGTAGCCCCAAGTACCGCCAGCCCCCCCATAAGAAAGAGGATGTTGAGAATAAGGGCGAAGTCCGCAATAACTCCGGAGAGCCTGTAATACACGACCATGAAGATAACCACCAGGATTGCGCCAAGAAACGCAGCCTTTATACCCTTCTCAATAGAATCCTGCCCCAGTGTGGGCCCGACAGTGAGGTTTTGAAGTATCTTTACCGGAGCCGGAAGCGCGCCGGCGCGAAGCGCAATAGCCAGGTCGGTTGCCTCTTCCATCGCATATGTGCCGGATATCTGTGCCCTGCCGCCGCTTATCCTCTCCTGGATCACCGGCGCCGAATAGACTGTGCCGTCCAGAACTATCGCCATCCTCTTTTTCACGTTCTCGGCGGTTATCTGGTCAAACATCCTCGAACCCCTTGAATCAAATGTAATGGAGACATACGGCTTGTTGTACTGGCTGTCTATTGCAACCCTTGCATCGGAGATGACGTCCCCTGACAATACAGTCTTCTTCTTAAGGACAATGGGAGATGTAGTCACCCTCCCGGTTTCATTGTTTATATTCTTTTCGTACAATAGTTCGGAGCCTTCGGGGATATTCCCCTTGAGCGCCTCATCCACAGAGGCTTTTTCGTCAACAAGTTTGAACTCAAGAAGGGCCGTCTTGCCAATAAGTTCAAGCGCCCTCTTTGGGTCCTTGACGCCGGGGAGTTGCACAACTATCTCATACCTTCCCTGTCTCAGAATAACAGGCTCCGAAACACCAAACTGGTCTATCCTGTTCCTTAATGTTTCGACCCCTTGCCTGACCGCAAAGTCCTCAATGGCATCCACCTCTTTTTTTGTAATGCCCGCAGTTATTTCTATGTTCCCCTCCGAACCTATCGGAGATGAGGCATCGAGATACGGGAAGTCGTCTTTAAGAAGCTTTGCGGCGGAATCCGCACTCAGGGAGGTCGGGACCTTGACCGATACCCCTCTGCTTCCGCTTCTCTCAACTGCAATAAAGGGCATATCCTTTTTCTTGAGCGCATCCTTAATGTCGCCTGCGTATCTGTCGAGGGTGTTCTCAACAGCCTTTTCCGTCTCCACGCCCAGAACAAGGTGCATCCCCCCTTGCAGGTCCAGACCAAGTCGTAGCTTTTCCTGCGGCAGTACACCCTTCCACCATCCAGGGAGCGTCCCAACCAGAGTTGGGGTCAGAAAAACTACTGACAGGAGGGTAAATAAGATTATCAGTAACACCCTCCACTTTATACTATTGCCCATAAAATCTCCTTTCAAAAATTATTGTAGGGGCATCCCTTACGGGTGCCCTATCCGGGCAGGGGCAAACCCTGCCCCTACAGTTTTAATCTTTTCTTAAAGCGGATATGCTGCTCTTATCAACCTTGACCTTAACATCCTTCGCAATCTCCAGGGTCAGAATCGTCTCAGTCAGCCCCGCTATCTTGCCGTGAAGACCTCCGGATGTCACAACATTATCACCCACTTTCAGAGAGTCCAGCATCCCCTTATGGGTCTTAAGCTGCTTCTGCTGCGGCCTAATAAGCAGAAAATAAAATATGGCAAATATGACTATCAGTGGGATAAAACCGGCGAATGCCGCCACTCCCCCTCCTTGTGGCGTCCCACCCATACCCATCGCATTAGCTATTCCTTCCAAGATTGCCTCCTTAAAATTAATAAAATATTTTAATGGGTTAATCTAATCGGTTTTTGTCAAGATTTCAAGAGAAAAATAGGTTGGCCTATATATAATGTATGATTCTTGTTTGTACAGGGGAATTTAATCCTCTGTAATCTCTGCTGCTATCCTAATGCTGTAAAACTCCTTATAAAACCTCTCGAACCGGTCTTCTTCCAAGGCCTCTCGGACGCCCTTCATGAGGTTCAGGTAATAATAGAGGTTATGGATTGTATTGAGCCTAGACGATAGTATCTCCTTTGCCATGTAAAGGTGTCTGAGATATGCCCTGCTGAAATGCTTGCAGGTATAGCAGCCGCATTCTAAATCTATGGGAGAGCTGTCCCTTATATACCTTGAATGCTTTATCTGGATAACCCCAAATGTGGTAAAAAGCATCCCGTTCCTGGCGTTTCTCGTAGGGATGACGCAGTCGAACATGTCTATCCCACGACTCACTCCTTCTATAAGGTCCTCTGGAAGACCTACACCCATAAGATACCTGGGCCTGTCCTCCGGGAGATTGGGCACAGAGACCTCTATCATCTCGTGCATCTCCTCCTTGCTCTCCCCTACTGATAGCCCGCCAAGGGCGTACCCGTCAAAACCTGTATCAACAGTTCCCTGAGCTGATATCTTCCTTAACTCAGGATACATGCTCCCCTGGACTATGCCGAAAAGGGCCTGGTCAACCTCACTACCGGGGACAGTCCCGAATCTACGGCCTTCGGCCCGTAATTCTGGGACAGTCCCCTCTGGGCGAGGACGCAGTTGATGCTCCCTGCACCTCTTCCCCCACCTCAGGGTCCTCTCCATGGAAGACTTGGCATAGTCAAAGGTTGCGGGATAGGGGGTGCATTCATCCAGGATCATCATGATGTCGGAGCCGAGGGCCTCCTGTATCTCTATGGCGCTTTCAGGAGTCAGGGTATGTTTTGCGCCGTCTATGTGGGACTGGAAATAGACCCCGTCCTCCGTTATCTTTCTGAGGTCCCCAAGGCTGAATACCTGGAACCCGCCGCTGTCTGTAAGTATAGGGCCGTCCCATGCCATGAACTTGTGAAGACCGCCAAGCTCGCGAATGATCTCATGTCCAGGCCTGAGCATGAGGTGGTAGGTGTTTCCAAGGATTATTTCAGCCCCAAGGTCTTTAGCCTCGTGAGGCGTCATGGCCTTGACTGTCGCAACAGTGCCTACAGGCATGAAGACAGGGGTATTTACCACACCGTGCCTGGTATAAAACCTCCCCAGCCGGGCATTGGAAGACGTACCTTTCTTTAGAAGTTCAAATTTAAAATTCATTTCTATCTTTCCTGAATTCTATGTAGGGGAGGGGCTTGCCCCCTCCCGGTCAGCCGCAAGGGCCGCCCCTACAATTATATAATCATCATTGCATCGCCGTAGCTGTAAAACCTGTATTTTTTTTCAATTGCCTCTCTATACGCCTTAGATATCAACTCCTTGCCGACAAATGCAGAGACAAGCATGAGGAGAGTAGATTTGGGAAGGTGAAAGTTGGTTATCAGGGTGTCTACAACCTTGAAGGTATAACCTGGATATATAAAAATAGACGTCTTGCCCTTTCCTGCTCTCACAATGCCTTTTTCATCAGACCCAGCCTCCAGGGTCCGCATAGATGTCGAACCGACAGCTATCACTCTTCTATTTTCAGCCTTTGCCCTGTTTATCCTTTCCGCTGAAGCGGAAGGGATCTCATACCTTTCCGGGAGCATCCTGTGTTCCTCAATATTCTCAACCCTGACAGGAAGAAAGGTCCCAGGTCCGACATGAAGGGTTACAGAGGCAATATCGATCCCCTTAGCTTTTATCTTTTTAATAAGGGCGTCAGTGAAGTGAAGGCCGGCAGTGGGGGCAGCCACAGCCCCTTTTTTATCTGCAAAGACAGTCTGGTAGCGTTCTTTATCCTGCATTACGGGGACAGTCCCGATTCTACGACTACGCTGCGCTTCGTCCCTAAATCCGGGGCAGTCCCCTTTCCTGCTTATATACGGCGGCAGAGGGACCTGCCCGACCTCTTCCAACACCTCTTCAAAAGGCCTGTCGGTATGAAATATTATCTTAAACCTGCCATCACCAACCTCTTCCAATACCTCGCCCTTCAAATTATCATTAAACTGGATAAACACTCCGGGCCTTATCCTCTTCCCGCCTACAAGGCACTCCCAGACATCTTCTATACCACTATCCCTTTCTAATAGGAATATCTCGGCCTTTCCTCCTGTGCCCTTTTTCCCAACAAGCCTTGCAGGGATTACCCTGGTGTCATTGATAACAAGAAGGTCTCCTGGCTTAAGGTAATCTATTATTTCAAAGAAAAGCCGGTGCTTAATTCCACCGCCTTCTCTATTCACTACCATCAGCCTGGAATGGTCCCGTTCCTCACATGGTTCCTGGGCTATCAGCTCTTCTGGAAGGGTAAAGTCAAAATCGCATACCTTCATCAGGGCAGATCGCTGCTGGAGAAGACCCTGTTTCTCCCCTTTTGTTTGCTTAAATACAAAGCCTTGTCCGCCACATCTATCAGTTGAAGCCCTTCTTCACCGTCTTCAGGATATGAGGCAACACCGAAGCTTGCAGTAAGCTTGCCTCCCGGCAGGAGTTCCTCTCCAACATTTTTCTCTTCAGCGATACAACTCCTCACTTTTTCAGCTACCGTTACAGCGCCCTCCCTGCCTATCTCAGGCAGAAGCAGTATGAACTCCTCCCCTCCGAAACGGGCAACTGTGTCCTCGCCTCTGAGATTCTGCTGTACCACCCTGGCTGTCTGCCTGAGGGCGCTATCACCCTGGAGGTGTCCGTAAAGGTCGTTGTACACCTTGAAGTAATCAATATCCAACATCACAATGGAAAAGACCTTCTTATAACGCTTCGACCTCTTCATCTCCTTACCGAGCTTTTCAAAAAAGAACCTGCGATTATAAAGCTGGGTAAGCTCGTCTTTGGCCGCATCCTCCTTTGTCTTCTCAAAAAGCCTTGCCTTTTCTATGGCTACAGTTACATGCTCGGAAACAGCCGCAAAAAAATCCAGGTCTTCTTTTTTGAAGGCGTTCTTTTTTGTTCTGTGGGTATTAAGTACCCCTATGACATTACCACCCGCAACAAGAGGAACAGACAGGAATGAGCCGATGTCCCGCTTGAGCCCTTTATAATAAAGAAAATCCTTCTCCTTGCTTACATCATGAATAAGAAGGGACTTGCCGCTGCTGGCAACCTTCCCGCTAATCCCCTCGTCAAGATGAAACCTTATCTTGGTAATGTCCTCACTAAAGCCGTGAGCTACCTTAATAATCAGATATTCCCCCTCAAGGAGCATAAGACAATATTCATCTATCCCAAGGGTATTCCCAAGCACCTCCATCATCCCGTTAAACAGATCATCCAACTGGTGTGAAAGGCTAAGGGTCTTGCTTATGCTGTAAAGGGTATAGAGTTCCAATATCTTTCCTTCGAGCTTCCTTGATTGCTTTTCAATACTCTTTTGCTCTTCTCTCAATCCTTCCAGATCTTCTTTCAGATTTGCAAACTTTTCATCTACCTTCATTAGTCCCTCCTTATTGTTATCCCCGGGTAATACCACTTAAGGATATCTTTATAGCTCTTGCCTTCCTCTGCCATCCCCTTAGCTCCCCACTGACACATCCCAACCCCGTGCCCGCCTCCGCTTCCGGCTAAGTAGACCGAATCCTCCTTAACCTTTAAAGTAAAATCAGTGCTCCTGATATTTTCATATCCGAGGGCCTCCCTGAAATCCTTGCCATCTAACACAAAAGAGCCTTTGCTGTGCCTGATTGATATTCTGGTGACCCTTCCAGAACCGGACCTCTTAAGAATTGAAACCGACTCAATATTGCCTATCCCGCTATTGAAGCGCCTGAGCCTGTCTCTCAAACCGTTCAGATCTATCTTATACTGCCAGAAGTAGTTGGGGGCCTCGGTACAGTGAGGGTCTTTTATACTCTTTAGATATGGTATCTCTTTTCCCCAGACCTCCAGAGCATCCTCAGTCTTTCCCCCGCAGGAAGAATGATAAAGGGCCTGGATCATCTCGCCATTATAATAAGCTGCCTCCCCTTCAGTCTCTTTCACTGCCTGACGGGCAAGTTCATCCTCGCTGTCCATCCCGCCGTAAACCTGACTTGTAACTGTTGACTCCAGGTCGTACGTTGGATACTTCCTGTTCTTTTTCTGATAAAGGGCGTAAGTCCTGGCAACTACGGCCTGGGCCTTTACTGCCTCCATTGGCCACTTTGATGAGATCTCCTGGTTTATGAGGCCAACCAGATAGTCTTCAAGGTTAAGCTCATTTGTCAGAAGGAGACTGGATTTATCCATTACTATCTCTATCTTCCCACGGTAACGCTTCCCGTTTACCTTAATCCCGGACTCTTTAGATTCTATCTTTAGGGATGAATACAATGTCCCGTTAACAACTATTCCATCTCTGCCGGCCTTTGCCTCAATGTTTGCATTGCTCAGGGTAGATACCTTATCACTGCCGATCACCCCTTTTATCGCTACCCCGTCTCCCCCAACCCTAACAGCAGCCCCTTTGTATATGGCAACCCTGATAGTCTCCTGAGATCCCCGGGCAAAGGAATGGTAAGAAAAAAATGCAAAATGCAAAATGCAAAATGCAAAATTGAGGCACCATAATTTTGATATTTGATTTTTGGTTCTTAATCTATTCACCGCTGACCATTAACTCGGATATTAATAATGACGGGGCGCCTATCTTACCAAAGAACCTTAGGTCGCCGCCGAGCGCAGTCACGCTCTTAAGTATATCTATGATATTTCCGGCTATGGCAACCCCTTTTACAGGGTAAGCCTTTTTACCGTTTTCTATCCATATCCCGGAAGCGCCAACGGAAAAATCACCTGATACAGGATTTGCAGTATGCATGCCCATCACCTCTGTCACAAAAAGCCCTGTTCCAGCCTCACTCAAAAGGGCATCCATGCCAAGATGACCCTTTTCTATATATAGATTTGAGAGACCGCAGGACGGCGGCGCCTTGATCCCAGGTCTTACAGCATTGCCTGTTGACTTGACCTTGTCCTTTGTCGCAGTGTAGGTGTCATAGAGGTAACCTTTAAGCACACCGCCCTGAATCAGGGGCGTCCTCTGCCTCGGCACACCTTCCCCATCCACAGGAGCTGTCCCAACTCCACCTGGATAAAGGCCGTCGTCAAAGACATTTATTATTGCCGAGCCAACGGATGTTCCGATCTTACCGGCAAACAAAGACTTCCCTTTCTGGACCGAATCGGCAATGAAAGATGAGGCGATAACGCCTAAAAAATCAGTAGCAACGCTGTTTTCAAGGACAACAGGACACCTTACAGTCTTTATCCGCCTTCCTCCCAGCAATCGAACGGCATTCTCCCCCGCCCTTTTCCCTATAAGTTTCACATCAAGACCGTCATAGAATCTAACTGACTCAAAGTCCGAACCCATTTCAGACTCTGCACCCTCCTCGGCCAGGGCAGATACACTTGCGGAGCAGAATGTACCTTTGTGGCTGACATCAACCCCTCTGGAACTCACTATAGCCACACTATATTCTGACTCCGAATATGCAGCCTTCCTTACTCTTTTAATCCTGCTGTCAAAGGAGAGGACAGCCGCCTCAAGGGCCTTTGCCCTTTCGATCTTTTCCTCTTCAGGGACATCCTTCATTCCTGCATCGTAAACTGATACGGAGGGGATTGAAGCAGCAGATTCAGGCAATATCCTGAACTCATCGGGGGTGACATGCAGTGAGCCCATGGCGGCATCATCCACCATCCGCTTTACTGAATCATTGCTGAAATCGGTACAGTAAGAGAACCCCTGCCTCCCGTCAGTGAATACCCTCAACGATGCACCTGAAGTTTCCGAGGCCTCAAAGGAATCAATCTTCCCCCCTTTGGATTCAATGGAGAGAGAGCGGCCTAAGTTTATATATATCTCGAACTCCTTTATCCCTTCGCTCTTGACCTCGTTAAGGATAAGGTTTTTAATCTTGTTTATTTCCATAATTACCCCATTCAGGTCTATTTATATCACCAATACAGGATTTACCGCAGAGACGCAGAGGCACAGAGAACTTAGCAAAGGCTTATCTCAGCGTCTCCGCGCCTCAGCGGTAGAGCGGTTTCGCAGAATTTTTGAGTTTACAGATCCAAAACCATCGCAATCTCGTCACAATCCGGGAACTTGGAACATTTGATACAGTCTCCCCATATCTTGTGCGGGAGCTGCATCTTGTCTATCTCGTGAAAACCTAACTTCTCAAAGAAGAGCCGCTGGTATGTCAGGGCAAATACCCTCTTTATCCCGAATTCCCTTGCCTCATCAACGCAGGCCGTTACAAGCTTTTTCCCTATCCCTTTCCTTATGTGGCGTTCAGCCACGACAAGTGACCTAACTTCAGCCAGGTCGTCCCAACTTATATGCAATGCGCAAACGCCGGCTACCTCACCCTCTTCTTCATACACATAAAAATCCCTGAGGTTGTCGTAAAGCTCACTCAGAGAGCGCGGAAGCATCTCTCCCTTCTGAGCGTATACCTCCACCATCTTCTGGATATCCTTTACATCGCTTATTTTGGCCTTGCGTATCAATCATTACTCCTTTACCCCATCCTCACCCTGACCCTCTCCTTGAAGGAGAGGGAATAAAAAAAGTTTCCTCTCCCTCAGGGAGAGGATTAAGGTGAGGGTGGGATTCATCTTACGTCTTACGTCTCACGTCTCACTGTCTTTATCATCTCTTCCGCATGCCTCTTAGTGGCCTCGGTGATGGTCATCCCGCCAAGCATCCTGGCCACTTCATCAACTCTTTCATCCCCGCTAAGTCGACTCACCGTTGTCGTTGTCCTCCCCTTACTCTCACCCTTTGAAACGGCATAATGGAGGTCTGCCATGGCCGCGATCTGCGCCAGGTGGGTGATGCACAGTACCTGCCTTCCTTCAGCCACCTCCCTGAGCTTCCTTCCCACGATTTCGGCAACACCTCCGCCGATACCTGCATCCACCTCATCGAAGATCATGGTCTGTACCCCTGATAGTCTCGCCATAACCTTTTTCAGGGCCAGCATGATTCTCGACAACTCTCCCCCCGATGCGACCTTTGAAAGCGGTTTTGGCGCCTCTCCGGGGTTTGAAGACAGTAGGAACTCAACCCTGTCAATACCCTTTGAAGATATATCCGACAACCTTTCTATCCTTGCCTCGAATATCGCCTTATTCATCCCCAGGTCGGAAAGCTCCTTTACCACCTTCTTTGTTAGCTCATCTGAACCCTTTTTTCTCTTGTCAGAAAGCGTTTCAGCGACCTTGAGACCTTTAGCCTTTAACCTTTCACCTTCTCTTTCCAACTCCCCTATCCTCTCTTCCGCCTTCTCTATCCCTTCCAGCTCAGCGTCAACCTCTTCCTTTAATTTGAGTACCTCTGAGACGGTGTTTCCGTACTTCCTCTTCAGCCTGCCTATAACATCCAGTCTTTCCTCAATCCCATTGAGCCTTTCAGGATCAAAGCTTATCCTGCCCAGGTAGTCCCGTAGCGACATAGCAGCATCCTCTATTTCTGCGGATGCCGACGTCACGGCATCAAGGGTCTCTTTCATGGAATCATCAATAACTGAGATGTCTGTTATTTTTGAAGCGGCCTTTTTTATAAGTTCCAGCGCGGAACCTGACTGGGAATAAAGGAGTTCCAGCGCCGTATTTGACGATTCATACAGTTTCTCGGCATTGGATAGAAGCCTTCTCTCTTCCGCCAGCTCCTCCTCTTCTCCGTCCTTTAAGGCTGCCTTCTCTATCTCGTCGGACTGATATCTGAGAAGGTCAAGCCTCCTCTCCTTGTCAGCCTCGGACGCCTTGAGGGTCTCAAGCTCCCCTTTCTTTTTGTTAAGGTCTGAAAATATGCAGCCCATCTCATCCCTTAACCGGCCGACAGCCGCATAATCATCTAAAACGTCTATATGCCGTTCCACCTTAAACAGGGTCTGGTGTTCATGCTGACCGTGGATATCTACAAGGAACTCCCCTACATCGGAGAGCATGGAGATGGTAGCCATGGAGCCGTTTATAAACACCTTGTTCTTGCCGGAGACAGAGACAATTCTCCTGATTAGAAGAGTATCGTCATCCTCAATCCCCATCTCAGCAAGCTTATCACTCACTCCCTTGATATTCGAGATATCAAATGCGGCCTCCACCACTGCCTCATCGCAACCAGACCTTATCATCTCTGAAGACGCCCGCCCTCCAAGCAGGAGCTCCACCGCATCAACAACAATAGACTTCCCTGCCCCAGTCTCTCCGGTAAGCACGTTAAAACCCTTTTCAAATGTTATATGGAGTGAGTCTATGATGGCAAAGTTCCTGATGCTGAGCTCGGAGAGCATACTATTTATCCTCGTCCATCACGTGCTTTACAATATCTCCAAGTTTGTTCGGTGTTGTCGAAAGCTTGGGGAGAAATTCCAACACCCCGTATGCAGACACCTTATCAACGGTCACAGGGTCAAGCTTTCCTGAAATTACCACAACCCTTATCCCTTTCAGCTTATCATCGGCCCTGAGAATCTGGAGGAATTTCAAACCGTCCATTACGCTCATCATTATATCAAGCAGGATCAGGTCCGGTCTCTCCTTTTCAATGGCCTGAAGAGCCTCTATTCCATTTCCGGCTTCTCTGACAGTGTACCCCATGAAGGTCAGCTTGTTTTTGAACATCAGCCTTACTGCCGGAATATCGTCGACTATCAAAATCTTTTTTCTCACGTCTGTCTTTGAGGCTTCCGTACCGAGAGGATGGTCTTGCAGGTTTTTTTCTACAAATTTCTTTATCCTCTCCGCGCTCTCAACACTGAGATTAAAAAATGACATTCCCATCCCCACACCCTGATTTACAAACTGGACACGGGCCTTTGTTACTATCGGTGGACCACCGTCTTCAAGATCAAACCTCAGGTCAACTATGTTCCCCTTTGGCTGCTGTATGGGCGCATAGATATACATCCCGCCAATACTTACATCCAGAGCGTACCCTTTAACGGCGTTATTTATTATAACCTCTTTTTTTAATATCAGCCTTTTCTGCCTCTTGTCTTCTCTTCCCTGGTCCATTGTTATCTTTCCCCCCATCTGAGTTTTTTCCTCAATACCTCATAATAGCTGCGATAAGGCGATTTGATAAGCTTTATCGTGTTTTCAGCCTTGCTGACCTCAATCGTATCTCCGTAATGAATTGCAGGTCCGGATATCCCGTCTGTAGTAAGCAGAACGTCTTCCCTGGAAAGGAGGGATATGGTAACAAGTGAATCATCGGATATGATAACAGGCCTGTTGGTTAGAGTATGAGGACATATTGGCGTAAGTGTAAAGACTCGCAGGGAAGGATAAATGATAGGGCCACCCGCAGACAATGAATAGGCAGTGGAGCCAGTGGGTGTTGAAACGATGAGCCCGTCTGCCTTGTATGTTGTCACATAATCACCGTTTACCTTTGTCTCCAGGTCAATGATCCTTGCAGTGCTGCCCCGGCTCACAACGACATCATTTAAAACTGTGAATAGCCCTGTTTCAGTCCCATTTCTTACAATACGGACAGAAAGCATGACACGCTCTTCTATCTCATATTCCCCTTTCAATACCCTTTCCATTGCAGGATAAAGCTCATCAATAGTTATCTCAGTGAGAAATCCAAGGCTGCCAAGGTTAACTCCCAGAATCGGAATACCTGTCACTCCCACAAGCCCTGCCGCAGCCAGGAGGGTGCCGTCTCCACCCAGGACAAGCAGCATATCGGATTTTGATGCTGTCTGATTCTTTGAGCAACAACCGGAAATCCCCAACAGCGCTCCAAGCCCCTCATCAATAACAGGCTCAATCCCTCTTCCCTTCAGCCAGGGGATAAGCTCTTTTGAGACTTCTACAGCCTGAGGCTTGTCTGTTTTTGCGATTATCCCTATCCTCTTCATACCCTTTAATTATCATAACTTCCACCATTTTGTCCATCAAATTCAGATTGGAAAGGGGCATCCGGTGTGATAGACTATGCAACACTGAACAGTACCCTCTTCCCCCCTTAATTTAAGGGAGAGGAAAGGAGGTTAAATCACTATTTATATGGAACTATTCAAAGAACAAAAACCCAGAGAGGCATCAGCCCCCCTCGCAGACAGGATGAGACCTCGAAGCCTTGAAGAATTTGTCGGGCAGGGACATATCGTTGATAAGGGGCGGTTCCTCCGCTCTGCCATAGAGACGGATAAGATCCCATCCCTTATCCTATGGGGTCCTCCGGGGAGCGGAAAGACTACCCTCGCAAACGTGATTGCAAACGCCACAGGCTCCCGCTTTGTCTTCTTCTCCGCAGTCCTTGAAGGGGTGAAAGAGGTAAGGGAGATCGTCAAAGAGGTAGAGGCTGAGTTCAGGAGAGGGGTAAGGACCATCCTTTTTGTGGACGAGATCCACCGCTTTAACAAGGCCCAGCAGGACGCCTTCCTCCCCCATGTAGAGAAGGGGACCATAACACTTATAGGGGCCACGACGGAAAACCCTTCCTTTGAGGTAAACGCGCCGCTCCTCTCAAGATGCAGGGTGCTGACCCTCAAACCTTTAACAGGCAGTGACCTGAAGACCATCCTGAACAAGGCCATAGAGGACAGGGAACGGGGAGTTGGAGCCCTTAATCTGTCAGTCTCCGAAGATGCAGTTGACCACATAGTAAAAGCGTCCCATGGAGACGCCAGAACCGCCCTGACTGCCCTTGAAGTGGCGGCAAACCTTTCTATACCTGATGCAGATGGACAGAGGACAATAGGATTGAAAGATGCCGAGGAGGCATTGCAGAGAAAGGCCCTCCTGTATGACAAGAGCGGGGAGGAACACTACAACGTCATCTCAGCCTTCATAAAGAGCATGAGGGGCTCAGACCCGGATGCGGCTTTATACTGGATGGCAAGGATGCTTGAGGCAGGGGAAGAGCCTCTCTTTGTGGCAAGGCGGATGGTCATCTTCGCATCGGAGGACATAGGGAACGCAGACCCACATGCCATATCTGTTGCAGTCTCAGTATTCCAGGCCTTCCACTTCCTTGGCATGCCGGAGGGGTGGATACCGCTGGCCCAGGCCGCCACATACCTGGCCACAGCCCCAAAGAGCAACGCGTCCTATATCGGATACCTTTCGGCAAAGGAGGATGTAGTTTCAAAAGGGCCTCTCCCTGTCCCGCTTCACATAAGGAACGCCCCAACCAGGATGATGAAGGAGATGGGTTACGGAAAGAGTTACAAATACCCCCATGAACACGGAGGGTATGTTAAGGAAACCTATCTCCCTGATGATCTGAAAGAAAAGAGCTACTATAAGCCGAAAGAGATCGGGTATGAAAAGACAATAAAGGAGCGTATGGAAAAGCTCAAAAACAGTTAGCCCCCCTTTTTTCCTGATAATACAACAACTCTGCACTGGCAAACCTTTGCAAATCTGCTAAGATTAACTGCATGTTCTTAAACTATATTCTCCCATCGCTCCTCTTTATAGGTGTCTTTCAGACCCCTACCCTCCCGAATCAGGATCAGTTCCAAAGCCAGCGCATGACGATGATTGAAAGGGATATTAAGGGCCGTGGAATAAGCGACAAGAGAGTCCTTGCAGCAATGACAAAGGTGCAACGACACCTCTTTGTCCCTCCCTCTGTCAGAAACGCCAGCTATGAAGACTTCCCCCTTCCAATAGGCGAGGGGCAGACCATATCCCAGCCGTACATAGTCGCCCTGATGAGCGAGGAGTTGAAACTCAAGGAGGGAGAGAAGGTATTGGAGATAGGGACCGGCTCAGGTTACCAGGCCGCTGTTCTTGCGGAGATGGGGATGGATGTCAGGAGCATAGAGATAAGAAAAGGCCTTGCAGAATCTGCCGGGAAGAGGCTGAAGGAGCTTGGATATAATAATGTTAAGGTAAAATACGGGGACGGATATTTCGGCTGGGAGGAAGAAGGCCCGTTCGATGCCGTCATGGTGACAGCCGCGGCAAACCACATCCCCCCACCACTGATAAAACAGCTCAAGGAGGGAGGTCGGCTCATCATCCCGGTCGGAAGCACCACCTATTACCAGACCCTTACCCTTGTGACAAAGGTCAAGGGAAACCTCGACGTAAGACAGATCATGGGCGTGTCCTTTGTGCCTATGATTGGGAAGATGACAGGGGAATAATCGCAAGCCATGCGATGATATAGCATCCCGCAGCCAGGAGATGAACTGTGCTGAAACCACAAAACAGCGCCAGCATCATGGCCAGGACAGAGCTGATTACGGAAAAAGAACCGTTTATACACCATGCCCAGGGGATCAGGTCAGGCCTGTCCTTTCCGAGGATAGATATCCCGGTCGGGAAGGGCATCCCCATGGCAATCCCTAGAGGGACTAAAAAAATAGATGTAAGGGAATAGCGCTCCGCAAGTCCTAACCCTGTCATCATCTCTGGAACAAATCTCATCATAATCAGATATATAACAGCAAGGAGAGGAACTATAAGGATGATATGGATCGTTTGCCTCTCTATCAACCTGAAACGGCCCGAGATATAACTCCCCAACCCTGTCGAGACAAGAAGTGAACAAAGGACAGAGGATATTGCATACACAGGCTCGCCAAGGAATGGTATCATCCGCTGCATGAGTGATATTTCGAGGAACATGTACCCCATCCCTATGGCAGAGAAATATATCGTTAGGGACAAAAGATGCCCAATGCGCACTCTTTCTTTTTTCAAAAGAAGGAGCGGGAAGACTATCAGGATAATACTTGCCAATGTCGACTGGACAAGTATCCAGGGAAGCAAATATCCCCCTTCGATCAGTATCCCCCATTTTTTCCCCACACCCTCATACGTCTCCTTCATCCTCGTCATCTTGAATGTCTGGCCGAAGAACGGCTTGTCATCAGTTGACTGTGTTACGTCAAATATATAGTCTCTATAAAACTGTTCTCTGTCGCCTTCAAGTATGCTCCTGAACTCCCTGTGATACAGGGACTCTGAAAAACGGTTGTATAGATTGGTCTCGTCTTCAGATATTCCAGGGTACCAGACCAGGTCAAACCTCTCTGCCTCACAAAATTCCTTTACAGCCACAGTATCGGACTCGGTTATGTTCCCGTTCTTTGCAAGGATGGTCAATACTCCCCAGCTCCTGATGGCAATCATCCTGTCCTTTGCCTCTACCTTTCCTGTTCTTCTAATAGCCTCAGCAATTGTAGACAGCAGCTTCAGCTCCTGCCTTGGGGGCGGCAGCAGGTAAATAGTTGCCGCCATAAAACCGTCTTTTTTAAGGTGCCTTAAGTATTCTGAAAAGGCCTCAACTGTGAGGTTGTACTCCTCCTGAAGCCCCATTATTCCAGAAGACGACGAGCCGAGGGTATCGGTCAAAGGGAGTTGAATAATGTCGAAGGTTCGTCCTGATTCCTTGAGGAGATCCCTTCCATATCCGTGACCTATATTTATGTGATTGTAAAGATTTCCGGAGACAGGTGATAGTTCCCCTTTCATGGCGGATAGAACTATCCCCCTGGTTTCCGATCCCGACACATCTTTAGTGCCGTTTTCAATTGCAGATAAAGCCTCCATCCCTCCGCCAGGGTCAACGACAAAAACATCCCCTCCCCTTCTGAGGCGGTATGGAAGGGATGAAGGGAGATGGCGCAGGAAGGAGAGGTCTCCTTCAGGGTCCGTGATGGTAGAGAGGCCTCCGCCGTTTAAAGTAAAGCCCAACTGCAGCGGCAACGGCTTCTGATAGGTAAGGCTGATCCCGGGGGCTGCCCTGACAGCCGGACTGTCAACTATATCCATCCTGCCGGAAGGAGACAGGAAGGTATCAACAACTCTTGCCCCAGGGAAATTAAGAACAGAGGATAGTTCCCTGTATGGCGACACCCTGATTTCAATAAACTGGTTTGAGCCAAAGACAGCTATCAGCAGGAGTACCTTTGCTATTATTGGAATAAAAAGGCCCTTCCCCTTTAAAGTCGATGAGGAGAGAAAAAGTAGAGATGCGATAAGGGAGAGAGCGGCAGATACTGTTATAACTCCCTCCCCGCCGGATTTTGAAAAGATATACAGGACAAACAGACACCCAACTCCTGCCCCAGCCATATCGGCAAGGTAGAGCCTGTGGACCATGTTGCTCATGGACTTGTAGGCTACCGAGAGGACCATACCTGAGATCACAAACGGAAGAGAGAGGATCAGATACTGGGCAAGGATCTTCAGAAACTCCCACCTGCTCCATGCGGCCTTGACCGGGTCAAACATGATCTGGTTGGCTGCCAGAAACGACATGATAGCCACAATGGAAAAAAGGGCGGAAAGGGTAGCAAGAAAACCGTGAATCGGTGAATCTGTTTCTCCACTCACCACCGACCACCGTCCACTGACCACCATTACTACCGCCCCCCCTGCACCTATCCCAAGGAGGGCTATGCTTATCACCATGAATGCAAAGTGATAACCCTGTGATATTGAGAATATCCTGGTCAGGCCGATTTCATAGATAAGGGTTGAGACTGAAACAAGAGAGATCGCGAGGAAGAACCTTGCGGAACCGCGGTTCATTTTATATTATTACTCCGGCAATTAAATATCTAAATTTTAAGCAGCATATGCCACCTTTG
>CAKKSC010000007.1 GCA_919902985.1 Desulfuromonadales bacterium | reverse complement strand
ATGGATTCCAGCTCAGAACCGCCGGAACAACATAAACCTTTGAGAGCTTGTTGTTGCTATAGTTTTAATGCGTTTGACCTGGCTCCCCTTTTTATTCCCCTTTTTATTCTTTGCTTATACAATCCTTTTATGGTATGTTATTTGGACTGGAGGGATTAAATGAAATTCTCTGAAGATATTCGTCCTGTCTCATATTTGAAATCAAGAACTGCCGACATCCTGGCCCAGGTCAATGAAACGCGCAGAGCCATAATTATCACGCAAAATGGCGAACCACGGGGAGTTTTGCAAGATACTCAGTCGTATGAAAGGATGAAGACGGCTATAGACTTAATGAAATTACTGGCCCAAGGAGAAGAGGACATTCGGCATGGTCGTTCATCCGATCAGGATAAAGTTTTTTCACGGTTGAATAAGAGACTTGAATCCAAGAAACGGCATACCGTTAATGAACCGTAAGTATACAGTACGATTGACAGACACGGCTGAAAAGGACTTGGAGATCATCCTGGACTTCATTGCCGAAGAAAGTATAGATGAGGCACTGAATATATTGGAAAAACTGAGGGAACGGGCCGCAAACCTGTATTCAATGCCGGAGCGTGGCCGCATAGTACCGGAACTTAAAGAGCAGGGAATTTTTATCTACAGGGAAATTATTTCTTCTCCCTGGAGGATCATTTATAGAATAAATGATAAGATAATTTATGTCTTGGCGGTATTGGACTCACGCCGCAACCTGGAAGAGCTACTCCTTGATAGGTTTGTCTATTAAATTCAAGACTTTTGGCAAAGAATGCTTTTAAACGGTTGTTGTCCCGTTTCCCATTGACTAAAAAAAGGGGGGGGAAGGCTGAATTATCAGCATTTGCAGCCAATTGTCAACAATAAAGATTGACCCTCTCATCCCCTTCAGACACAGCTTTGCCACTCATCTACTGGAAAACTGTTGTGACATCAGGACTATCCAGGAGCTCCGTTTAGAGACTCCAAGAGTCCTCTTGATAAATAAATTACCTTACAAGCTCCGAGGCATGAACGATATTAAACTCTTTTTCCACTCCTGGAATAGCTTTTTTGAGGGCTGCAATTGTGACAGGATATGGATGACCTATCCCTATAGCTGATCCGTGTTTTCTGGCAATCTTTTTCAGTTCCTCTATCTGCCCAATTATGTGACCCTCATCCTGCTTGTTGTCAAGAAAGACGTCTCTTGCTCCAGCCCTTAGGCCCATTTCCCTTGCAGTCTTATCGCTCTTGCTCCTGGGGCTTGTCTTGCTGTCAACAAAGTAAAGGCCTTTGTCTTTCAACTGCTTGAGGATTATCCGCATCCTTTCCGCGTCTTCTGTAAATTTTGAGCCCATGTGATTATTTACACCCTTTATACCCGGGACCGATTTTATATCCTCATATAGCTGGGTTATAATAGCAATGTCATCCATACTGGTGAGCAGAACCCCTTCTCCAGGATTAGCCTTGGGATAGTCATGGGGTTCCATAGGGAGGTGGAGCATGGCCTCCATACCGTTGGAAGAAGCCTTTTCAGCCGCTTCTTTTGAGTCGGAGAGCAGGGGAAAGACCGAGACGGTCAGAGGGGCATCTATGGCAAGAACCTCATCGTCGACCTTTTTTGAATTTCCAAGATCGTCTATGATGATCGCTATCCTCGGCCTTGACTCTTTCTTTGGCAATTCCGAAGTAGGGGTAACCGTTTCGGGTTTCCTCGTTTCCTCTTGCTTGGCCTCCCTCTCTTTTTTCTTCGTGGAAGGCCTTTCCCACGACAGGTATACTATGCCGGAAAGCAATACAATGAAGGCTATCCCCAGGATAATCCAGAGATTACCTGCATTCTTTTTTTTGGATTTTCTCTGCGAACCGCCGGGGGCTTTTTTTTTCTGTTTTTTTTCAGGCATTTAGGTTTTCATTTCAGGCATTTGTAGGGGCAATCCTTGCGGTTGCCCAAAAAAAGGGCGGGTACAAAGACCCGCCCCTACATTTTTATCCCTTCTTTATGGTCTTCTGGAATACCTGCCAGCTCTTCAGGAGTTCCAACGCCCTGTTTAACTGAATATCCTCGGGCTCCTCCTCTTTCGGGGCCTCCGCCTTCTCTTCTTTTCCCTTTGGTTTGTCTGTCTTCTCTTCCTTCTCAGGCTTAGCGCCGGGAACCAGCAGATGCCCGTCAAGGTCCTTTTCCCTGACCTCCCTGAATGCCCTTGGAAGCGCCTTCTTCACCTTTTCAGTTTCCAGTATAATGTCAGGGGTTATTCCTTTGGCCTGAATCGACCTTCCGCTTGGCGTATAATATCTTGCTGTAGTAAGTCTGAGGGCAGAACCATCCTCCAAGGGATATATGGTTTGAACTGAACCCTTTCCGAATGTCTGAGTTCCTAAGATCAGCGCCCTCCCGTGGTCCTGTAAGGCTCCGGCAACTATCTCAGATGCGCTGGCGCTTCCGGAATTTACCAAGACAACAATCGGATAGTTAGGTCTTGTCCCTTCCTTCTTGGCGGAGAAGGTCATCTTCTGCCCCTCTATCCTGCCGTCAGTATAGACTATAAGTCCGGATTCCAGAAAGTCATCTGAAACCTTTACGGCCTGATCCAGCAGCCCTCCGGGGTTGTTTCTCATGTCAAGCACAAGACCCTTGAGTCCGCCGTTCTCCTTTTCCATCTTATCCAGGACATTATCAAGGTCAGTGTCGGTCTTCTCCTGGAACTGGGCAACCCTTACATACCCATATCCCGATTCCAGGGTCTTTGATTTGACGCTCTTCACAGCAATAATGTCCCTGGTAACGGTAAAATCCTTGGGCTCAGTAAAGGTCTCCCGTACAACCGTTATAGTGACCTGTGTGCCCTTCGGCCCTCTCATCATCTTTACTGCATCCATAAGGGTAAGATCCTTTGTGCCTTTACCATCTATCTTTATTATGATGTCTCCAGCCTTAATCCCTGCCTTAAAAGCCGGTGTGTCCTCAATAGGGGAAACCACCGTCAGTATCCCATCCTTCATGGTGATCTCGATACCCAGACCTCCAAACTCACCCTTGGTATCTACCTGCATCTCCTTGAATGTATCAGGGTTCATAAAGGAGGAATGAGGGTCCAGCCCTTCAAGCATCCCCTTCATGGCGCTGTAAGCAAGGTCTTTACTGTTGACCTTCTCCACATAGTTTTTCTGTATGAGGGACAAGGCATCTGTAAACACCTTCAGGCTTTCATACGCCTCACCCACCCCTGACGCCTTCTGTGCAAGACTCTTCCCAACTACAAGGCCGAGACCCACTGTAGTAATAAAAAATACCAGAAACAATCCCTTCCTCTTACCCATCTTCATCCTATTCTCCTCTCAACAAAAAAAATAAGCCTGTTTTGATTATTTTGTAGGGGCGTAGGCGATACACCCTTTACCGAACTATTTCAAGATTTTAGCCAATTCATCGGGTTTTCCGGCTTTCCACCCCTTCTTACCTCGAAATACAATACCGGCTCACCTGTTGGCCCACTCTCCCCAATTTCACCTATTATATCACCTTTATTAATTTCGTCATTCATTTTTTTCATCAGTCTTGAAGCATGTGCGTAAAGGGTGTAAAAACCTCCCCCGTGATCAATAATAACCATCAGGCCATACCCCTTGAACTGGTCGGCAAATATTACCCTACCACCATAAACAGCCCTGATTGCAGAACCCATCCCGGCAAGGATTTCTATCCCTTTGCGGTAAACGGGTGTCTTGGAGTCCTTATCCATCTCCTTCCCAAAGAAACCCACCACATCTCCATTGACTGGAAAATCCAGCAGCCCCTTCTGGAGCTCAAACCCGCTGACAGGAGCCCTCTGTCCCTTATTTGAGCCGGCCTCTTTTAGAGCAAGTGCCGCCTGCCTTTCCAGTTTTTTAAGCAACTCCTGGAGGCTGCTTGCATTGGCCTTAAGCTCCTTAAGAGATTGCTTATACCGTCCCTTTTCCTTCCTTACCGAGGCGAGGAGACGATCCCTCTCCTTCCTCTCTCCTTTTATTTCAGCACGCTTCTTATCCAGCTCCCTTTCCACCCCTTCCAGCCTTACCTTATCGGCCCGTATAGCATCCATCTGAACTGAAAGGGTTGCTGCATCTATCCGAAATTCATTTATCATATCCCTGTCATGGGCTGCTATCCTCGAGGCATACCTGTATTTTCGACCTGCGTCAGTTGCACCATCGGTAGAAAAGAAAAACTTCAGATAACTCAGGTTTCCTGATTTATACAGAAAGAGCAGCCTTTTATAGAGGAGGTTTTTCTTCCTTTCGGTTTCAAGTCGCACATCAGAAATGGCAGCGGTCTTTTCCCTCAAACCGATTTCCATGGTTATTATTTCCTTGTCCAGTCTCCTCTCCTCCGCCTCCAGGGCATCAAGTTTCTTTGCTATCCTTCTTATCTCGGTTAGAAGGTTTTTTTCCTTTTTCCCCGCCGCTGCAAGCCCCTTCTTCTTCTCCTTGATCTCTATGCGAATCCCCTGAAGCTCCTTTTTTCCTTCTTTCAACTGGGTATTATCGCTTTCAGCCAAGAGAGGGAAGGCTGTCAGAATGGAGAATAGTACGGCCAGGGGAAAAGTAAAAGATATTTGGCAGGCTCTCTTCAATTCCTTGGAAATCTCCAGAGTGAAATAATACTCCCAATGAGGCCGAAGCCCATACCAAATAAAAGGATGATTATCACAGCCTGATACGGAAGTAGATCCAAATTGAATCCGAAGAGCAGCTCCAGATCATTGCCAAAGTTGTATTCAATTAGACTCTTTGCAGCAGCCAATACCCCTACAGCAAAGACGGCGCCTATCCCTCCGACAATAATCCCCTCAATAAAAAACGGGGCCTTTATGAATAGCGGTGTGGCACCCCCAAGCCTCATTCCCTCTATCTCATTCATCCTTGTTTGTATAGTAAGCCGTATGGTATTGGATACTATTACCAGCGTGGAAAGTATGATAACAATCCCAAACAGTACACCGCCAAACTTTACCATAGACACAAATATTGAAATCTTTTTTATCCACTCGCCACCATACTGAAGGTCTTCTATAGAGTCGATTTTACCGAGCCTCTCCGTAACACCTTTGATACCCGCCGAGTTCTGGAAGGCATCATTAAGCTTTATTATTAATGAGGCAGGCAAAGGATTCTCGTCAAGACCATCTAAAATAGATGGTTCCCCTGCCAGCCCTTTATCCAGAGAGGCAAAGGCCTCTTCCTTAGAAATGTAAGCGATCCCCCGTACTTCTGGATACCTGTTAAGCTCCTTTTGGAGCTCCTTTAGTGATCCTTCAGAAATACCATCTTTCAGGTATGCAACCACTTCAAGGCGGTTCCCCAGGCGTTCTACAAGGGAATTGGCATTAATAATACCTACAACGAAGCCTCCAAAAAGGATCAGAGAGAGGGCGATATTTAATATAGCAAGGAGATTAACAAGGTAGGCATTCCTCATCCCGGCTATCGATTTATTTATAAGGGATATGATTTTCAATTCAGAATACTCCCGTTCATATCTGTGAGAGATGCTGCGCCGGGACCGTAAGATTTTGAGGCGTTGTTAAGTTGAATCATGCTTTCTTTTAACTACTTCCCTTGCCGCCTTTGCTATATTATCAGCGGTAAGTCCATATAACTCCATCAGCAGGTCTGCATCACCTGATGTGCCGAACTTATCCTCTATCCCGATCCTCTTCACAGGGACCGGATAGTTCTCAGTAAGCACCTCGGTCACTGCACCGCCAAGACCACCGATGATGGAGTGCTCCTCAGCCGTAATTACAGATCCGGTCTCTCTGGCAGCCCTGATTATCAAATCGGCATCTATCGGTTTTATGGAGGAGATATTTATGACCCTGGCCGAAATCCCTTCTTTTCCCAGTATATCGGCAGCCTGCAATGCTTTGGCAACCATGACCCCGCAGGCAATGAGAGAAACATCCTTTCCATCTTTCAGAACAACTCCCTTGCCTATTTCAAATGAATATGAGTCATCCAGAACAACAGGCGACTTGCCCCTCGACAACCTTACATAAACAGGGCCTTTGTATCTTACTATCTCCCTGATAACCTTTCTTGTCTCAACCCCATCAGCCGGCACTATTACGGTCATGTTGGGTATTACCCTCATCACTGCTATATCCTCTACAGACTGATGGGAGGCCCCGTCCTCTCCTACTGTAATACCTGCGTGGGTGGCAACTACCTTGACATTAAGCTTAGGGTAGGCAATGGATTGCCTTACCTGCTCCCATGCCCTCCCAGTGGCAAAAATTGCGAATGTAGAGGCAAACGGGATCTTCCCAGATGCAGCAAGGCCGGCAGCGGTCCCCATCATGTCCTGCTCTGCTATTCCTATATTGAAAAACCTTTCAGGGAATTTCTTGGCAAATATAGCCGTCTTTGTGGAACCTGAAAGGTCTGCGTCCAGCACTACAACATCTTTATTACTTTCCCCAAGTTCAGCCAATGCCTCTCCATAGGCATCTCTTGTCGCAATCATCTCAGCCAATTTATACAACCTCCCCAAGCTCTTTTAAAGCTAATATAAGCTCTTCATCACTTGGAGGGGTGCCGTGGTACTTAACCTTACCCTCAAAGATCGAGACCCCTTTACCCTTCATTGTCTCTGCAATTACCACTGTAGGCTTGCCCTTTACCTCTTCCGCACTGCTGAATGCTGAAAGTAGAGATTCAAAGTCGTGACCATTGGCTGATATCACATTCCATCCAAAGGCCTTCCACTTTTCCATAAGAGGCTCTATGCCCATGACATCCTTTACTGCGCCGTCTATCTGGAGACCATTGTTGTCAATTATCGCGCACAGGTTATCAAGTTTATAGTGAGAAGCCGTCATGGCCGCCTCCCAGACCTGGCCCTCCTGGCACTCCCCGTCTCCAAGGAGACAGTAGACACGCGATGCCCTCTTATCAAGCCTCATGGCCAGCGCAATCCCGTTGGCCATAGAAAGTCCCTGCCCGAGAGAACCGGTGGAGACCTCCACTCCGGCAAGGGATTTGCAATCCGGATGCCCCTGGAGCTTGCTGCCGATCTGCCTGAGAGTCATAAGGTCTTCCGTGCAACAATAACCGAGTCTTGTAAGCACGACATAAAGGGCAGGGGCTGCATGACCTTTAGATAGGACAAACCTGTCCCTTTCCGGCCACTCAGGATCGTCACATTTAAGCCTCATCTTTGAAAAGTAAAGTGTGGTCAGGATATCTATGCATGAGAGGGAACCGCCGGTGTGTCCTGACTTTGATTTGTTAAGCATCTTTACGATGTCAACACGCAGTTCTCTTGCTATCTCTTTCAATTCATCTGTCTCAGCCATCTATTTATGTCTCCTTGCCCTGGTCTTCCGGCTTATCAAAGGCCCCCGACTTAACGGCCTCAATCATCTGGTTATGCTGCTCATCCATGAGGTCCCTGACTACATCTTCCATGTATTCCGAATTTACTATATCGGCATAACCAGTTTTCTTTGAAGCAAGGATATTCCCTCCATAGTAGACAAGGGTGATGATGTGAGGCCTGTTTGGGCCGCTGTCCTCCGTCTGGACGTGGTACACCTTACCCTTATGAACTATATTGTTGTTCTTCCCGACAAGCATCTGAATCCCCTCCAATAGAGGTTTTTATTCTTCCATAACTTACGGGTTTTTGCAAGGGCAATTTAGCACGTTCAGTTAGTATCAGAAGGTCTCCTGAAATTCCATTCCGGTCTGGAGTATCTCTTATTTCTGCATTGCTGACTGAGGGCCACTTCTTCATCGGTCAACCCCCCCTCTGAAAACGACACCCCAAGCCCACGTTCAAACCCCTTTACCAGTGAAGTAGTAAGTGTTGCGATGTCAATCTTGGAATGTTCGCTTGTGGAGGTAACACTGTCAATCCCTCCAGTTTTATGAAGGACCTTCTCCAGCTTCTCCCTGTTGAATTCCATCAGGATCGATCCGTGCTGAAGGAAAGCCCCTTCTCCTCTTCTCTGGGCGGACCCTACCAACTTTTTCCCGTCTATCGTAATTTCATAATGTGAGGGAGAAGTGAAGCAGGCGGAAGGGGAATCCCTTCCAGCTTTTCTTACGGAGGGCGTTAATAAGGCATTAAGCCCGATTGAATTCAGTCCACTTACAAGACAGGAACTGATTATCTTATAAGTGCCGAGGATGTTGTCCGGGAAGTTGAAGGAATTATCAGGAGAGATTATACTATAGGTCAACTCCCTGTCGTGCAAAACCGCTCTCCCGCCTGTCAGCCGCCTGACCACGTCTATCCCCATCTCTCGGCAGACAGAAAGGTCAACCTCTCTAAGGGAATTCTGAAAATAGCCAACAGATACGGCGGGAGGCTCCCAGGTATAAAACCTTAACGTAGGCAAAGAGGTTCCTGCTGAAACAGCTTTGAATAAGGCCTCATCAATAGCCATATTTGTGAATCCATCAGATGGGGGGGAGATAATAAGACGCCATGTCCGCATTGAAGATTTCAAATTGCAAAATGCAAAGTGAAAAGTACAAAAAGCTTTCTAATCCACATCTTAATTTTGCAATTTACAGTTTGCAATATAGTTTATCCCTTTTCTTCTTCAATATACTTCTTATACTGGTCAGCGGTAAGGAGATTCTTCAGTTCAGAGGTATCGCTCATTTCAATCTCTATCATCCAGCCGCTTTCGTAAGGGTCATCGTTTATCAACTCCGGCTGGTCTGCAAGATCATCATTTATATCAACTACATGGCCGCTTACCGGAGCAAACAGCTCTGATATCGCCTTTGCTGACTCCACTGTGCCGAATGACTCGTCCTGCTCCGTTTCTGATCCCCTCTCCGGCAGCTCAACATAAACAATATCCCCAAGCTCCTCCTGGGCATGCTCCGTAATCCCGATAAGCGCCCTGTTCCCCTCAACCTTAACCCAACAATGTTCTTTGTGGTATTTTAGTTCCTTTGGAAAATCCATTGCTATACCTCCTTTTCTAATTATGAAGTTGAGAGGTTGAGAAATTAAGGGGTTGAGCTTCCATCTTCTCACCTTCTCAGCTTCTTACCTTCGCCTGCTTTTTATCTTATCCCAAATATCTTGTCAAGAAGTTAGTATCAAAATTCCCCTCTACAAAATCCTTGTCGGTAAGGAGCTTCTTGTGGAAAGGAATGGTGGTCTTTATCCCCTCTATAACATACTCATCCAGTGCCCTCAGCATCCTGGCTATAGCCTCTTCCCTGGTGTCTGCATGCACTATCAGCTTGGCTATCATTGAATCGTAGTAAGGGGGGATGATGTAGTGATTATAAGCCGCCGAATCCACTCTGACACCCGGCCCTCCAGGGATATGATATCCGTCAATCCTGCCTGGGCATGGTGTGAATTTGACAGGGTCTTCGGCATTTATCCTGCACTCTATACTGTGCCCCTTAATCCTGATATCCTTCTGCTTTATCTTCATCCTCTCCCCTGCAGCGGCCTTTATCTGTTCTTTTACAAGGTCTATCCCTGTAACCATCTCTGTAACAGGGTGTTCCACCTGTATCCTGGTGTTCATCTCCATAAAATAGAAGTTGTCACCATCCAGCAGGAACTCAACGGTCCCCACATTGGTATAATTGACAGCCTGAGCTGCTGCCACAGCAGCCTTCCCCATCTTGTCCCTCATCTTGTCAGTAAGTACGGGACACGGAGACTCTTCTATTAGTTTTTGATGTCTCCTCTGAATAGAGCAGTCCCTTTCGCCAAGATGAATGATATTCCAGTAGTTATCGGCAAGGAGTTGTATCTCCACATGCCTTGGTCTTTCACAGAACTTCTCGATATAAACAGATGAATTTCCAAATGACGCCTGGGCCTCTGACTTTGCCATCATCAGAGAGCTTATCAGGCTGGCAGGCGTATGGACGATCTTCATCCCTTTTCCACCGCCGCCGGCCGCCGCCTTTATGATAACCGGGTATCCTATCTCTTCGGCAATCTTTCTCGCCTCATCATCAGACCCTATCTCATTCTTACTACCTGGGAGAACCGGCACCCCTGCCTTTATCATCGTCTCCCTTGCCTTTATCTTATCGCCCATCAGTTTTATGCTTCTGGCTGTAGGCCCGATAAATTTAATCCCGGCAGCCTGGCACATCTCAGCAAATGCTGAGTTTTCCGCAAGGAATCCGTATCCAGGATGTATCGCCTCTGCATCCGTAATCTCTGCCGCTGAAAGTATGGCAGGGATGTTCAGGTAGCTGTACCTGCTCTCCGGAGGGCCTATGCATACGCTCTCATCTGCCAGCTTGACATGCATCGCTTCGCTGTCAGCAGTGGAGTGAACCGCAACCGTTCTTATTCCCAGTTCTTTGGATGCCCTTATTATCCGAAGCGCTATCTCGCCCCTGTTTGCTATAAGTATCTTCTGAAACATGCATCTCCAAAAACGTAAATCTTAAATCCTTGTAGAAACAGGTCTTCAGGCCTGTTGACATGGCTAAAGCCATGTTTCTACGACACACAGCTCACGGCTCATGGTTTACGATTTACGTCTCTTATGCCGGCTCTATCATAAAAAGCGGTTCGCCATATTCCACCGGCTTCGCATTTTCTACAAGTATTGATGCTATCCTGCCTGAACACTCCGCCTCTATCTCATTCATAAGCTTCATCGCCTCTATTATGCAAAGGGTCTGCCCTTTGGTAACAACGCCACCCACCTCAACAAATGGCGGAGCGTCCGGGGCAGGTGTGAGATAAAATGTTCCAACCATAGGGGAACCGATGGTCTTCAGCTTTGGAGACTCTTTTTCTACCGGTTTTTCGGCCTTTGCAGAAGAGGAAGCGGACTGTACCTCAACTTCGCGAGGTAGCATTTGAACCTGGCTCAAAGGAATAACAGGGTAGTTCCCCCCCCTCTTAACCCTTACCTTGACCCCTTCCTGTTCAACCTCTATCTCAGTAACATCGGTACCTTCCAAGACCTTTATTATCTGCTTTATATCTTTTAAGTCCATATCTACCTCCGGTTTTAAACGTAGAAACAGGCTTCAGCCATGTTAACAGGCCTAAAGGCCTGTTTCTACATTATTTAACCCTTTCTATATAATCACCTGTCCTTGTATCCACCTTTATAACATCCCCGATATTTACAAAGAGCGGTACCTGAACAATTGCTCCGGTCTTTAATTTAGCAGGTTTTCCACTGCTGGAGACTGTATCACCACGCAATCCAGGATCTGTTTCTGCTATTTCGATCTCAACAAAGTTCGGCAGATCGACACCTATGGCCTTCTGGTTATGGAAAAGTACAGTCACCACCGTCTCCTCCTTGAGGAAGCCTACCCCATTCCCTATCTGATCCCCGGAAAATTGAAACTGCTCGTAGCTCTCAACATCCATGAAATGGTAGCTGCCGGCTGCCTCATAAAGGAACTGCATCTTCTTTTCCTCTACATCAGGCTTGTCCACCTTCTCACCGGAGCGGAATGTCCTTTCTATGACCTTTCCGCTCTTTAAAGCCTTCAGTTTCGTCCGCACAAAAGCCCCACCCTTCCCTGGCTTTACATGCTGGAACTCCACTATGGTAAAAGGTTCTCCATCTAACTCAATCTTTAATCCATTTTTGAATTCCGCTGTTGAATACATCACATCTCCTTACTAAATAATCGTCAACTCCTTCGGTATCTTCGTCAAGACCCTGCACCCATCCCTTGTAACAACAACCATATCCTCTATTCTTACCCCCCCTATCTTCGGTATATATATTCCAGGCTCGATAGTAAATACCATCCCTTCCTCAGCTACGCCTTTTGAATTTGGGCTTATTGATGGCCCCTCGTGTACATTGAGTCCCACACCATGGCCTGTCCCATGGCCGAAGTATTTACCGTAGCCGGCCTTCTCTATATACTCCCTGGCAGCCCTGTCTATATCAGAAAAACTTGTCCCTGTTTTAACCGCATCAATAGCCCTGTCATGGGCCTCTTTAACTGTCTGGTAAATCCTCGCAAGCCTTTCGCTCGCCTTCCCTATAAAGAGCGTAACCGTTTCGTCGGAGTGATATCCTTTATACCTGGCCCCGAAGTCTATAACAACAGGGTCTCCCATTTTCAGGAGTTTATCGCTTGCCCTTCCGTGAGGCAAGGCCGAACGTCCCCCTGACGCCACAATCACATCAAAAGACAGGCCCTCTGCACCTCCCTTCCTGATCAGGTATTCCAGCTCTACAGCGAGATCATCCTCACTCTTACCGGGTTTAATAGAGGGGAGGAGTTTCTCAAATGCCTTATAAGCAATATCAACAGCCCCGGATATAAGCCTGAGTTCACCCTTTGTCTTCACACCTCTCAGGAGAGTGAGCCTGTCTTTCAAGGGAACCAGCTTTACCCCTTTAAGCTCCTTCTTCAGCGCCTGATATAGTTGAAACGTTAAATCCGAATCCTCAAACCCTACTTCTTTCAACCTTGCGTCAATAATCGCGGCAGACAACTCAGGAACCTGTTTCTTGTATTCCCTTATCTTTACCTTTCCCTTTATTTCCTTGCCGGCCTGCTCTGTATATCGGGAATCAGTAAAGAATATCCCTCCCTTATCTGTTATCAGTAAAACACCGCTTGAACCAGTAAAACCAGTTAAGTAACAGATATTTTCGATACCAGTGATGAGGATGGCATCACATCGCGCAGCCCTCATGACGTCCTTGAGGCTGGAAAGGTTATTTATTACCATCTTAGATTCCTATTTGCAAGGTTTTTTTGAAGGGATTTTAGACACAGATACACAGATTTTATATGACTAATATGGATATACACAACAAAATATATTATTATAACAACTCTTTGAGTTTCGGCACAGCCATTTTCATAAGATACCTTGCCTTTCCAAGATTACCATCAACAGTCAGGCTGACCATAATGAAATATTCATCAGTAACGCCCCTGACAACAACCATACCCTTCCCTGTAACGATTGAAACCTCTACCACTTCTCCAGCTTCAAGGATCTCAGATGCACGCTTCATTTCCTTGAGTATACTTGAATATTCAA
The DNA here is from genome assembly GCA_919902985.1 of Desulfuromonadales bacterium. GTDB lineage: Bacteria > Desulfobacterota > JAENJC01 > JAENJC01 > JAENJC01 > JAENJC01. Next base: position 76,063 of record CAKKSC010000007.1, on the reverse strand, counting down.
TCCCTATGAGCTGGATGTCTATGTCAACACCTTCTTTGCGGTATTCGTCTATGGCAATGCCGTCATACCCCATAAGAGTTGCAGCCCTTGCACCGTCTACCCTTTCAACAAACTCTCCCAATATCTCCTTAAATTCCATCAGCCCTTCCGCCTCTCGCTCTGAATTGTCTTAAGCCATGATCCCAGCCTGTCTATATTCTCATCAGTTTTGAGTTCCGCTCCTTGTCCGGTCGACTCAGCCCACCTTACCACTAACTCTTCCTCTGGTCTCTTTACCTCTGCCCCCTGATCACTGACCCCTGACAACTGCTTTTTCAGTTCATCAAGTTTCCTCTTTATATCATCATTTCCAGGGTCAGCATCATACAGGGTCTGGTATATGTCAATAGCCTTGTCAAAATAGCCCTGCTTTATATATAGGTCGGCAATGGTCTCTGTGGTTATTTCCTTCCTTGACCTTGCCTCTTTCTCCTCAACCTCCGGGCTTCTTAACTGTGCTTCAGGTTCAATGACCTCGGATATCGCCGGTTCCGCTTCCAACTCGCTTGCAGCTTCTTCCCCCCATATGCCTATATCTTCCGCAGTTTTCTCTTCCTCTGTCTCTTTTACCTCTTTTGCAAGCCCCAATCCAGGTTCCGGGGCCTCAAAGCTTATCTCCTCAACCTGAAAATCTCCCGACTTTTCTTCTGCATCTACCTCTTCTAACTCTATAAACTCTTCCAGTTCAGTGAGTTCTTCAATCTCCGGCTCATCTATCTTCTGACTGCCGACTTCTGACTCCTGACTGACTGCCTTGTCAGGTTCAAGGTCAGGGGTAACAGGTTCCGGCTTTTCTGGCCCCTGGCCCCTGACCACTGACCACTTGCTTTTTATCTCCTCTAATATCCCGGCTGCAATGATGTTGTCCGGCGCAATTATAAGCACCTTCTCCAGGTTTTCTCTGGCCTCGGCCAATAAACCCTTTTCAAAATATGCCCTCCCGAGGGCAACCATTCCGCTCACATAGTCAGGACGGAGCTTCAAGCCGTCCCTGGCAGTTGCAATCGCCTCATCCAGCATCCCAGCCTTCCTGTAGGCCTCCGCCAGTGGCGCGAACACCATCGAGCCGGGATCTTTACTGAGAATTGCCAGGTATTTGTTTATCTCAGGCGGAATAGGTGCATCATCTTTAATTTCTGCCGTCATAGGCTCATAATATTTTTATACCAAGTTGCTTTCAAACATCTACAACTGAGACGAATGAAAGCTTGCTTGGTATTACACCTGAGAATTCAAAAATCTTTATTTGAATGCGAAATCTCATTCATAATAACCTTAAACTTATTAACACGCGAGAGTCATGAGTATCATTCTAAACTTAAGTCCCGATAAGTTGATATAGGCCATACTTCGGTTCATATGCCTCTTCCATCTTCTCTTTCGGGCCAGCTATCCAGAACTCTTTAATCCCGTGCCTCGTATGGTGCACCTTCTTCTGAATTGCGTCACAATATGCAGACCCTCTGATAAAAACCCTACATTCTAATCCAATCAATTACTGTATCGTACCTGCGGCAGTAAACGGAGGACATGCAACAACTTCTGAAGATGTTACAGTAACGGTTACAATAGATACAGCCGCAGGAGCTGCCACTGTTGTTGGCGCAGAATCTGAAAGGTTAAAAGAAAGCACCGAGGGCCCAGACGGGACACCATCCGGCACTGTATGACTCGTTTGACCGGCAAGTGTACCTACCGATGCAGCAACGGCGATTGTAGCACCGGAAACAAGCCTGTTGGCATTAATATCACCAACCATCGCAGAAAATGACTGAGACCCTCCATTTGCAATGGCAAAGTTTGAAGGACTTATCGCGCAATAATAGCCATTTCCTGTGAACGCTAATGTTATTGACGTCCATATCATTTTGCTGGATAAACAGCCTGAACCTGCACAACCCGGACCGTCCCAAACGCCGTTGGGAGCGTTGTAGCTGCCGTTGCCATTTACATCGATATACTCTTCAAATGGGCTGGTATCTCTAACTCCATCATCATCTTTATCAACAAATGGTTCTCCTAAATCACTAAATGTCTCCCCGCTATCGTATATACCATTCGCATTTGCATCCTCAAATGCCTCCTCACCTTGGACAGACGCCAATACTGTGACCCATCCATCCCTTGGGTGATAAGAACCATCCGTCGGAATGCTCGTAGTAAATGTCGTATTTAAATTATTTATCAGAGTTGTTTCAGCCGCTGTAATAGAAACTTCTGCAGGATCAGGGGCCTGTGTCCTGAATGTTACTGTTGTCTTTCCAGTGGCATCGGTCACATTGCTATTATCTATAGCTCCAGCCTCAGCATAGAAAGAGACAGACGTCCCTGTCAGAACATTGTAGTTGCCAAACCTGTCCGCAACGTATGCACTGATTGTCGCCTGACTGTCTGATTTCACAAGCCCAGGAAGATTAAACTTAGTTGTTGCCAGATTGAAATGGGATGCGGAAGGAGCGCCGCCGCCAATGGAAATTGCCGCTGAAGAGGCTGAAAATGTCTGAGAACCGAATGTAACAGAGGCAGCAATTGTTACAGGTCCTGCTACAGAGCCACTGTTTAAAGTAACAGTAGCGTTTCCACCCACGGTTGATGCTGTTGCAGTAGTAGGAGACGCATCTATATCGCCGACATACTCTCCGCCTGCTGATGGGAGCTTGCCTCCACTCGGGCCGCTCATTACAAAGCTTACCTGTGTCCCGTCAACAACCGGATTCCCGTTAATATCTTTTACAAGGAATTTCACAGCGGACGATGCCGTCTGTCCGCCACCCTTAATCCCGATGACCTGCGGTGTGGCTGATACATATTCCAAACTGCCGGTTGATGGCGCACTTATTACTACCGCAGCTGTTTGAGTTATACTTCCCGACGTGGCCGTAACTGTGACGGTTCCGGGTGTTGTTCCGGCTGTAAATGTTGCCGCTGCTACACCGCTTGACGTGGTTGCCGTGGACGTTATAGTCCCCATAAGACTGCTGCTCAACGTGAATGTTACAGATGTCCCATCTGTGACATTAGCCCCGGTACTCGTAGTGACCGTGGCCTGGATACCGGATGTCGCAGTCGTCATTATTGATGACGGCGTGGCAGTTAAAGAGATGCTGCTCGCAGACGCTGCTCCTGTAGCAGTAGTGCCGGTTGTTCCTGCCGTCCCATTGGGTAATCCACTGTCTGAAGCCCCACAGGCCGAGAACAACATCAAGAATGCTGTCAGTATAATTAATCTTAGGCTCATTATATTAGCCGGCTGCATTTTTATCATACTATCCTCCTGAAGATCGCAAATTTCATGACCTATTTATCAGAATACATCATCTAAATAACTGCCATCTATGACAGGGTTATAGATATGGAAATAAATGCCGCACCGGATCGAACATCTATAGTATCCGTAAAGACATTTGCAGCGCCGCCAACTGTTGCAGGGACAACAATTGAAAAATAATAATTGCCAAATTCGTCTGTCTTACCGCTAAAACCTGAGTTGACTGAGGTAACAGCACCAACATCCCTGTAAAACTGGTAGCGTGCAACTGTGCGTGGAGCCGCAAATGCCCCTGTTATAAAAACCTCCGCACCATTAAGCGGCTTACCGTCTGCATCTGATACTGTTACAGTAAAATTATGAGTGGTATCTGCTGATATAGATTCACTTATTGAGCTTGGATTTACTGTCATTGTGCTGCCGGAAGGGGCAGTGAAACTACCTGAGCTGCATCCCCATAGTGATAATAGTCCTGCAATGAGCAATCCATAAGTTATAAAATATCTATTTTTCATCATTCCCTCCCTGATATGTAGACTCTGTCTTTACCTCGCCAACTCATCTTACCTTAAATCTCTCGTTATATTCCGGGTCAAACAACCTCAGATGCTCAACAATTTCAAATGCCGACAACTGTCCTTTCGCTGAGGGCATATCTATATACCCGTAAGTCATAAGAGAGCCCAGGATCGGGGTAACGATCCGCGAGATGGTCCCTATCTTCCCCTGAGAAATGGTAATCAGGCCTTTGTCCCTGTTTTTGATTGTAAAGGATATCAGCCTGCTTAAGTCCTCTTTCGAATTGGCAGTAACCGCAATCTTCACTATATCAGCCCCTATCTCCTTACCATCGGAAACCAGCTTTTCAAGTTGCCTCTCCCTCGGCGTCTCGTCATGGTTATGATAAGAGGCGATCAAGACCTTCTCTTTTCGCCTGCATAAAGGCAGTACCCTCTTTAATAATCCGGATGAGCTTAACTCAACATCTACTGCGTCAACCAGAGTAAGAACCTCTTTGTATATCTCATATCTTCTATCGTCATCGATCTCTATAGCGCCGCCCTCTGCCTTGGACCGGACTGTTGCAAGTAACGGTTTTCCATAAACACGTTTGAGCGAATGTATAATTTCGGTGATATACGCAACTTCTTGTGTCTTAAACGTATCGATACGGAGTTCAAAGAGATCAATTTTATTAACGATCTCAACCGGATGCTCGATATTCCCGGAGAGCGTCCCGATCACTACGGGTATCTTCCCTAATTCAACTTCTCCAATCCTCATCTTAACTCCGGCGATATCTTTATCAATGAGTGAGCGTTCTTATATCTACCTTCTCAATCCTCACACTGCCGATCTTTTCCACCAGCACAAACCTTAACTCCCCTCCAACGACCTTCTTGTCTATCTCCATCGCCTTTAAAAAGCTCTTTCTTGGAAAATCCGGCCCTGTGGTGGGAAGTCCGGCCTTCTTAATCACATTACGCACCCTTTCAACAACACTTTTATTACACACTCCAGTTCTATGAGAAAGTTCAGAGGCATATACCATCCCAACTGCTACTGCCTCTCCATGCTTGTATTCCTTATACTTCGTTACAGCCTCAACAGCATGACCAAAGGTATGACCAAAATTCAATATTGCCCTAATTCCAGTCTCCCTTTCATCTGCCTCAACTACAGAGGCCTTTATGGCGCATGATCTCTTTACTATATACAAAAGAGCCGAGTTCTGAGATTTGATTTTTGAGTTTTTTGTTAAAATATTAACATTATCTTCAAGGTATTTAAATAGCTTAGGGTCTCTTATGACACCATACTTTATTACCTCGGCAAGACCCGCCTTCATCTCCCGCTTATCAAGGGTCTTCAGGGTGTCGACATCTATATAAACAAACCTGGGCTGATAGAAGGCCCCTATCAGATTCTTTCCCCTCCTGTGGTTGACCCCTGTCTTACCACCAACACTTGAATCTACCTGGGCAAGTAGGGTTGTGGGAACCTGGACAAAGGGAACACCCCGCAGGTAAGTTGCGGCTACAAAACCTGTCAGGTCCCCAATCACACCTCCGCCCAACGCTATGAGTGGCGTCTCCCTGTCTGCCTTCAGTGCTATTAATTTGTCAAAGAGCTTGGATGCCCACGTGAGGGTCTTATATTCCTCTCCATCAGGCACATCTATGCGGTTGACCTCAAACCCCTCTTTTATAAGGCTGTCATGAATTTCATTGAAATACAGACTGCCAACAGTTGGATTTGTAACTACAATAACCTTCTTACTCTTAAAAAAATTATTGTAGGTCTTTCCAAAGTCCTTTAAAATCGAACTGCCGAAATATATCGGATAGCTGCGCTCTCCAAGGTTTACTTTTATAGATTCCATTTCTTCTTACATCTCACGTCTTACGGCCTCTAAAATCTCATCTGCCACCTGCTCGGGGTTCTTAAAATCAGTGTCAACCGTGATATCCGACTTCTCATAAAAATGCGCCCTGACCGCAATCAACTCTTTTATCTTTCCTAACTTATCTTCAACCTTGAGGAGCGGTCGGTCTAAATTCCTCTCAACCCTGGATAGAATCACCTCAGGTGAGGCAGTAAGCGATACCACTATCCCGTGCCTTTTTAGATCTGCAAGATTAGCGGGATTCACGATCGCCCCACCTCCGACTGCTATAACTACTCCGTTTTCCTCTGAAACCTTTCTTACTATCTCCCTTTCAAGACCTCTGAAATGCGGCTCTCCTAACTTTTTAAATATCTCACGGATGAGAGTCCCGGCCTCTTTTTCAATCAGCTTATCGGTATCTATAAACCTTGTTCCAAGCTTCATTGCTAATACTCTGCCTGTAGAGGTCTTACCTGTGCCCATGAAGCCGGTAAGGACAATATTCTTCTTCAAATAATTTTCCCTCTCCCTTGACGGGATTTATGCCCGGATGGGTAGAGGGTCAGGGTGAGGGTGAAACGTCACCAAATTCGATCCCCCTCCTCTCAATCCCCTCCCGCCAAGGGAGGGGAGTTACTAGGGTTTGTTAATCTCTTATTCTAAAACCCCTTCACATATTCCATATAGCTGTTGTAATTCTTCATCATCTCTTCCATCGAGTCGCCGGCGAATTTATCAAGCACGGCATTGGCGATCTCGAAAGCTACAACGGCTTCGCCCACAACTGAAGCGGCTGGGACGGCACATATATCCGACCTCTCGACAGTGGCCTCAAAGACCTCTTTTGTTACTATGTCCACTGAGCGAAGCGGTTTATACAGAGTAGGTATCGGTTTCATTGCCGCCCTGATGACTATATCCTCACCATTCGACATCCCGCCCTCTATGCCACCCGCATTGTTGGTCTTCCTGTAAAACCCAGTGGTCGGTGGTTTGAATTCCTGACCCTTGACCCCTGACCCCTGACCCCTGAAGCATATCTCATCATGCACCTCAGAGCCGTGCCGTGTCGCCGCCTCAAATCCAAGTCCAAACTCTACCCCTTTGATAGCCTGTATGCTCATAAGGGCCATGGAAAGCCTCGCATTCAGCTTCCTGTCAAACTGGACGTGACTCCCAAGGCCAACCGGAGCGCCGCTTACGACAATCTCAAATATTCCGCCGAGAGAATCTCCGCTGTTTCTGGCCTCGTCTATCCTTTTCTTAATGGCCTCTGTTGCTGCCGCATCTGGACATCTAACCTCGGATTTTTCAGCCTTCTCGTATAACTCAGAAAGCGAGGAGCGAGAAGCGAGGAGCGGCGAGTAATAGACTGAGCTCCGACCACTGACCTCTGACCACTGCTGTCCTCCTATCTCTGTAACCCAGCTGAAAACCCTTATGCCGAACTCCTCAAGAAGTTTTTTTGCAACAGAACCTACTGCTACCCTTGCAGCCGTCTCCCGCGCACTCGACCTCTCTAATATGTTCCTGATGTCCTTTTGGTTGTACTTGATTGCGCCAGAAAGGTCTGCATGGCCTGGGCGGGGGCGGGTGACAACTCCCTCTACCCCCCCTTTTATTAAAGGGGGGGATTGAGGGGGGGGTGAACTCATCACTTCCTGCCAGTTTTCCCAATCTCTGTTTTCAATGAACAGGGCTATAGGTGAGCCAAGTGTCCTGCCAAACCTTATACCTGAAAGTATCTCCGCGGTATCGGTCTCGATCTTCATCCTTCCACCGCGTCCATAACCCATCTGTCGGCGGGCAAGTTCATTGTTAATATACTCAGCTGTTAATTCAAGGTTAGCCGGAATACCCTCCATTAAAGCTGATAGTCCTTTACCGTGCGACTCGCCAGCAGTCAGATATCTCAGAGTGCTCATCTTAACTCATTTTCCCAAATCGACTGTTTATTTATTTTTTCACTATTTATTTAGTTATCCTGCTATATCGCGTGCTATTTTGGGGGTTATAAATATTAGTAGTTCTGTCTTTGTTTCAGTTTTTTTCTTGGATTTAAATAACCATCCGAGGATAGGTATCCTGCCAAGGAATGGCGTAAATGTTTCGCTCTCACCCTTATCAATCTCATAGATACCGCCTATAACGGTAGTATCTCCATCCTTAACAAGTATCTCCGTAGTTGCTTCCTTCTTATCAATCGACGGTGCTCCGCTGGCCCCTTTAAAGGCAAGATCCGGCCTGTTCTTGCTGACCTTTATCTTCATACTTATCCTGTCATCGTTAGTCACGTGCGGCGTTACAGTCAGATTGAGGTTTGCATCCACGAAAGTCGTTTGTGTGCCTGAAGCAGATGTGGTCTCAAATGGTATGGAAATTCCCTGCGAGATAGATGCCAGCTTATTGTCAAGGGTTATTATCTTCGGGCTGGAGACAACCTTTCCCCAACCCTGACTCTCAAGCGCGCTCAACCGAAGGTCCAAGTTCAAGGTATTATTAATCGACCCGAAATTGATACCCACAACACCTCCCCCGCCCGAGGATGCGCCGACGCCACCTGATGCTGGTGGATTGAGGGCGAAGGAACCGCCTCCCCCACCGGATACATTGTATGAATTCGGAAAGTAATAACCTGTCGGGTTTCCATGTGCGGCATCAGCCGCATAGCCAGCGCCCCATTGAACTCCGAGGTCTCTCGCGAAGTTTGTGTTTGCCGTCACAATCCTGGCCTCTATAATAATCTGCTTTGTCGGTTCGTCCAAACCCATCACAAGCTTTTCCGCTTCATCAACACTTTTCTGTATATCCTTCAGGATTATGGTATTTGTCCTATCATCAACAATGGCAGTGCCCCTGTCCGTCATAACGCCCTTCAACTTGGAAGAGATATCGGATGCCGTTGCATAGCTGACAGGTATGACTTTAGTCACCATATCTTCAAGCTTTTCCATAGCCTTCTTTGAAGCCAGCTTCTCCTCTTCCTCCTTTTTCACTATTGCGGCTGGCAGCACCCTGATTACATTTCCCACCTTTTTCATCCCCAGGTTATTTGTCTCCAGCAATATATCAAGTGCCTGGTCCCATGGGACGTTTACAAGCCTGATGGTGACCTTTCCGACCACCGCGCTGTCAATTATCATATTGTAGCCGCTTACCTCTGCAATAATCCTGAATATATTTTTTATGTCAGCATCCTTGAACTCCAGGGTGACCTTCTGTCCATTATAAACCTTTGCCATCTCCTCAGATGCACTCTCGGCAGCAGTTTTCTTTTCTGGTTCCGGCTCGGTCTTCTCCTCGACCGCCGCTTCGACTGAAGGAGCGGCGACAGCCTTCTCTTTTGCTTCGGTTTTTTCCTCTGTCTTTATCTCTTCCTTTTCTACCGCGTGTTTTACTTCGGCAGGAACCTCAACAGGCTTGGCGCTTGCAGCCTCTTCTACCTTTGACTCTTCTTTCTGGATCTCCGCCTTGGTCTCTGTCTTTACCTCTTCCTTAACCTCAGGCGTTGCCTCGACTGCAGCAGGCGCCTCCTCTGCCTTTTCTTCTATTTTCGGTGCCTCTTCCTTTGCTGCTTTCTCGACTTTTGCTTCAGTAGTTTCTGGCTTCTTTCCAAACAATATCGTGATCCTGTCAGCCCCTTTTAATACAAAATAAGGCTCAATGCTCCCCTTATAGTCAAATACAACCCTCACCTGTCCGTCATGACGCCCGAGTCTTGCGCCCTTGATATGAGGGGAAACTGCCTTGATCTTCTTTTTTGCAGAAATGTCCCTTGCATTCATGATGTCAACGATAACCCTGTCCGGCGACTTAAGGTCATAGACCTTGTATGTGGACGGGTCTCCATCTGTTATTATCTCTGCACTTGTGAACTTGCCTGACTTCTGAATCTTCACATCTGTTATTTTTAAAGCCTTTTTTGGGGCCTCAGCAGTGGCAGCAGGCTCCGGTTCTACTGTAGTCGTCTCTGACTTTTTCTCTACCTCTACCTTTTCCTCTATCTTCGGGGCTTCTTCCTTTACGGCTGCCTTCTCGACTTTTGCCACTACAGTTGTTGGCTTCTTTCCAAATATAATGGAGATCCTGTCACTCTCCTTAACTACCTCATAAGGCTTGACACCTCCCTTATAGTCAAATACGACCCTCACCTGCCCGTCATGCCGCCCAAGCCTGGCGCCATTGATGTGAGGCGAGACAGCCTTAATATCCCTTTTTGTCAATATCTCCCTGGCATTCCTGACATCAACAACAACCCTGTTAGGGGACTTTAAGTCAAAGACATTATAATCCGAAACTTCGCCGTCAGTAATTATTTCTGCCCTTGTAAATTTTCCCTCCTTTTTAATCTCAACTGCCTTCACTTTTAAGGCCTTCTGGGGAGCTTCAGCCTTTTCTTCTGTCTTTGGCTCCACAACTATTTCGGCGGGTGACTGCTCCTTACTATCTGTTGTAGAGCCGGCCTCCGCTTTCTCTTCTATAGGGGCTTCTTCTACTTTCTCAGATGGGGCTCCTTCTCCATGAGGCGCTCCCAAATATATCTCCAGCGTATTTCCATCTGCCTTGACCTCATGCTCTACTAAGGACAAAAGGCTAATCTCTATCATGGCGCCGGAAACATCACGCCTTGAGGTCACTACCTTTGAGATGACTCCATTAACAGCATCTATCGTGCCTTCGAAATTTCCCACATCCGCAGTTGGCATCTCTATAAACACCTTGGGCGGTTCTGACACCTTAATGACCGTGTAATTTCCCTGCAATGATTCAGTTGCCTTAATAGTCAGGATAGACCTGTCATCACTCTTTCCAATCTCCAGACTGCTAATGGATATGGCTTTTGCCTGTTCTTCCGGCCTTACCTGCGCGACTTTTGGCGAACAGGCCGACAATAAGATAATCAGACTCAAGAGCGATAACATGTTGGTTTTATTTACTATAGCATCGATTCTCATCGGCCTTCTCCTCCTCTATCCTCTTCTTTCGGGATCTTTACTGAAACCTTTCTTGCCTTTGTTTGTGCAGTTTCATCCAGGTATTTCTCTTCAACGATCAACTCATCCTTTAAAATCTCAACTACTACCCCATCGTTCATTCCTATTGATGTCCCTACTTTAACGTGGTAGCCTTTACCTGTGGGGTCCTCTATTATTGCTACCCTCTTCCCGGGCAGCAGCATGATCCCCACAAGCCTGAGGGCCGCCAGGTCATAACTCTGAAGAGGTGTTATCGGAGCAACTGCACGCTCCCTTTTACTTGTAACTACTTCTATAAAAGATTTAAATGGATCTCTCTTGCCTGCCGGGTTATAGACATACTCAGGCATTTTTTCGGTAGTTACTGAGGTCTGCACAGGCGCAACAACCTTTTTGACCGGCGCAACCTGGGCTGGCGCAACCTCTTCTTTGTTGCATCCCGTAACAACAGTAAGCAATAAGCAGTAAGAGATAAGCATTAGACAAATCTGACCACTGACCACTGACAACTGACCACTATTTTTTAAACTATTTTTTAACACTTTCACCCTCAATAAACCTGTAAGTTGTTGCAAGGCAGGGTGTGGTAAGTATAACTTTCCCTCCCTCTTCCTTAGCGCCGCTCACGTTTATGTCCGTTATATTGACTATCCTTGAAAGCTTGGAGACCTTATCAAAAAAAGTGGCCACCTCGTGATATGATCCCCTCAGACTTATCTCCACAGGGACCTTTGCATAAAATCCTGAAGGGACCTCATTCATCGGCTTAAAGCGAATAAATTCAAGACCTGATTCGATTCCAAGCTTTGAGATATTTGTCAGCAGCGAAGGTATCTCCTTTTTATCGGGAAGCTCCAGAAGGGCCTTTGTTAATTCATCGTTGAGTCTTGCCACCTCAGCCTTGAACCGTGGAAGATCGGCAGCAATTGCCAAGCTTTCATTCAACTCTGCCTGTAACTTCTCCTGCCTGACATTAATCTCCACAAGTTCAGCTGATTTGGGTTTATAAATCAGATACCAGTATAACCCGGCAATGAGCGCAAGCACACCAACCAGAATATATACCTTCTGCTTTGGAGGAAGCTTTATCAGTGATTCGGCTGTTATTTTTATGGCCATTGTATACCTCTTTACCTACTTGCGTACATCCGGCGCGGTAACTGGGGGGGTAGCGCCTTCTATTTCCAGTTTTCCGGTCAAGCTGAATTTCTTCAGTTTCATACCGCCCTGTTCAATCTGTTCGGTTACAACAAGCTCTATATCCTTGAAATTAGATGACTTCTCCATATCAGTCATGAACTGGGCAATTACCTCATTACTTATTGCCGTGCCTTCAATATTTATATTCCGACCCTGCTCCTTAAATGAAACCAGCCAGAGCTTTTCCGGGGTCACACTGCTCAGTTCGTCCAGCATCTTTACTGGGCCAGCCTTCCCCTTCTTGAGCGATTCAATCACCCCAAGCTTATTCTCTAAGACCTTTTTGGCCTCCTTAAACTTGGACACCTCGCCTATCTGGGTCTTTGTCTTCTGAAGTTCCCCCTCAGTAGACGCTATTTTGGCAGTAACTTCCGCAATATTCTTCACTATCCTGAAATGGAAATATCCAATAACAATCAACACTAAGACAAGAGACATGACTGCTACAGAGATCTGTTGCCTTAGCGTCTCCTTCTTCTTTGCTGCCCTGACCGGTAGTAAGTTTATTTTTATCATTTATCGCCAGGTCTCCTGATTGCCAACCCAACACCGACACATAATAATCCTGCATCTTTCTTCAGATTTTCGGCGTCAGAAGTTTTCTTATTAAGCCCTATCTTCAGGAAGGGGTTTGCCATTTCGGTCGAGATACCGGTCCGCTCCGATATCGCCTCGACTATCCCCTTCAGCATTGATGAGCCGCCACTTAAGTAAACCTTATCAATCCTGCCTTCCTGAACTGTTGAAAGATAAAAATCAAAAGACCTCTGCACCTCTGTCACAAGGTTATTCGAGGCTGTTTTGACAATCTCATCCATATTCTTGGCGTCAACACCACTTACTTCCCCGCCGCACTTCAAAATCTCCGCATCCTCAAAGCTCACACCGAGATGCTTCTGTATCTCATTGGTTATCTGCCTTCCTCCAACAGAAACATCCCTGGTAAGGGTTGATGTCCCTCCCTTAAGGATATTTATGTTTATCACATTGGCCCCAAGATTTACCAGCGCCACCGTCTCTTCAGGCGCCACATCGTAGTTAATGCAGTACATATTTTCCAGCGCAAATGAGTCCACGTCAACCACTACGGCATTCAGCCCTGCCTCCGACATGACTGCGGTATAATCGTTTATCATGTCCTTCTTTACAGCAACGATCAAGACATCCATCTGAGGCTGCCCAGTGGCCATCTCAAGGATGTGGAAGTCCATGTTCACATCGCCTATGGGGAATGGAATATACTGCTCCGCTTCCCACTGGATAGACTCTTCCAACTCCTCCTCTGTCATGGCGGGAAGAGTAATCTTTTTTATTATCACTGAATGACCGGACACCGATATGGCAGCATCCTTAGTCTTTATCTTTTTCTCAGCAAGGAGGTTCTTTATGGCCTCTACTACGGCGAAAGAATCCATTATTGCGCCGTCAACAATAACCTCGGAAGGGATCGGGGCTATACCATATTTGACCAGCTGGTACCCCTTTTTGGTATCCTTCAGCTCCACTATCTTGATCGCTGAGGAGCCTATATCTACCCCTATGACATTTTTCTTCTTACTGAACAGATTCATTTAAACCCCTATAACTTCCGTGAGACGTGAAACGTAAGACGTGAGAGGTAAAAGCTAATGATATTAACCTCACGGTTACTTCTGACCCCTGACCCTTGACCCCTGACCCCTGTCTTCTGATTTCTGGCTGCTCTTAAAAACCTTGTCCGCCTCAGGAACCCTGAGACCCAGGGCAATGACCACCTTCCTTTTCGTGTCCAGCCTGCATGGGTGACCCTTCTCTATTCTGTCCACTGTCAGGACTGATATCCCGGCCTTTCTTGCCAATTCGGCCTTGCTCATCAGCTTGGCCTCTCTCAACTTCCTAACGTTGTTTATATTCTGCTTCATATTGCACTATAAAATTCCATAATTCATACACTGTGTCAAATCTAATTATTATAAATTAAGCATAATTATGTTAAATTATATAAAAAGCTCTACATATAGAGCCCAAAAAAAATAATGCCACAATATCTTGTGGCATTATTTTTAATTCAGATATGGAAATTATCTGGTAAAGCTCAGCTCAAATCCCTGGAAGGCCTTGGCATCACCGTCGCTCACCTCGATCTTTATATTATAAGTACCAGGTTGAGGTCCATCCCACCGGACCGTTCCTGTGACGGAGTCAATGGTCATCCCGGAAGGCGCACCTTCAATTGAAAAAGATAGTTTGTCTCCGTCCGGATCGGCAGCCTTTACTTCATAAATATATATGCCCTTGGAAAGCTCTGACGGCGCTGATGAGGTTATCTCCGGCGGTCTGTTTGCAACAACAAGGGGGAGAGACCTTCTCGGCTTCCCCTTTTCCTTCCCATCATATGGAGTAACGGATACTGTTATGAAATCCCCTTTTTTGAACCCGTCAGTGCCAATCTCATCCAGCATCTCTCCGGAAAGGACGTCATCATTTCTTTTCCACTCATAATAATAGCTGACTGTATCGCCGTCCTCATCTCTTGCCTCCGGTTCAGCCTTGACCTTTGTGCCAGGATAAACAAGCCTGGGGGTAAGCCTTATTGTGACTATCTCAGGCAGCTTATTTTTTGGGGCAGAAGGAGTTGTGGGAGCAGCGGATACCGCCTCTGGTCTGGATTCCTGCAAAGTCGGAGGTTGAACCCCTCCCCCTTCCGCAACCTTTGTCTGGACTTCGGCAGGTTTTGCTTGTGGCGCAGGCTCCTCGACCTTCCTGGATGTGCAACCTAATGTGATAATGCAAACGATAAATATCAGATGAGTAAGCCTTACCACTGTACCCTCCCTAAAACTTGCTGATGCCTTAATTTCATTCGCATCATTAATGGCAGATTACTGAATTTAGTTCAAGGGTGGGGCGTACCCACCCTTGCGTCTTTATTTCACGATATGTTTGTATATCTCCTCGATATCTACTGCCCCGCCCCCGCCAGTCTTCTCGCGCCATCCGGCGGCTCCGCTCCTGACGGCTAATGGAGGTGCTGCCTCCACCTCTACGATGGTACCTGTAGATGTCTGAACGTACCCCTTTGTCTTCTTACCCACCGCGATTCCAACAGTGGTCGGCATTCCTTTGCCCAGAGTCTTGGTTTTCAATACCGTCTCCGTTGCACCGCTGCCTGTAGTGCCTATAACGGGTTTGATATATGCCGTACCTGTCTCATAATAAAGGGCATAGATGGAGCTGTCTCCCTGAAAACCGCATATGTCAGTGGTGGGCGTAAATGTCGTAAACAGGACAAGGCCTCCAATCACCACGCTCCTGGACAGCACCTTTTCGGTTGGAGCGGAAGAAGATAGTTTTGAATACCAGCCATGGGCGGATCTTGCCGTGCTGAGCAGAGTCTGGTATGAAATTGCGCTGCCAGTTAAACCGCTCACTTGAGAGGCGCCTCCTGCAAGAGTGACCTGCGTATTGGTCACATCTAAAAGTCTGGCTGTGGTATAAGTAACAGGGCATGCAGTATCAGTGGTGCCTGCGGTAACAACATTGCCGGCGCTTACTGAAGCAAGCCTGACGGTCCCTCCCCCCTTCCAGCACCCGTCCTTTATACCCCACAGGCTCTGTTGATCGCCATTGGTCTTGTCCGCAACTCCAAACAGCCTCCCTGTGCCGAAGAATACCCATAAGTTGTTGAAGCTGTCCTTTGAAACAGAAGGCCCCACGAGGAGAGGTCTCCCCGTATCTATCAGGGTTGATATAGTCCAGTTGGTTGGATTGAGGTCGCTGTTTGTATTTATCCTGTAAACCTTTCCACTGGTTGTCGAGTTGACGCTTCCAATGTATACAACATCAGTTGTAAAATCCATGTCCCCGTCCACAATCGTCGGATCTCCCATGAATGCATTCGTATCGGTGGTAAATTCCTTTGCTTTAATGCCATTCAGGAGGTTAACCACAAATACCCTGCCCGTCTGAGTGCTCGTCCCTTCATACCCTCTTGTTCCGGTTGGGACGTTATTGTCAGGGCCGGAGCCTACTACCATGAACCATTTCTCCGGTGAGCCTTTTATATGGGCTATGGCAGGATAAGAAGTCGTAAAGCCAAGGTTTGGATCCGTAAACCTCCAGAGGAGCCTCGGCGGTTTCTCAGGGTCTGTGACATCAAGAACATAGTATGACGACCTGAACCTCTCGCCGGCATCAACGGTATCGCCATCCCCGTTCAGATCAACATCAATTGCCCCCCCTCCAAGCCGCATCCCTACTATAAGTATGGTCCCCCATCCGCCGGGATGGGAAGCGCCTGTCTGGCCATTGATGCAATTAGCCCCGGTGGGAGGATTCAGCGTGATATCTGTATCGCAGAATATCCTCACATCTGTAGGCTTAGGCTTGAGGTCGACATAATATACATGACTGTAACTCTGGCTGGTAAGCCACTTCAGATGCGGCAGATTGTCGTAGGGGATAAAGGACCATAGTTCCTCCCCCAGGGCGGGGGCGGCTGGTGAGGTCCAGCCGTTGCCGCTTGTGGGGTTTGCGATGAACCTCCCGTGCTCCGTTTCCCCTCCGGTGGCGGTGTCATCCCCTGAAAGATAGACCCCTGCGTTGAACGCGTGAAGCATGCCGTCATTTGCCCCCACATAAACGACCTGCCTCCTGCTGTTATATCGATTCCTGAAGGCCAGGTATGTCAGCGCATCAGATCCGTACAGCTGATCGTACTGCTCCCTGGTGCCAGAAACGACTGTAGGGGTCGAATAAATGACGTCACCGAGGCCCCATATCCTCTCCGTTGATGCTGAGCAACCTGTCTCCTGTGTCTCCCCAGTGAGAGGTATGCACCTGTTCCTGTATCCGGAGACAGGGATGCCCCTTATGAAATTTATAATATTGCCCGCCTCGGTAGAATCAGCGGCCCGCAGACTTGGTTGAAGGGTTGCGGAGTTTGTTGTTGAGAAGGACAGCGCCTCTGTCGGAGTAGCGGCGGAAAAATCCCCGTCATCTACAATCCCGTCGTTGTCCGTGTCTGTCCATACATATATGTTCCTTTGGGCCTTATCCTTGGTAGCCAGATCTTTGCCGGCCTCCCATAGCGCCATTAAGTCGTCGACGTACGCCGTTGAATCTGCGGTGGCTGAATCGGCCGTTCCATCTTCAGGGGAAACATCCTTATAAAGGTCCCCGTACACCAGATTTGTGACGGTGTCCAGGCGCATCCTCAGGATCTTGTCATCTTTGTAAATGAGCTTTGCGTCCTGGTCTGTGTCCTCCCTCAGGTTCCCCTCGCCGTCCACGAAGAGCCCTCTGCAGTACCCGAGCCAGTCCCTCTTCGTCCCGTCGGACAGTATCTTCTGAGGGTAGAAATAGGCCTGATAGAGACCGCCCTCGCCTTCCGCAGAGGTCGCAAGAATGGAGACCGATGTCCCTGATGCGCCGCGCTTCATTATATCGGCAAGGGCGTTCGTGATGCTGCCCTGAAGCTCATATCCGTCGTCTCCCTCAAAATAGGTAATGGGGAAGTCACTGCCGTCCGATGAGACGGTTCCGTCCCCGTTCGAATCCCTGTAACACTCCTTCGGGGTTGTTGAGCAGTCTGGAATGCCGTCTTGATCCAGGTCGTCAAACCCTCCGTTTATCGCGGTATTTTTTAACAGCGACGATCCATGCCCGAACAGGAACACGGGATACAGTACCAGGCTCTGGACTTCCGGGATGCACTGCTGGAACGCAGTAGGAACGGTCGTGCAGGTGCCGGGGCGAATATCCCCGGTTTTGCCCGCGTCCTGCTGCCTCATCCACAGGGCCACATCTGCAAAATAACCTGTGCCGTATCCGCCGTTAGCCGCGGCATAACCCTGTAAGCTGGCAGGGATACTGGTGTCCTGCGTCGGCTCTCCGTCTGTAAGGAAAAGGATGAATGACTTCGCGCACGGCACATAAACCTTGTTTGACGCGGAAAACTGATAATAATAGGGGTCATAGTTCAGGCCAGTCTGATAATCTACAGGAGAGTGGGCGTAATACGGAGAGTCCTGTTTGAAATACCTGATAACCTCATAGAGTGTCTCCGCAAGGGGGGTCCACGTATCGGCTGTCTTATTGTGTATTGATGTAACCATGTTCGTGGGAGAGCTGAAGTCAACGTAAGTGTCAATCTCTCCGCCCTGGGAGTCGGTATTATAATAAGCCAGGCCGAACCTGGCCCCGCTGCTCAGGGTGTCGATAATACCCTCCGCCTTTACCATCCCCTGATCAACTATGACATTAAAAGGTCCGCCTGTCGGCAACGAGACAGTGATTACCATGTATACTTGCGTTATGCGGGGATATATAGTGGCGGATGTTGAATTATTTTTCAGCCCGAACCCGCCAATGCTCCCTATCCCGCCTGACTTGATATCGCTCCATGTCCATGCTCCACCACCGGCACCCGCTGGTTTGCTCCCCCAGGTAAAGGTATAAGTGCTGTAGGATGAAGTGAGACTCGATGAGGCCGCTGAGAAATAGTTGGTTCCATTAATCTGAAGCGCGCCGTTCAGTTTGCGGGTTGTACCAGACCCGCCAATCCTCTTGGCCACCACTTTTACTGCCACGCTGCTTATTGTGGCGCTGCTGAAGTCCGGGACATTATAATAATTGTAATTGAAGATAACCGCCGAGGCATCGGTGGCGGTGGTTGTGTTCTGGATATAGGTTGTGTCTCCATCCGACGAGGACTCATCAACAGCATCGCAAGCGGTTGCAGGGACCCCTGTCCCGCCAAGGGTCCAGGCAGCGGGTACGCTTATCCCGCATGAAGCGGTATTGCCGGTTATCGAGATATCGTCTATGTACCAACCCGCACTGTTGTTCAAAACGGTATCGACGGTATTAAAGTAAAACTGCAGCTTGATGGTCTGGCCCGCATACGCGGACAGGTCTATGCTCTTTTGAATCCATGTGCTCATGGTGTCGCCGGAAAGCTGGGTCAGGTTCGCCCATGTTGTCCCGCCGTCTGTGGATATCTTGACCCATCTCTGGTCATAGGATGTGCCTGAGCTCTCCGTCTGATAATAGTACCAGAAGCTCAACTGCGGAGCGCTCCCTGCAGCGAGAACTATGTTCCCGCTGGTAAGAGTCCCTGAATTTGTCACTGAAGAATTACTGGTAATAGTCGCTGTGACGCTCTCGTCTGTGACAAGCTCTGAAACGTTTATTTCGTTAGCAAATACCGATATTATAGTAAAAGGGCCTGGATTTATGGTTGAGGTTGTCCATATAGTGCCTGCGGAAAAACCGTCTGTTATGAAACTCCCTGTTGATCTTGATATCTTGCTGCCTGATGACACAAAGGTAAGGGGGATAGCCCCTGAGGTAACTGTTTTATTATAGTTGCATGTCGGTGTTGCAGTAGAGACATATTGCCCGTAGTACCAGCTTGCCAGGCCGCTATGGGTCTGAAGACAGTCCGGCCCGGTTTCCCTGTGCCAGAGGCCGGTTGCGGTCCACCCTCCTGCCCCGTTTTCCACCTCGTCCTTAAATATCTGACTGCTTGGACGTATGTTGCCGGGATTGGTGCTGACAGGGACTATAGACAATTTGTCCTGCGACATCCAGAATCGATAATTCGCGCCAAACGGGTACATCTCTGTCATTGCGGTGTTATCATGGTCTTTAAAGAAGTTCCATGATGTGCTTGCGGTCTCGCCTAACAGCTTGACCGTTACCCCGGCAGATGGAGACTTCGGGGCGGCCTTGCCGCCGATCAGGAGCTTTTTTGCTATGTCGATCCTGCGCATTGTGGCCCAGTTCAGGAAGTTTCCTGTCGCAATAGGGTTGGCGCTAGTTCCGCTGGTCATGGCCAGGGTCGTAACCTCCCACCTGCCGCTACCGGTATATTGGTAGTTTTTGACAGGATCGAAATATCCGTAGTACCCTGAGGCGAACTGGGTAGCATTGAAAGAACCTGTATATGCCCCCTCGTTCATGCTTCCTGAGTTGTCCAGCACAATCATCACGTTTGGCTGATTAACTGCCCCGATAAACGGGGGAGCAGCTGTGTAGTCTGCGTTAGTTGCCGGGTGCGCCTTATTTACAGAAAGTGAAAGAGACACCGGCAGTATCAACAATACGCACATCCATATCTTTTTCATGACATCCTCCCTTGTCCTATTGCGGGATCTCCCGCAGAAGCTTGATTACGCGACCTTCCTCTGTAGCTTCATATTCAAAGGAAACACGAGCAGGAAGTTCTACTTCCCGCAAAGAAATCTGTTTCCCTTCCCAACTTGTAATCCTTGCCAACCCGTCAACCTTATAAACCTTTGCGTCGATCATGACAGTACCATCCTGCTGAATTGCGGTTATCCTCCCTGAGGCCTTACCCTTCTCTCCAGAAAGGGCGTTCTCAGGCGCCATAGAGATTGCGATCGCAACCAGTAACAGTCCAAACAGTATTTTTATCCTTTTCATAATAGGTCCCTCCTCTCCCTTAATCATCGTCCTATAAAGTCCCCTGACTGTCAATTCTGTAAAGAACACCGGTCCCACCGCCTGCTGCCCCTGCGCCAACTCCTTCATAACCCGCAGCAAACTCTATGGCCCCGCCCGGAATCTGATAGGAGTATAACCTGTCTATGTCAATCTGAACATTTACTCCGTTAAGTCCAGCTGTTATATCAGGCGTGCCTGAGGCGGTATCTGCGTTATTGTCCGAACTGGCGGTTATCTCACCGAGTAAATTTGGGGAAGCTCCGGTATCAAGATTTGTAATGATCCCGGTCGGTGCGGGGGGTACAAGAGCCCCGCTGCCAAGGGTGCCCTCGATCACAGGTATTGCAAGATCAACCCCTGCTTCTGCACCCCCAAAGACCATTGAGGATCTCTTGGTCTGCCCAGATATCTGTATGTCTACTGTCGCTGTGTTTATTGCAATAAGCCCGATGAGGGTAATTATCACAATCAACAGGAGTGTTGTTATAAGGACCGCTCCTCTTTCATTATTCAATGTCTTCATTTCAATACCTCTCTAAATCCACCCTCACCCCAACCCTCTCCCTGAGGGAGAGGGAGAATGCTTATTTCCTCCCCTTCAAGGGGAGGATTAAGGTGGGGATGGGATACATTACGACCCTCCGGTCCTTGGATTCCTCAGCTTTATGATCTTAGTAAGGATCCTTCGCCTGTAGTTGTCGGATGCGCTGGCAGAATGGTCTTCAATAACAGGCCTTGTAAAAGTCGAGCCCTTCATATCCCTGTTCCTCGTCATCGCAACCACCCATGCCCTCACAGCCAGTATACTGGAATCATCTGCCGGATCATTAGATAAAGTACTCGAATCCATATTTCCATCCCGGTCTGCGTCCACACCATAAGCAAACTGGATGTCCTCTATGTTCTCGGCAATGGTCTGAGTACCGCTGCCACGTAGTTCTGTGAGGTCATTGCTTTTAAGGCATGGATTTGAAGATGAACATCCCACACCGGTAGTTTCTATGGAATATGTAACAGCCTGGATGATATAGACTGGGGTGCCGTCGGGGTAGAGCCTGTCGAGGGTAGAAGGGGTTCCTAAAGCAAGTTTCCCAGCCGCCCTCTCCGTTTGGGTATTAGAGAGTTCTATAAATGTTGATCCATTGAGGCTTATATACATCCTTGAAGTCTTGAAGGTAGTCAAATCGCTGCTAAAGAAGCTATTAGTGCTGGGATCTACGCTATCGAGACATATCTTGCTATCGGCGCCACCGTTGCAGGTATTATCATCCTCGGTACCATTATTGTCAGCGTCGTTCTCCAGCGTCCCAGCCTCATACCCTATCCCGAGGATAGTTATGCTGTCCGGGCCCCCTGATCCACCGCTGGTCGTAACGGTAATCGGAGAAGTCCAGTTCTGCCCCCCAATGGAGAGGGTAAACGGCGGGTCAGGTAGACCGAACCCGGCTGTCCTTATGTCTTTGGCGAGCCTATCCAACGACACCCTGCCGTTCTGCTGGGCCTCAGCCACGTCCTCATTAACCTTATAAGCCCAGTTGCTGGTTGAGAACAGGGAGACCCCGGCCATTCCAATAACTGAGGCTATGGCCATTGCAACAAGGAGCTCAACGAGGGTAAACCCGCGTTGATCAAATGCAAATTGTAAATTGCAAATTTTAGTTTTTAATTTTGCATTTTGCATTTTATATTCTCCTACGCCAGCCATGTCTCTATTATAGTAATGAGCCTCGTGCTCCTGGTTCCAGTAAGGCCCCAGGTAACCGTTACGGTGACCGTTGCAGTCTTTGAAATCGGGGAGTCCGGCACTACCGTCACAGTCCCGGTTACTCCCGGAAGTCCTGAGCTCTGCAACCTGTCCCTCCACTGGGTGCAGTCCCCAAGAGCAGGGTCAACCAGCCCCAGCCCAGTGCAGTTGGCTGTGTCAAGAGTGCCGTAAATATTCGGCGCACTTCCCCCGTTCACCCTTATCCTGTCCACCATCTCCTCGGCCAGCTGAGAGCTAAGGGTGGTGTTATTAGAGGAGGTGCTCCCCGTCATGGCGGTTGTCTGCATGGCAGCTACAGCCAGAAGGCCAACCGAAAGAAGGAATACGGATATAAGTACCTCAATAAGGGTAAAGCCTTTTTGATTTTTAATATTCATAGCAGCCCCTGTCTTGTAAACTAATTCATTCTTATATTTCCTGTACCAGTATTGATTGAAATTGTTTGAGTCTTGAGATCCTTAGATATAGTAAAACTACTACCGCAACCACCCGCAGTTCCATTCGGGTTGAATACCACTCTGGTATTTGTACAACTTGATGTTACCCCTGAATAATCTGCTGCAATATCTATATTCTTTAAAATAGTATCATTAGCAGTTGTGCATCCATTGGTGAAATCATCTGGAAGGGTTGTAACAGTGTTAACCTCGCTTTTAACACAATAGGCAGTGGCACTTGTAAACTCCACTGCAAACCGCTTCCCCTCTTTTATCGCCCTTAATCTCGCCATTTGCATATCGGAATATACTTGCCTTGCAGCACCCTTTACCCTGTAGTTATTAAGCATCTGGGGAGTGCTCATAACCGCAATGGCGCCGAGAATGCCTATGAGGGCAACCGTTATGAGAAGTTCAATCAGGGTAAAACCATCTTCAGATTTCATTGCCAGGTCCCCTCAATAATGAACTATATACAGCTTATATATAATTGCTGTAACCGCAAACAATATTGCAAGAGCGATAATAATTTCTTTCAGCCAAAAAATCCTCATCAAAAAAACCTCTGTCAATGTAAGATGCAACCATCGTGCCGTTAATATAATCCTTTAAAATCAATAGATTAAGCATCCAAAACGATGTCGCAACCTTGAACTTGTTGCATAGGTATGAAAATTTTTCGTAGCTGGATTGTATTTATAATTCGGATAATTTTTCGCGGCAGAATGATAGAAAGATAGAGAGGGCTTTTTTAGGATCTTCAGGAAGTTTGCTTTCAATAACGTTTTCATCGGAACCGTTATGAAAATGTTTAGGAAATGTTTTTATGTTAGCCCATCGGTGGTGTGGAGCATTGTCATGCCTATAAAGCGTACCGTTTATATCCTTCCGCTCCCAGTGATAGGAATAATGTTGTTCTTGTTGTGAATACCATATATCCAGAAATGTCCCATCAATCAGGTAAATACGCAATTTTCGCGGCCTATCCGTCTCGGATCTTATAAAGTCGCTATCTTCAACAATGTCACTGAACTCAGTGAGGGCCAGCCCCCGCAGTTTTTTGTAAATCTCTAATGGCATCATCCATCTCCCTGACCTCAGCTTCAACATTTTCCACCTCGATCATGTCTTCCCATGCTGGATGTTCGGGAACCATTCCATTCTTAATCTTCGCCTGCAGGTCGGCGACAGAGATAGATCCATACCTGGAGAGTATTTCAAATCTCTCTTTCAGATAAGCCCTCTTTTTTTCTGTCAGATAGGATACGGAAGCCTTCAAGACAAAAAGATCTTCTTCCATCCCTGCATTATGGGCAATCCTTTCCACTCTCTTATGAAGTTCAGCGGTAATCATCTTTCACCTCCTGTTCCACTGCTGCAAATTTAATCCATTACGGTCTCACTGTCAATATAAGAAATTGGCGTATGCCATTCGCCCTTACAAATTCTTATATCCCCCAAACACCGCCAGGTTAAGGTATTTAAAGTAACACTCAACATCAGCAAAACCTGCGTCATTCATCAGGCCAAGCTGTCTTTCAACTGTTAAAGGTTTCACGTCCCTGACAAACTTCAGCATATGTGCGCCTATCTCGTCTTCGCTGAAACCGTTTGAGCGCTGAAACTCCTTCCATTTCTCCATATATAACTGGTAAACCTTTGCGGATGGAGATATTACTGCCTCCGCATCTATGAATATCCCGCCAGGCTTCAAGGCCTCGTAGCATTTACTGAATAGCGCCTTCTTTTCGTCTTCAGTGAGAAAGTGGAGAGAAAAGGCGGAGATTATGGCGTCGAACCCACCCTCACCACTGGCCACCGGCCCTTGTACGGGCGTATTGCTATACGCCCCTACTTCCTTTATGTCCCGACAGATAAAATTGATCCTCCATGTAGTCTGCTTGACCTTGGCAGCGGCCACCGCCAACATATCCGATGAACTGTCAATACCAGTGACTCTTGACAGGGGGAACTCTTTAAGGAGGGCCACACTGGTTCCACCTGTACCGCAACCAAGGTCAAGCACCCGCAGATATTCCTTCTTGGAAAATGGTAGGAGGGATACCATAAGGGTCTGTATCTCATTATACAAAGGGACCCTTCTTCTTATGACATCATCGTATCTACCGGCCTCTTCGGCTTTGAAACGTTTCTTCATAACTACTCCAGCTCATGCTCGGGGGGCATTACAGGCGCCACATCGCCTGACTCCGTTCCTGCCTCATACCTGAAGAAATCGGTCTCCTGAAGAGTCTCTGGATCTGAATATTCTGTCGGGGCCGTCCCCTCCTTAAAACACTCGAAGACCGTTTCTGTTGATTTTGCTGTAGCCAGAAGTCCTGTTTCCTTGTCTATCTTGACAAAAACAACATCTTCCGGCACAGGGAATCCTCTGACCGGGGTACCGGCCACCGCTCCCTGCATGAACTTGAGCCATACAGGCGCCGCAGCCCTTCCGCCGGTTTCGGCCTTACCAAGCGGTTTCATATGGTCGTAACCAACCCATGTGCCTGCTACTAAATCAGGAGTATATCCCATAAACCAGGCATCGCTCAGATCGTTGGTGGTTCCAGTCTTTCCGGCAGCCGGTCTGCCAAGGGGCTTCACCCCCTGGCCCGTACCTGACTGGACAACACCCTCCATCAGATTTGTCATTATATAAGCAGTCTCCTTACTGAGGACATTGATGACCACAGGGGAATTCTCCTCAAGTACCTTACCATCCCTGTCTACTATCTTTGTGATAAAGACGGGGTCCGCCTTATCACCTTGAGCGGCAAAGACTCCGTATGCGCTGGTAAGCTCCAGGAGAGAGACTCCGCTGGAACCCAAGGCAAGCGAAAGGTCCCTGTTCAGAGCGGAGGTTATACCAAGTCTCGCAGCGTAATCCATGAGATAGTCGATACCTATGTCATTCAGTATCTTTATTGATACCACATTCCTTGAATGGATAAGGGCCTCCCTGAAGGTCGTAGGTCCATGGAAAACGGCATCATAATTCTTTGGCTTCCACGTCTGCCCCTCAAGGGACTGCTCAAAGATCACCGGCAAATCCATGATAATGCTTGCAGGTGTATACCCCTTATCAAGGGCAGCAGCATATATTATGGGTTTAAATGATGAACCTGGCTGCCTCCTCGACTGGACGACCCTGTTGAACTCGGTCTTCTTATAATCGTATCCGCCCACAAGAGCCTTTACATATCCGGTATAAGGGTCAATGGCGACCAGGGCGCCCTGCACCTCCGGTTCCTGGTCCAGGGTCACCCTGACTTCGCCGGATTTAGGGTGTATGCTCTTTACCTGAACAAGCAGCAGATCGCCGATTTTTGGAATATAGGGCTCAGCCCACGCCATCTCCAAAAAGTCCAATTTCGCCCTTATATCTCCTATCCTTACGCTTACAAACTTTCCTTTGTTATCAATCTTCTCTACAAGGCCTTCCACGTTTTTACCAACCTCAAGAGGGCTTTTAAGAATGGCCTCCGAAAGCTTGCTTGTAAAAAGATCAGCCTCTTCAGGCTTGAGCCTCTTTGCAGGCCCCCGGAAACCCTGTCTCTTATCTATCTCCTTGACACCCTCAATAACCGCCCTTTCTGCTGATTCCTGCATCTTTATGTTGAGTTGGGTGAATATCTTGAGGCCGTCATGATAAAGGACATCATCGCCGTATTTTTCCGATATATACCTGCGAATATGCTCGGTAAAATAAGGAGCCAGGGGCCTGTTGATGTCCTCCTTTTTTCTGAGGATCAGGATTTCATTCAGGGCATTCCTCTGCTCATCCGGAGTTATATATTCCTCCTCCAGCATCCGTTCAAGGACGTAAACCTGTCTTTCCTTGGCCTTCTCGAAGTGACTGACAGGAGAGTGTCTTGATGGAGAACTTGTAAGACCAGCAAGCAAGGCTGCCTCAGGCAAGGAAATCTCCTCAACATGCTTGCCGTAGTAAGTCATGGAGGCGGCCTCTACTCCGTAAGCCCCCTCACCAAGATAGATGTGATTCAGGTAAAGGGAGAGGATATCTTCCTTAGAAAATTTCTTTTCCATCCTGTGGGCAAGGATCGCCTCCTTTATCTTTCTAAGAAGCTTCCTCTCCGGTGAAAGTAGCATGGCCTTTGCCACCTGCTGCGTTATTGTGCTTCCTCCCTGAACAACACCGCCTGCCTCTATATTTTTTACGGCAGCCCTGAGTATTGCAACTAAGCTTATCCCCTTATGTTCGAAGAAACGACCGTCCTCTGCAGCAACAAAGGCGTTTATCAGTACCTTTGGTATCCTTGAATATGGAACTACAACCCTCTTCTCGAGAAAGAACTCGCCGATTTCCTTTTCATCATCGGAATATACAGTGGATACTATATTTGGGCGATAATCATTCAGTGTGTCCAGCTTTGGAAGGGCGCCGATTATATAAAAATATGCCCCGAATCCAAAAGAGGCAATAATAAGAAATAAAAAGGCAATGAACCCGAGGAAAAACCTCAGGGAATTTCCCATCTTTCCCTTTTTTCCTGATCTTCTATTAAAAAAACTCTTCAAAAAAACCTCCTAATTTAAACCACCCCTCACCTTGATCCTCTCCCTCTGAGGTGAGAGAAAATGTTAGAGTGAAATGCAAAAAGGCGGGGAATCCCCCGCCTGCTCAATAAATTAAAGCAATAATGGTTCGACAGGCTCACCATGCACGGATTGAGTGCCGCTCGCCCTGAGCGTTCGGCTGAGCTCACGCCGAAGCCTTGTCTAAGGGCATATATTCGTTCATTTCAACTCGTCCGGGCTTGCTAACCTTCCTAGAACTGCTGATGCCGCAGCTATGGCCGGGTTTGAAAGGTAGACCTCGCTCTCAGGGTGCCCCATCCTCCCGACAAAGTTCCGGTTGGTGGTGGCGATCGCCCTCTCACCCTTTGCCAGTATCCCCATATGCCCGCCAAGGCACGGCCCGCAGGTGGGGGTGCTTATTGCCGCCCCAGCATCAAGGAATATGTCAAAAAGTCCCTCTTTCATTGCCTGCCTGTAAATCCACTGGGTTGCAGGTATCACAAGAAGCCTTACGTATTTATGAACCTTTTGACCCTTGATAACATTTGCGGCAACCCGCAGGTCCTCAAGCCTCCCGTTGGTGCAGGAACCTATCACAGCCTGGTCTATTCTCACATTAAGAGAGACGGCCTCGGAAAGCCCCTTCGTGTTCTCAGGGAGATGAGGGAATGCGATCTGGGGCTCTATCTTTGCGCAGTCATACTCTCTTACATCTACATACTTTGCATCAGGATCGCTTTGATAGAATTTATACGTCCTCTTTGCCCTCGACTTCACATACTCCTCGGTGATCTTGTCCGGGGCAATGATCCCGTTTTTGGCCCCTGCTTCTATCGCCATATTGGCTATGGTCATACGTCCAGCCATCCCCATATCCTCTATCGTCTCGCCGCAGATCTCCATCGCCCTGTAAAGGGCCCCGTCAACCCCTATATCGCCTATGGTGTAGAGTATAAGGTCCTTACCCTCCACCCATTTATTGAGCTTACCCTTGAAGATAAACTTCATCGACTCTGGTACCTTGAACCATGCCTCTCCGGTTATCATGGCGGCAGCAAGGTCTGTAGAGCCGACCCCGGTCGCAAATGCGCCAAGTCCGCCATATGTACATGTATGGGAATCTGCACCTATAACCAGGTCTCCGGGAAGGACGACCCCCTGCTCAGGCAACAGGGCATGTTCTACACCCATCTCCCCGGTCTCATAGTAGTGGGTCAGGTCCTGTTCCCTGGCAAACTCCCGGAGCATCTTGCACTGCTCTGCGGACTGGATGTCCTTGTTCGGCGCGAAATGGTCAGGGACAAGGACAACCTTGTCCCTGTCAAAGACCTTTGTGGCCCCGGCCTTATTGAACTCCTTTATGGCTATTGGGGCAGTTATATCATTACCAAGGGCTATATCAACCCTGGCATTTATAAGTTGCCCAGGCTCTACCCTTTCCAGGCCTGCATGAGCTGCAAGTATCTTTTCCGTAATTGTCATTCCCATATCAACAACTCCTTTTCACAAATAATCCCCTCCTTGATAAGGAGGGGCAGGGGTGGTGGATTTACCCCACCCAGCCTCCCCTTGGCAAGGGGAGGAACAAACCTATAATTTCAACAGTTCCACCGGTATATCCTCTTTATCAACCCCGCCCACTATTGCTAGGGCCAGGGAATCTCTTGTGAACATCTTCTGCGCAAGCCCTCTCACCCCTTCGGCAGTCACCGCATCAATACTCTCCATAACCTCATCTATAGTAACGTCTCTGCCAAAATAGATCTCATTCTTTGCGAGCTTGGTCATCCAGCTGTCTGTGCTCTCCATGCCCAGTACCAGATTTCCCTTGATCTGTTCCTTGGCAGACTGGAGTTCTTCGGTGTCAATAAGATTATCCTTTAACCTCCCAAGCTCATCTCTGACAAGGCCGATTACCTGCTTATACTCGCCCTCTCCTGTCCCCACGTAAACGCTCAGGTATCCCGTATCCGAATATGTGTTCAGGTACGAGTAAACCGAGTATGCAAGCCCTCTCTTCTCGCGTATCTCCTGAAACAGCCTGGAACTCATCCCTCCGCCAAGGACAGTATTCAACACAAAGTTATGGTACCTTAGAGGATTGGTCTGTTCGATGGAGCTAGTCCCCATGCATAGATGCACCTGCTCAAGTTTCTTCTTATGAACCGCAACTTGCTGGGAAAATCCGGGGGTATTATATCCCTTGCTTTTTACTTGAGGCTTCAAAGAGGCAAAACCGTTATCTGAAAAGAGCTTAACCAACTCATGATGTTTTATTGAGCCGGACGCCGAGACAATAACATCTCCAGCTATGTACCTGTCCCTCATATATCCGGTCATGTCCTCTCTTGAAAGGGAATTTATGCTCTTAACTGTGCCAAGGACAGGCCTTCCCAAAGAATCATCAGGCCAGACCAGCTCATTGAAAAAATCATGGACATAGTCATCAGGGGTATCCTCCACCATGCTGATCTCCTGGAGGACCACCTTTCTCTCCTTCTCCAACTCCTCTGGATCGAATTTAGAATTAAGGAATATATCGGAGAGGAGGTCTACAGCCATGGGGATGTGCTTCTCCAGGACCTTTGCATAAAAGCAGGTGTACTCCCTGTTTGTAAATGCATTCAGTATCCCTCCGACTGAATCCATCTCCTTTGCAATGTCCACAGCAGTCCGTCTCTTTGTCCCCTTAAAAAGCATGTGCTCAATGAAGTGGGCAATCCCGTTTATATTCTTCTCCTCATGACGGGCTCCGACGTTGACCCATATGCCAATGGCCGCAGAACGCACATGAGGGAGTTCTTCCGTTAAGATGCGTACTCCATTATCCAATACCGTTTTCTGGTACATTAAGCTCCTTTAATTGAACCCACCCTCTCCCTGAAGGAGAGGGAGACTTCCTCGCCTTCAAGGGGAGGATTGAGGTGGGGATGGGATAATATTATACGACGTTACTACAATAGCACAAAAGGCACCTTCCAATACCCTGGAGGTGCCTCTTGGATCGGTATTCTCCTTCTAAGCCCTCTACCCTTCGCTGTGACCTAATGCATCTTTCCTGCTTAGCCTTATCTTACCCTGCTTGTCAACCTCAAGCACCTTTACCATGACCTTGTCCCCTTCCTTGAGGACATCTGCCACGTTCTGGACCCTTTCGTGGGCCAGCTGGGATATATGCACCAGTCCGTCAGTCCCAGGGAGCACCTCTACGAATGCCCCGAAGTCCATGATCTTCCTGACTGTCCCGAGGTATATCTTTCCTACCTCCACCTCCTGGGTTATGCTCTTTATTATCTCAATGGCCTTCTCAATTGCCTTGTAGTCGGAGGATGCGATATTTATCTTACCGCTGTCCTCTATATCTATCTTTACACCTGTCTGCTCTATAATGCCCTTTATGACCTTTCCGCCCGGACCTATGACTTCTCTTACCTTATCAGGTTTTACCTGCATAGTTATGATCCGCGGCGCATATATGGAAATGTTTGTCCTTGGCTGGGTCATGCACTTCGCCATCTCTGACAATATGTGGAGCCTTCCCTCCCTGGCCTGTTCAAGGGCCATGAAGAGCACCTCCCTGCTGACTCCACCTATCTTGATGTCCATTTGAAGGGCAGTGATGCCGTTCTTGCTGCCTGTCACCTTGAAATCCATGTCCCCCAAGTGGTCCTCATCTCCTAAGATGTCTGAGAGGACTGCGAATTCATCCCCTTCCTTTATAAGGCCCATGGCAATACCTGCTACTGAATCCTTAACAGGAACTCCGGCATCCATAAGAGAAAGGCTTCCTCCGCAAACAGAGGCCATGGAGGAGGATCCGTTTGACTCAAGGATGTCTGAGACAATCCTTATGGTGTATGGGAACTCTTCCTTAGAGGGAAGTACCTTTGCCAGTGCCCTCTCAGCCAGCGCTCCGTGACCAACCTCTCTTCTTCCCGGACTCCTCATCGGCTTCGTCTCTCCGGTTGAATACGGTGGAAAATTATAGTGGAGCATAAAGGCTTTTGTCCTCTCTCCCTCAATTGCGTCGATCCTCTGTTCATCATCTGATGTCCCAAGGGTTGCAACAACGAGTGCCTGGGTCTCTCCCCTTGTGAATAAACCTGAACCGTGTGTCCTCGGCAAAACCCCCACTTCGCAGGCAATGGGTCTTATGTCCTTCAGGCCCCTGCCGTCTATCCTGACCCTGTTCTTTACCGCCAACTGCCTTACTGCATGATATTCAATGTCTCCAAGTACAGCCTTGATCTGTTTTTCCCTGTCAGGAAATTCGGCAGCCAGGGTTTCCAGTACCTCTTTCCCAATCTCAGAAATCCTGCCCTTCCTGTCCTGCTTTTTGGATATAGTCACTGCCTCTTTAATGCGGCTGGTCGCGATCTCTTTTATCTTCTGAACCATGCATTCATCCACATGGGGAAGAACAACCTCTCTTTTGCCCTTTCCTACTTTGGCGCGAAGTTCATCCTGTATGTCCAACAGTACCTGCATCTCCTTATGGGCAAATAGTATGGCTGAAAGAAGGTCTTCCTCTGATGCAAAGTTTGCTCCACCCTCCACCATTACTACGGCATCCCTGGAGCCTGCCACGATCAGTTCGATATCACTCTCCGCTATCTCAGCAAATGTGGGATTGCATACGAGCTTGCCCTTTACCCTTGCAACCCTTACTCCGGCAATGGGACCGTTAAAAGGTATGTCCGACACTTCTATTGCTGCAGACGCTCCGAGTATTGCAAGAACGTCTGAGTTATTCTCCAGGTCTGAAGAAAGGACAGTGGCAATTATCTGTGTCTCGCACGCGAACCCTTCTGGGAACAGCGGTCTTAATGGCCTATCTATGAACCTTGATGTCAGTACCTCCTTTTCAGTAGGCCTTCCCTCTCTCTTAAAGAACCCCCCAGGTATCTTACCCGCAGAATAGGTCCTCTCAAGGTAGTCGACCGTCAGTGGGAAAAAGTCTATTCCCTCCCTCGGCGCCTTTGCTGCCACGGCTGTGACCATTACCATTGTATCGCCATACCTGACGATAACTGATCCGTCTGCCTGTTTAGCCATCTTCCCTGTCTCTATCGACAGGGGCTTACCGCTTAGCTCAACCTCAACTCTATTTACCATGTTCTCCCACTTTCCTGGATAGTTTCCCAGTATTTATTTTGATCGGGGACACGTGCGTCGCTCTTCTCCTCCGATGTCCCCGTACCCCGCGGTCAGCCCGGATTGAATCCTTTGCGGACCTTATATTATTATTCAACTCAAAAACCATATTCTGCTCGCAAAGGCGCCAGTACGCCAAGAAAGGATTTAGTCCATTTCTATTTATCTTTGCGCTCTTTGCGTCTTTGCGTGAATAGTCTTTATTTTCTCAATCCAAGCCTTGAAATAAGTCCTTCATACCTTGCCTGGTTTTTCCTTTTCAGGTAATCGAGAAGCCTCCTTCTCTGGCTAACCAATTTAAGGAGTCCCCTGCGGGAGTGGTGGTCCTTTGCATGGGTCTTGAAGTGCTCAGTCAGATAGCCGATCCTTTCACTTAAGATCGCTATCTGGACATCAGCAGAGCCGGTATCCCCGTCATGGGTCTTATACGATTCTATCAATTCTCTCTTTTTCTCAGTCGTTATTGCCATTTTCTCATCACCCCCTTTCTAAATAAAAATTGTTTTTACCATATTATAATGGTAATGTAAAGAAGCAAATCAAGGGTTAAAAACCCTTATCAACAGCAGCTTCGCACCCTCTCCCACTTCAGCCACAGCCACCAGCTCCCTGTTGCAGGTCAGCATAAACCTGCCGGATAAAACTGCACTGGAGCAGATATCTTCAGAGTCAAGCTCCTTCCCCATCCTTATCATCTCGGCCTTTAACGGATCTACCATTACCTCTGGAAGAGAAAGGGCATCTTTAAGCGATATGGCTCGATCAGCCCATTTATTTCCCATTTCCTTAAGCATGCATAAAGGTATAGCCTTATCAGCACCAAACCTTCCGCTCCTGGTCCTTCTTAATGACTTCAGATGTCCACCACAGCCGAGTTTTATACCTATGTCCCGCGCCAGGCTCCTTATATAAGTGCCGCTTGAACATCTCACCGTAAATGAAACTTGAGGTATATCAAGGGTGCTGAGGGTAATCCCGTATACATCAATCTCTCTGGGGAGAACCTCAACCTCGACCCCTTTTCTTGCAAGCTTGTAGAGAGGAACACCTTCCTTCTTTATAGCCGAATATATCGGGGGAATCTGATTCTGCCTCCCGACAAATGAGGCCAGTGTCTTTTCCATCTCTTCGTACCCGATGGAAGGACATTGGGTCTCTCTCAAAATCCTGCCGTCCCTGTCAAGGGTATCAGTCTCAACACCGAGCCTGACTGTGGCCTCATATTCCTTCTCATCTATTTGCAGAAAAGGGAGTAGCTTTGTCCCCTGATTGATCCCTACTATCAACACCCCGGTAGCAAAGGGGTCGAGGGTTCCCGCATGTCCGACCTTTCTTGTCCCGGCAATCCTTCTGACAGAGTTAACAACATCATGGGATGTAACCCCTTCAGGTTTATCAATGACCAGAATACCATCCATAATAAATTTCAAAGTGCAAATTTCAAAGTGTAAAGCGTAAAATGGAGGTGTATTAATTTTATCATTTGCATTTTACATTTTGCACTTTTATTTCAGTATCTCCTCAGTTGCCTCTAACAGATTCTTCTTTACCTCCGGCAGGCTTCCCTTAAGCACACAGCCTGCTGCGTTAACATGACCTCCTCCGTCATACCTTCCCGCAATCTTTGTAACATCCACCCTACCCTTGGAGCGGAGAGAGGCCTTGTACTTATCAGGTGATATCTCTCTAATAAATATTGCCACCTCCACACCCCTCAGAGACCTGGCATAATTCACAATCCCGTCTGTGTCCTCTGCCGTTGTCCCAGTGGCCTTGTACATCTCTTTTGATACCATGATGAACCCGATCTTGCCGTCATAATGGGTGGTGAGGGTATTTAACGCCATAGAATGAAGCCTTATCCTTCCTTCAGGCTGGCTCTCATAAAGGTTTTCAGCCACAAACCACGGCTCAACTCCTATATCCACCATCTCACCTGCGATCCTGAAAGCCTCCGGGTTTGAGTTTCCATAATGGAAGGAGCCGGTATCCACAACAATGGTTGTGTAAATAGACAGGGCGATCGCCCTTGTTATCTCAACCTGCATACTCTTGAGTATCCTGTAAATCATCGCCCCTGTGGCACAGGCATCGGGGTCAAGGAAAACTACATCTGCAAAATTGAGGTTTGTTGCATGGTGGTCTATATTAAGGAGTTTCTTGTAACCCTTGAAGGCATTGAACTTATCGCCAAGCTGCTTCGGGGTGCCGCAGTCCACAACAATGGCAGCATCAAACTGATCGCCAGCTAATAGTTCATGTACTATCTCGCTTGAGCCAGGTAAAAATCTGACTATATCAGGGACACTGTCATTGTTGAATACAGTAACCTTTTTCCCTGTGGCCGTTAGACCGGCTGCAAGGGCAAGCGACGAGCCTATGGCATCTCCATCAGGGTTAATATGGGATACAATCAGAAAGGTATTGTTGTTTTGTAGTTCCTTAACTATCCTCTCCATCATCTTCCTTCACCTCTTCCACTTTTACCTCTTTGAGCAGCCTCTCTATTCTTTCTCCATACTCAAGGGAGCTGTCAAACCTGAAGTGCAGATTCGGGATATGCTTCAGGGCAAGCACCTTTCTCAGCGTACTCCTTATGAAACCGGTAGAACTTCTTAGGCCGTCTGCAGCCGCCTTTTTATCCTCATCGTTTCCAATCAGGCTGTAGTAGACCTTTGCCTCTTTGAGGTCATCACTGACTTCAACACCGGTGATGGTCACAAACCCAATCCTCGGGTCTTTAATCCCCTTTATAAGGAGCTGTGATATCTCGTGGTGGAGCAGATCTGCGACCCTGTCTTTTCTTTTGTATTCCATAATAAAATCCGTAAGACGTGAGACGTGTGGTGTGTTTATAATTCTTTACTCCTTACGCCTCACAGTTCACGGCTCACGGTATTTAATAATTCATTATCTCAATCTCGTGGCTCATGATCTCCACACTTTTTAATCCTTCAATAAAATCTATTATTTTATCCAGGACTGAGTTTACAAATCCCCTCGCATTGCCAACAACCGCAATCCCTATCACCGAGCTCTGCCACACTTCATTGTCACCGACCTCGGCTACAGACACATTGAAGCTCCCCCTGACCCTGGTCGTAAGGCTTTTAAGCACATGCCTCTTCTCCTTCAGAGAGTGAGCACCCGGGATACTGAGATTTATATAACAAACACCTACTACCATAAATTCAGTGGTCAGTGGTCAGACGTCAGTGGTCGGCATCAACTGATCACCGATCACCGGCCACTGTCCACTATAATTTTGCTGCTATCTTTTCGTGTATATAAGCCTCAATCACATCACCGGTCTTGATGTCGTTATAGTTCTCTATGCCGATACCGCATTCATACCCGGACTGCACCTCTTTAACATCGTCCTTGAACCTTCTCAAGGAGGCCAGCTTGCCGTCATGGATCACTATCCCGTCCCTTATAAGCCTTATCATGGAGCCTCTCGTTATCTTTCCATCCGTCACAAAGCAGCCGCCGATGTTCCCAATCTTTGGAACGCTGAATATCTCCCTGATCTCAGCCCTTCCAAGGACTACCTCCTTGATGGTCGGTGCAAGGAGGCCCTCCATGGCCTTCTTCACATCCTCCGTGACCTCATAGATAATGCTGTAAAGCCTTACATCCACCCCTTCTTCATCTGCCAACGCCTGCACCTTGACATCAGGGCGGACATGGAAACCTATTATTATGGCGTTGGAAGCAGCAGCCAGAAGCACGTCGGTCTCTGTTATGGCCCCAACGGAACCGTGAAGCACCTTCAGTTTTATAGCGTCGGTCGAGAGCTTCTGGAGTGACTCGGTCAATGCTTCTACGGAACCATGAACATCGGCCTTGATGATGATCCCCAGTTCTTTTACCTCTCCATCTTTTATCTTATTGTAGAGGTCCTCAAGAGAGACCTTGCTGCTCTTGGAAAGTTCAGTCTCCCTCTGCTTCATCTGCCTGTATGTTCCTATCTCCTTTGCCTTTTTCTCATCAGAGACGACTACGAACCTCTCTCCAGCCTGAGGCACTCCAGGAAGGCCCTGCACCTCCACCGGCATTGATGGGCCTGCCTCCAGAACCTTTGCCCCTTTGTCGTCAAGCATGGCCCTGACCCTTCCGTAGTGGACCCCTGCAACGAAGGGGTCTCCTACCTTAAGGGTCCCCTCCTGAACTAGGACAGTTGCCACAGGCCCTCTACCCTTGTCAAGCCTTGCCTCTATTATAGTTCCCTTGGCAAACTTGTCAGGGTTGGCCTTAAGCTGCATTACCTCTGCCTGAAGGATTATCATCTCAAGGAGTTCCTTGATCCCAGTCCTCTGTTTTGCAGAGACATTCACAAAGATGGTGTCCCCTCCCCAACCCTCAGGTTGAAGTCCATGCTCGGATAAAGACTGTTTAACCTTATCAGGGTTGGCGCCAGGCTTGTCTATCTTGTTGACCGCAACAATGATCGGAACGTTGGCTGCCTTGGCATGGTTTATGGCCTCCACAGTCTGGGGCATTACCCCATCGTCAGCAGCAACCACAAGGACAACAAAGTCGGTAACCTGGGCACCCCTCGCCCTCATGGCAGTGAACGCCTCATGCCCTGGTGTATCCAGAAACACAAGGTCTCCCTTATCGAGTTTCACGTGATAGGCACCTATATGCTGCGTTATCCCCCCAGCCTCTCCTGCAGCCACATCGGTCTGTTTTATGGCGTCCAGAAGTGATGTCTTACCGTGGTCAACATGACCCATAACTGTAACTACGGGAGGCCTCAAAACCTTATTCTCGGCTATATCCGCAGTCTCTTCAAGCATTTCCTCCACTATCTCCATTCCAACCCTCTCGACCTCGTACCCGAAGTCCTGGGCGATAAGGGTAGCAGCATCTATGTCAACTGATTGGTTTATCGTGGCCATGATACCAAGCCCGAACAGCTTCTTTATAACCTCACCCGCCTTAATCCCCATCCTCTTGGCCAGTTCCCCGACCTGTATCACGTCCGAGACCTTAATGACCCTTTTTATAGCCTTGGGAACTGTTATCTCAGTCTTCTTGGAACCTGCCGCAGGCGCAGCCTTTGCCCCTCGCCTCTTTCCCCTGAAAGCGGGCACGGGTTTAAACACACGCTCCTTGAGCTCCAAGCTTTCCACCTTCTTAAGTATCTCCTTCTTATCCTTCTTCTTCCCCGTGGCCTCTTCCCTAGGCTTCTCTTCTTCAATGACACGCACCAGCTGCATTTCTGGAATTTGCGGCCCTATCACAGGAACGGCAACCTCCGCCAGCTCGGATGGAAGCTCATGGACTGCTGGGACCTTTTCAACCTTAACAGGCTCAACCGGCTCGACAACCTGGGGCTTGACCTCTATCTCTTTAGTCCTCCTCCTGATAACAGTGGACTTTACCCGCCTTTCTTCAACAGACAACTCCCTGTCCTCAAGGGTGACCTTTTTCTCTACAACAATCTGCATCTCTTCCGGCAAGGCCTCTTCGCGGGGCTTAAAGGCCTTCCTGACACTATCCGCCTCGCTGTTTTCAAGGCCGTGAGAAGGGCTCTTATCTCCAAATCCAAGCTGTTTGCACTTGGCTATTACATCCTTGTTTTCCAAGCCCAATTCCTTCGCAAGTTCGTGAATCCTTATCTTAGCCATTTTTTCCACCCCCTGAGCCCATACTTCCCAGACTCTTAAACCTTTCAAATTCCTTTCCCAATAAGGATGAGAAAGATTCATCCGCTATGCCGAGTGCACCCCTCTCTCCCTTACCTATAAGGCCACCCATACCGTCCTTTGAGATGTATGTATAATACATTATTCCTCTCTTGAGACATATATCTTTCATATCCTTCAAACTCAGGGGAGAAAGGTCTTCAGCAAAGACGAGAAGTTTTATAGTCCCTTTCTCCATCCCCTTTTCGACAGCCTCTCTTCCATCCACAACCTTCCCTGCCTTTCTTGCAAGGGAAAGGAGCGATGAAATCCTGTAAAGAATCAGCTTCCTTAAGCGGTCAAGGAACTCATCCACTCCCTCAATCTGTGAAACTTTAAACACCCTTGTAATCTGCTTCCTTGAAAATGCATCCCTGATGCATGACTCTGTCGGGCAGACATAAGCACCTCTGCCGGGGAGGGTTCTTTTATAGTCTATAACTACAATCCCGTCTGGAGATTTCATGAGCCTTACAAGCTCTTCCTTTTCCTTAGAGACCCTGCAACCCAGACATGTTCTAATCTTACTGATCTTATCGGAGACCCGTACGTCGCTTCGCTCCTCCGATGCCGCCCCACCCCGCGGCCGCCCCGGAGTGAATCCGCTGCCGGCCTTTACCATTTTCTTATTCATTAGCCTCTGGACTTTCTATTCCTTCCACATTCTCTTCCTCATCCGTAACAGTGGGGATCTCCCATAAGGCCTTCTCAGCCTCCATAGCCAGGGACTTCTTGGACTCGCTGAATATATCTATCTTCCATCCGGTCAGCTTTGCGCCAAGCCTTACGTTCTGACCCCTCTTGCCGATAGCGAGAGAGAGCTGGTTGTCGGGGACTATAACCTCCATCGACTTTTCAGAGTCGTGCACTATAACCTTCGCTATCTGGGCCGGAGACAGGGCATTGCACACAAATCTGGCAGGGTCATCCACCCACTCCACAATATCGATCTTCTCGCCCTTTAGCTCCTGGACTACAGCCTGCACCCGGCTCCCCTTCATCCCGACACATGCTCCAACCGGGTCAATGTCCCTGTCCTCGCTTACAACCGCGATCTTGACCCTGCTGCCGGGCTCCCTTACAACATTCTTTATCTTTACGATCCCCTCATGAATCTCAGGGACCTCAAGCTCAAAGAGCTTTGCAACCATCCCTGGATGCGTCCTTGAAAGTATTATGTTGGGGCCCTTTGAGGTCTTTTTCACGTCAACAAGATATGCTCTTACCCTCTCAGTAGGCCTGTAATTTTCACCTGGGACCTGCTCCTTCTGGGAAAGAACGGCCTCTGTCTTACCGAGATCTACTATCATATCTCCGTGCTCA
The DNA here is from genome assembly GCA_919902985.1 of Desulfuromonadales bacterium. GTDB lineage: Bacteria > Desulfobacterota > JAENJC01 > JAENJC01 > JAENJC01 > JAENJC01. Next base: position 36,829 of record CAKKSC010000007.1, on the reverse strand, counting down.
AATCTCTTGACTATACCGTTTAGGATCTCTCCCTTCCGTTCCCTGAACTCATTATAAATATTGTCCCTCTCTGCGTCCCTCAGCTTCTGGACGATAATTTGTTTAGCCGCCTGTGCTGCGATCCTGCCAAAACCTGATGCATCCAGTTTCATTCCGAGGCTGTCCCCGACCTCGACCCCCGGGTCCTCTTTCACAGCCTTTTGATGAGATACTTCATTATCAGGGTCAACAACATTCTCCACTACGGTCTTGAACTGGAAAAGCTCAACCTCCCCCAGCTCTTCATTGAAGTGGGCCTCAATCTCCTTGTCTGCGCCATACTTCTTCTTGGCTGCCATGAGCACAGCCGACTCAATTGCTTCAATAAGTATTGCCTTGCTTATCCCTTTGTCCTTTCCTACCTGTTCCAAAACCCGGTTAAGTTCAAGAATCATTTTTACCTCCATTCATCAAAACTCGTATTCAATATTAGCCTTGGCGATCTTTTTTAATGGTATATGGTGGATAGTCCCGTCAACATTTAGAAGTACAATATTATCTTCACAACCCTCTATGCGTCCCTTGAAGTTCCTGCTGCCATCTATTATCTCAAAGGTTTTGATCTTTGCAGTCTTCCCGATAAAACGCCTGAAATCGACATCTTTTTTCAACGGCCTGTTAAGGCCGGGGGATGAAACCTCAAGACTGTATTCATGAGGGATGATATCAGCAGCATCAAGGAACGCCTCTACCACTCTGCTTGCATCAGCGCAGTCGTCAAGCGTAACTCCGCCGTCCCTGTCTATAAAAAGCCTGAGGACCCAGCCGCTCCCTTCTTTCCTGTACTCAAGAGACACAAGCTCCATTCCCATCTCTTCGAGGGCAGGAACCGCAAGGGAAGCAACCTTTTCAACAACACCGTCTTCAGCCATATAAAACCTAATACCCATCCGGGTCAAGGAAGCTTTTTATAATTCCATTAATTTAATGTTTGAAAGCAACTTGGTATAAAAAAAAAGTGGGCTCGCGCCCACTTTTGTATACCCGGATGCTAATACTCCTATTTTTTTAGCACAAAGTTAATTATCATGCAAGAAAAAAATAAAAGGCGGCAGATGCCGCCTCTTTTTTTCATTGGAGCGGGCGACGGGATTCGAACCCGCGACCAAAAGCTTGGGAAGCTTCTACGCTACCAGCTGCGCTACGCCCGCATTTTGTTATACCAAATTCACATTCAAATAAAGGCTTTTGAATGCTCAGGTATAATACCCATCCGGGTATAAATACCAAGTAAGAATTCATCAGGTTCAACAGTAGATGTTTGAAAGCAACTTGGTTTTAATATAATAAACACCATCAGTCCTTAATGTCAATGACTTTTATGGTTATCAAATCCCTTTATATTCATAAACTCAACAAAGGCATCCACAATAACAGGGTGATACTTGCTTCCCTTGCAACGCTCAAGCTCTGCAATAGCATCTTTTGGTGAAACCATTGCCCTGTAACGCCTGTTGCTGACCATGGCATCGTAACTGTCAGCAACGCTCACTATACAGCTCATAATATTAAGCTTGTGCCCCTCTATACAATTTGGATATCCCTTGCCGTCCCACCTCTCATGGTGGGTCCTGATGATCTCTATCTCCTCGTTTAAAAAACCGAGAGGCTTAAGTATGTTTGCCCCGATCTCCGGGTGCCTCCTCATCTGCTCCCATTCTTCCTCATTTAACTTGCCTGGTTTGTTTATATGGGAAAGGTCAACGACAATCTTCCCAATATCATGAAGCTTCGCCGCCCTTGTAAGTACCTTGATCCTATCACTTTCAAGCTCCATGAACTTTCCTGTCTCAACGGCAAAATAGGTCACCCTCTCCGAATGCCCTGCCGTATAAGGGTCCTTCTCTTCCATTGCCCTTGCGAGGGATGCCATGACGTTTAGATATGTGTCCTCCATCTCCTTTTCCTTGGCTTCAAGTTGCAGGGTTTTCACCCCAAGGGCCATCACCTTCTCCTGCAACCTTGTCACCAGCCTTTGACTGTAATCCTTGAGGTTGCTCCTTTCCTCCTCAGGGGCAAGTGACTCCTGCCTGCCTGAAAGGAACTCCCTTATCTGTTCGGGAAATATCTTGACATCTATGGGCTTCTGTATATACCCTATGCAACCTGCAGAAAGGCTCCTCTCCCTGTCTCCATTTGTTGTGCCGGCAGTTATGGCCACAATAGGTGTGTTTTCGAGCTCCCTTAAGGTCCTTATCCTGGTTGCAGCCTCACAACCGTCAAGGCCTGGGATATTTATATCCATGAGGATGAGGGCTGGCTTCAGCTCCTGTGCCCTTTGTATCCCGCTGAGCCCGTCTTCCGCATCGAACACAGTATACCCTCTGGACTCAAGCACCCTTCTGACCAGGGTTCTGTTGGCCTCATTGTCTTCTACCTGTAGAATGGTCATATTCATAAATGCACTTACCCCTGAGTCTCCCGCATGCTTCTATTGTTCGTATTATACATTACTTACGTTATAAATTAACGGCAGTTTTACATAAAATGTAGTCCCCGCTCCAACCTTGCTGTCGAGCGAGATAGTTCCTCCGTGCATCTCCACAAGCTTCTTTGTTATAGCCAGGCCAAGGCCGGTCCCACCCTTATTTCTTGTGCTCGACATGTCTATCTGCCTGAATTTTTCAAACAGCTTCGGCATATCCTCTTCCTTTATACCAATCCCGGTATCCGTGACGCTAATCAGAAAATACCCGTCCTCCGCTGGGCCGACCTTTATTGCTATCTCGCCTTCCTCCGTAAACTTGGCTGCATTGGAGAGAAGGTTCAGGATGATCTGCTTCAGTTTTTTGCCGTCTGCTATTATTGTCGGCAACTTTTCGTCTATTTGAGTCTTCAGGATTATATCCTTTCCTTTAATCAGTGTCTTTGCTACAGAGGCAACACCAGCGACAACGGCATTAAGGTCCACCTCTTCCTTCACGAGGTCCATCTTTCCTGCCTCTATCTTACAGAGGTCAAGGATGTCATTTATTATTCCCAGCAGATGCAGACCGCTATCGTGGATATGGGTGACATCTATCTCCTGAACTTCGCTTATCTCCCCGTCTATCCCATCCAGCAACACCTCAGAAAATCCGATTATGGCATTTAAAGGGGTACGGAGTTCATGGCTCATATTGGCCATAAACTCGGATTTAAGGCGATCTCCCTCCTTTATCCTTATGTTGGAATCTATCAACTTTTCATTTGCCTCGCGAAGCTCACTGGTTCTTTCTTCGACCTTCTTTTCGAGATCAGCCCTTGCTGCCTCAAGGGCCAGAGTTGTCTCCTGCAGTTTCCTGTTTAGGGACAAGAGCTCTTCCCTCTTTTTCTTGATCTCAGTTATATCTCTGCTTATGCCAACGGTTCCGACAACATTGCCAATCCCATCCCGCAGCAGGGAAATAGTAAGACTAACATCCAGGACCTTTCCATTTTTTGTCTTCAGCCTTGCCTCGTAATTGGTTGCTCTCCCCTTTTCCTCAACGATCTTTAATATATCCCGCCTTTCTGCTTCATCCTGATACAGAAGCTCTGCCGGAGTGCCAATCAGCTCCTTCCTCGTGTATCTGAGTATCTCCTCTGCGCCTTTGTTGAATTCCACTATGTTTCCCTCGGTATCGGTTGTTACTATTATATCAGGGGAGTCTTCGAGGACGCTTTGCAGATATTCCCTCGACTCAACAAGCCTTCTTTGTTCAACCTCCAGCTCGTTCTTTGCATGCTCCAGGTCATGCGTTAACGCCTTCATCTGGCTGTAAGAGGCCTGGAGTTCCTCATTAGTTGATTCCAGTTTCTCCAGGGTGGACTTAACCTCCTCATCCCTCGTGGAAATTGCCTCAGCCATCTGGTTGAATCTTTCTGAGAGAACACCCAGTTCGTCGCCAGACGTTATATTAACGCGCTTAGCGAAGTCACCTGCAGAAATAGCACTAGTACCAGCAATAAGCCTGTTAACAGGCCCTGTTATCCCCTTTGTCAGCCATACAGAACCGACTATTGCTAGTGCTCCGCTAAAAAACAGGGTAAGATAGGTAACCATCATGGACAGAGAAACTATTCTTTCCATTATTGGGGTAAGCTGATCCGTCTCGGCCTGGGAAACAGCGTACAGGCCCAAAAGCCTTTCCTTTAGCCTGTCCCCAAGCTCCGAGGCCTCTTTCTCGAGCTTTAATCTAACCTCCCTCTCCTCGTTTATAAGGATCAGGCTCACCTTTTGCTTATAGCTATCCAGCAGAAACAGAACCTCCTTAAACGACGTCTTTTTAGATTCATCAGGGTTACCGGTCATAAGATGTAAAACATCATTGTCAAGGCTGTCGACAGAACTTTTAATGTCCGAGAGTTTTCCGGCATATCCTGCCTGGTACCTGTAAAGCTCGGCTTGGATCGTGAGCAGGTTTGATACAGCCCAAAGGTAGTCATGATGCTCGTTCAACGCCCTCTCGACGCTTTTTTGATTATTTGTCAGGGATTCGAGGTTCCGGACCGTAATCGCTCCCCCAACAGCAAACAGGAGGAGGATAGAGCCCAAACCCATTATCAGCTTTTTTTTCATTATTATAAAACCCAAAAAAACATATCGCCTTGAGAATGAATAGAACGGTTGCAATTACAATGCCACAACTAAAGCATGTTCAACGGGTCTACATCCACCTGTAGCTCAACCCCCCTGAAACCCGACCCCTCCCTCGTCAGAGAAATCAGCTTCCTTACAAAGGAATGAAGCTTGCCGCTGTCTTTTCCTTTGACCAGGATATGCCAGCGGTATTTCCCTCGGATCTTATATATAGTGGCCTTGCTGGGGCCAAGTATGGTTACACCCTTCCACGCCTTCATCTCATTCCTGGCAAGCTCGCCAAGATTATTAGCGGCTAAGGCAGTTCTGGCCTCGCTGTTCCCCCTGAGCCTTATGCTTATCAGTCTGGAAAAAGGAGGATACCCCAGTTCCTTCCTGAAGGTCGTCTCCTCCCTGTAAAAACCATCCAGATCATGGCTCCTGGCAGCAACAATGCTATAGTGATCGGGGTTAAATGTCTGGATTATCACCTTCCCAAGGACGTCTCCTCTTCCAGCCCTGCCCGACACCTGAGTAAGAAGCTGGAATGTCCTTTCAGCCGCTCTAAAATCGGGCAGGTTTAAGGATATATCTGCAGAGATAACGCCAACCATAGTAATATTTGGATAGTCATGTCCCTTTGTCACCATCTGGGTCCCTATAAGTATGTCCAGATCCCCCTCTTCCATCCTCTTGAGGATTCGTTCGTGGGAGCCTTTCCTTGAAACCGTATCCCTGTCCATCCTGGCAACCCTGGAATCGGGGAAGGACTTTTTTATCTCGTCCTCAACCTTTTCGGTCCCAAGGCCCAAATGCCCCACATTTACACCTTTGCAGGCAGGACACACAGGAAAGGCCTTTTGTACATAGTCACAGTAATGACACCTGAGCAACCCTTCTCCCTGGTGGTATATCAGAGATATGCTGCAATTGGGACAGCCAAAGGTGAAGCCACAGTCGGAACACATCAGGAACGTGGAAAATCCCCTCCTGTTCAAAAAGAGTAGCGCCTGCTTTTTCTCCCCGATACACCTGTTCAAGGATTCCGTCATTTGACTGGAAAAAATCCGCCTTTTGCCTGTATCCTTCATATCAACTACTGCGATCTGGGGCATAGGTCGCTCCTCAACCCTGTGGGGGAGGTTCAGGTAATTAAACTTTCCTGTCTTTGCATTATGATAAGACTCCATTGACGGAGTAGCGGAGCCAAGTACGACAACCCCTTTAACCATCTTTCCCCTGACAACGGCAAGGTCTCGGGCGTTATATCGCGGAGATTCTTCCTGCTTGTATGAATGGTCGTGTTCCTCATCCACCACCAGAACGCCAAGTTCATCCATGGGCGCAAATATTGCAGACCTGGCCCCGACAACAATCCTGGCCTCCCCCCTTTTTATCCGCATCCACTCCGAATACCTCTCGCCGTCAGACAGGGCACTGTGAAGGGCGGCCACCTTATCACCAAATCGAGACCTGAAACGTCCCAGGAGCTGAGGCGTAAGGGATATCTCAGGGACAAGGACAATGGCCCCCTTCCCTCGCGCAAGAGACTCTTCAATTACCCTCAGGTACACTTCCGTCTTTCCACTGCCGGTTACGCCATGAAGCAGGTAAGGGGCAAACTCGTTCGCATCCATAGCAGCAATGATGGTTGAAAAGGCCTCTCTCTGCATTTCCGTCAGTTCGACTCTTACTGACCCCTGATCCCTGACCACTGCCCCCTGCTTTTTTATCCTCTTCATAATCGGCGGCAGTGCCGTGCTGATTACCTCGCCCAACGGTGCAATATAGTAGTCAGCAATCCACTTGTAAAGCTTGAGCATATCCGGGCTGAAAACAGGTTCAGGATCAGGGAAATCCTTGATCTCCTTCAACTCAAAGGAATCATCAGGTTCTTCATCCTTAGGAAAACCGACGATATACCCTGTCACAGACCTCCTGCCAAAGGGGACAGTAACCCTCATCCCCACTGCGGCTTTGTCAGCGAGGGTTTCAGGGAGGAGATAATGGAATGTCCTGTCAAGAGGGGCCGGGACAGCTACTTCTGCAAGCTTGTTTTCTTTCATACAAGCTAAGTATAGGGGATTAACCGGAAGGATTCAAGGATGAATAAATCAGGAAATATTGGAGCGCTTTAAAGTATTGGAATATTAAATACGTTGTGATAGTATCTGGATCGATTGATTTGCGGTACAGTTCAGGTCAGGAGAGGGTATGAGAAAAGAATACTCGTGGTATCAGCTTCTTGTTACAATATTTCTGATCCTGGCGATTGCCGGGTGCTCAGGCGATAAAATCACCGCGCCAACTGGAAGTGTTGTTTCTATTAATCCACTTAGCATGTCCGTCAGCGACACTAACCCCTCTGCCACCCATACTCAATATTTTACGATCACCATTAAGGATGAAAAAGACAATCCTGTTCAGAATGCCGAGGTCTCAATCTCCCTGCCTGTGGCAATTCCCGATCCTTTGGGCTATGCCCAGCTTTACGACGGCTCTACACCAAAAAACTCGCCATTTATTGCTACGACAAATGCCGATGGGGTCTATTACCTGCGGGTTGACTATCTTTCCGGCGGCGGAACTTCATTTACGAGCAATCTCGAAATCCGCTCAGGTTCCGCTTTTGCATCTGCGACATTAACCGTCTCTTAGACAGGGGTTTGTGATGAGTAACGAGTCATGGAAACTTAGTCGTACCGCAAGTACCCTATTGGCGATTGTCTTTTTGTCGATGCTTTATTCATGCGGCGGGAGCGGTCTGCCGGAGAACAATGGCGGAGTGGCCGCAAGCATTGGAACGGGCTCAGGAAGCGGGGCGGCAACCGCCGCCAATATGGAGGTGACTGCAACCCCTTCCACTATAACTACCGGCACGACATCAAGCATCAAGGCCGCTGTTACCACCTCAACAGGAGGGAATGTCGCCGACGGGACGGCGGTATCTTTCACCCTGAGCAGCAGCGCCATGGGGACTATAACCTCCCAGGCCATTACCTCAAATGGCGTTGCCAGTGTGACCTTTACTGCATCCACCGTTCCAGGCACCGTAACCGTAACGGCCAAGGTCGGCTCCTTGAGCAATACTGCGGTAATTATCATATCAGCCCCCGCCACTGGGAACGTCGAGTTCGTTTCAGCCTCCCCACAGAAGATAGGGATCAAAGGGAGCGGACAGGCATCCACCTCCACTATAAAATTCCTCGTGAAAGACATTAACGGGAACCCTGCAATCGACGGGACATCAGTCAGTTTCGCCATGGTAGGTCCTGGCGGCGGCAAACTCCCGTCTGCCGGAGGGGAATACATAGGGGACCCGGATACAACTCCAACTACTGCCAGTGCATCCACAGTATCTGGATATGCCTCAACGACCCTTAACAGCGGATCGGTAGCGGGAACTGTTACCATTGCCGCTTCTGTCACATCAGGAAGCCAGGTATTTTCAGCATCATCTTCCGCTATCTCCATTGGCGGCGGGCTCCCGTCTGCATCCCACTTTAATATTGCAACAACAAAAGTTAATCTTCCGGGCCTGGTTTGGTCTAACAAAACGGCCGACATCAGCGCTTTTATTGCCGACAGATTTGGAAACTACAATGTGCTTAAAAGCACTACGGTCTCTTTTTATGCAGAGGCCGGGGCCATTGACAGCAGCAATGTGACCGATGAATCGGGACTTACAACCGTAAAGTTCAGAACCCAGTGGCCAATCCCGGTTAATGTGACGCCGGCTGTTGCAGGTGACCCAGTCTCAAATGCATTTTTTAACGACCTCAGTGAACCATCGGCCACTACCTATAATCCGCGGGACGGATGGGCAACGATTTTAGCTACTGTTCAAGGGGAAGAGGGTTTTGAAGACATCAACGGCAACGGCATCTACGATGCAGGAGAAAAATTTACCGATACCGGAGAGCCGTTTATTGACAAAAACGATGACGGATGCTGGAACAGCGGCACAATCAAAAATTGCAACGGTGTGGTTTCCGCAAGCACGGACCCGTTTGAAGAATTTATAGATGCAAATGGAAATGGCGTCTACGATGGGGCAAACGGCGTCTGGGACGGCCCGGGCTGTTCAGTAGCCAATTGTCTGACGAGCAAAACTATCTGGGTATCCTTAAGGCTTGTCTTTTCAGGAAATCCGGTGTATTGCGATATTTCGCCATCCACGCCGTTTACGATTACAAACGGCTCTTCCCAGGCCTTCACATTCACGCTGGGGGACGAGAACATGAACTGGCTGCCCTCCGGTACAACTGTAAGCATTTCTGCAACCATCGGGACACTGAGCGGGACTACAAGCCATACATTGACTGACAGGCTTTCAAAAGGACCGCTTGTAATCTCATTTGTGCTGACTGACGCCGACACGGATACCACGGTGGATGCATCTACTCTGACAGTGACGGTCACTCCTACGGAAGGGTTGACTGAGTGCAAGGACGATGCGGTGGGGACAGTACAATAACCGTAAATACTAATGAGTTCACAAACAAGAAGACATTTATCTGAAAATCTCCCCTGCCCCCTCTTTTCCAAAGAGGGAGAAATGCTGACCCCAAAACCGCCCAACCCTTAGCAATTATGGATTCACAGTAATCGTAAAACTCTTTGATATTGTTGTAAGGCACGGATCTGCCAACTGGATTGTGAAGCTGGGTGCCCCGGCAGCCGATGGAGTCCCAGTTATCTGGCCTAAAACCAAATTCAAGCCGGTGGGTAGGGTCCCAGCGGTAAGTGTCCATGTGTATGTCGTGGAATTCCCAGCTGATCCATTAAGGGTGACAGTGTAAGGCGTTCCTACCTTTGCCGTCGGCATCTCGGTATTTGATATTGCCAGAGGTTTCGGTCTCACAGGGATTATGCCGGTGAACGTAACTGGAGGAGAACCTCCAGAATCAGAGAGGGTAGCATTCGTCACATTTATCGTCCCATTGCATGCCGTTAACTCACCGGTATTGGGAACCACATTGTTTACATTAATAGTCCCGGATATTAAGCCTGAAGCATTCATAGTGAGACCGCTGCCGGGCTGAGTGGCTATACTCCAAGTATACGGAGGTCTTCCACCAATTGCTTGAAGAGAATACGAATAGAAAGAGTCCTCTTCACCCTGCGGTAGCGTAGTCGGCGATGTTATGACCAACGGTTGCGCACATCCTCTGGCTGTCCTGATCTCATCCAGCGAGACATATACAACAACATCATCATAGTTTTCCAGCCTGTTCGGATCTGGAGCAACCGTATAATTGTCGATGTTTGGTGTATCAACCGGGTAGATATCAACATTATTAGCGCCGCTAATGTTTGTCTGTATATTGAAATTATCCGCACCACTTATTATCACTAAGGCAACATTACTGACAGTGCTGGTTGGTGCTGCACAGGCGACATTAGGACACATCCTCACAGTTATAGGAGTCACCGGGGTCGTAAGGCCGCAAACATCAACACCTGTCCCCTGCGTAGTCTCAGTTTCGCTAATATAAAAGAGATTTTTCCCCCAAGCATCTATTGTTGCAGCACCAGAAGCTCCAAGCGGCCCAGGCGGATTAGGCAAGAGTGGGGGCAATAAACCATTATTCCTTACAGTAAAACCCAGCACCGCCTCTTTTGCCGCCTTCACCGCCTCCCTCGCCTCAATAAGCTTGGCCTTCTTTGTCAACGGGCCAACCAGGCTCATCCCAATAGTAAGAAGGAGACCGACAATTATCATGACCATTGCCAGTTCAATGAGGGTAAAACCATTTTTGTTGGTGAAGAGTGACTTGCGATGTGTAGAGAGCCGCATCATATCCTCTATTTCCATCATTTTGAACGTCTGAAAATATGGATCATAGCCATTATCCCTCCGATGAGGGTCAGGATGATTCCCCACATCGCCCTGCGGGTAACGTAATCAAGAGGCAAATCAGGTGATGTAGATATTAAAAGGTAATAGCCGGAAACAATCGAGATTATTGCTACTAATAAAGTCAACAATGGGATTGCCTGATAATAGAGGCAGGCAGTGGGCCTGCCTCTATTACATCGTCACGCATTAATCTATGGGTTCTTATCAAAGAAATATGACATTGAGACTATCTGGTCATTGAGCGTGTCCAAAGGCCATGCAGTACCTGACGCAGGAGCGGCGGAATAATTTCTAATTCTGCCGGCAGTTCCATCTTCCGCACCATCAATCGCTACATCTAACATCTTTGCCATCCATGCCGGCAAACCGTAAGTCACTATTATATTATACGAAACGCCTGCAATTAGCGCGGTACTTCCTATTTTAAAGTAATCACCCTGCTGATGCTTTGCAAGAATAATGTTTGGAGTTGAAGTTGAAAAAAGTCGAGATACGCGCATATCCGAAAATGAGGTATTTATCGTTTCAAGAGTTGCAGCCGTAGCACAATAATCTGCTGTTGGAACGGCATTATTGCTGGGAGGCGTTGCGGTCCCGATGGCCAAAAGTGGTGGAATATAGGTATAAGTCCCACCTAAGTTACAGTCACCAGGGAATCTACCTTTACGGTCATAATAGGTCCATATCATTGCTTCTATGCCTTTCAAATCACTCTGTATCCTCTTTGCCTTGGAGTTATTTATCAACTCCTGGCCCTTCAGCACAGCCCCGAGGATGATCCCGATAATCACAAGGACTATCGACAACTCGATCAGGGTAAAACCTTTCTGATTCCTGATTCTCTGCATTTGACTCTCCTTTCAGACATGTGAATTTAATTGCTATGCTACAAAAGAAATATGCAATTGTTATTCCAAATGGGTCAATCAAAAATCCGGTTTTCTTAAAACTCTATCCCCGATAGAAACATTCGGCGAGGAGAGACCGTTTGCAATTGTCTTGATTTGCTTGCCTGTTATCTGCTAAACTTACGGCCTGAATGGATACCTTGAAGCTGACTATCACTATTTTACTGACTTTACCTTCCATTGCACAGGCCTTTTGTTTCAGCCAGCAGGAAGGCATCTACGGCATTAATTCCAAGCTTTTGCAGAGTATAGCTGAGACGGAATCAAATTTCAACACAAAAGTCATACACAAAAACCACGATGGTTCTTTTGATATCGGGCTTATGCAGATAAACTCGTCCTGGATCAGGCCGCTGGGGCTTGACCGGCAAAGGCTTATCAGTGATCCATGTTACAATGTCAGCGCCGGAGCCAGGATACTTAATACATGTGTTAAAAAACACGGATACACATGGGAGGCTGTGGGTTGCTACAACGCGGTATCAAAGGGAAAGAGGACAAAGTACTCGTGGAAAGTTTATAATCAGCTAAAAAAATACGCGAAGTTGCAAAAGACCGGATATAAGAAAATAGCCGCCAATCCTGAGCGGACAACATCATCCCTTTCGTTCAGTGTAAAGGACAGCAACGACTAATTTATGAGCATACTATCCGACATATTATCCAGGGTAAAACAGCAGCAACCCAAGAGGGATGTTCATCCCGGCCTCAGCAGCAGCGTCTCGGCCATAAAGCAGGAGGAATCCAGGCGCAGAAAGATACTCCTCTTCGCAACCATTATTTCAATATTTACAGGCCTCGGCCTGGCTGCGATTTATCTGACTGATCGCTACGCCTTAAATAAAGACAGTGTCACTGCATCACAGGAAACCAGGGCGGACGGCATCAATCAGACTGCCATGCCGGTGGAGCCCACCCTTCCAACAACTACGCCTAAAATAGAACCTGTCGCAGCACCGGCTAAAAATAAGACCCATTACGTTCTCACAAAACCTGAAGCACTACCTGCCAAACATCCGACAGAAGCCATTGAATCCCGAAAGCCGGAAATACCGGTAGAAATGCAACATCCTGTGCCCATTCAGGAGGAACACATCCCAGGGGCAAAAGAACAGCACATATACGCGGCTGTGGGGTATGAAAAAGGTGATGACCTGTTAAGCGCAGCATCGGAGTATAATAAGGCCCTTGAGATAGAGCCCGATAACTACAGGATTATAAACAAGATCGCTGCCCTGCTGATAAAAATGGGCAGACATGATGAGGCAGCCGGATATCTGAAGAATTCATTGAATATCAGATCGGATTATATCCCTGCCCTGGTCAATTCGGCGATTGTATCCGCTAAAACAGGGGAAAACATAGAGGCTGAAAACTCTCTTCTGAAGGCCATCTCCATTGACGGAACCAGCCAGTCGGCCCTGCTGAACATTGCCCTTCTTTATGAAAGGGAGAAGAGATACGATCAGGCAAGGGATTATTTCTCGAGACTCAGGAAGCTGGGGGATAAAAACGGTGAACTGGGTATGCAGAGATTAGAACGGATGCCGTAAAAACTATCCTTTCCATCTAACTATTGCATAATACCCGACTAAAAGAAGCATCGCCGCCGGGATCATATATATCAATGCATTGTAAGGAGACAACCTGCTCTCAGGCATTTCCTGGTCTTCCCTGAGATGCCTCACGGCATACATAACGTGCTTCTTGCTTACCACATTGCTGCCCTCAAGATAGGCAATCATAATTGCCCGCGATGAAAGGATATTGATTAACCTTGGGACTCCCGCTGAATGTCTGTGGATTGGCTTCTTCAGCTTCTCATCCATCCTTAAAAACCCCTTTCCTGCCTTGATAAGCCTGTAGTTAATGTAGTCCAGGGCCTCCTCAGTGGAAAGAGGGTAAAGCCTTATTCTGACTGTGATCCTCTGGTTCAACTGGCGGAAATTGTTTTGCCGCAGCCTTTCGTTAATCTCCGGCTGACCCATCAGGATTATCTGCAGGAGCTTGTTTTTATCGGTCTCAAGGTTGGAAAGGAGCCTCAGCTCTTCAAGGGTCTCATCAGGAAGGTTCTGGGCCTCATCAACGATGATAATCACAGGCCGGCCGGCCTGAGACCTGTCCACAAGGAAGTCCCGGAAGGCCTTCAGTATATCGTTCTTATTTGTTTTTTCAGACTTTACATTTAAGTCGTCCAGGACAGACATTAGAAACTCTTCAGGAGACAAGCGAGGAGTGAGTATCATGGCGATCTCCGCCTTGTCCTTCCAGCTTTCCATAAAGACACTGATAAGGGTGGTCTTCCCTGTTCCAGGCTCCCCGGAGACGAGACCAAATCCTTCTCTCTGCTCCACCAGGTAGTTTAGGGACTGCAAGGCTTCATTGTGCCCTGTGGAAGGGAAGAAATAGGCAGGATCCGGCGTCAGCCTGAACGGATCTTCCTTTAATCCGAAGAATTCGAGAATATTCATTTAGTCTACTCCAAAAATCTCCCCTAACCCCTCTTTGCCAAAGAGGGGGACCTAACTTTTCCCCCTTTGGAAAAGGGGGATTAAGGGGGATTTTCAAGATCGTGCCCTACTTCATCTTCGTTACCAGGTCGTATATCGGCAACAGCAGGCCTATAATCATAAATACAAACATCAACCCTATGACGACTATGACTATCGGCTCAATCATTTTGCCAATCCTCTCGGCTACATCGTCCAACCTCTTCAGGTAGTACTCAGAGAGGTAGCCAAACTGCTCATCAAGGCTTCCACTGGATTCCCCTATAAAGACCATCCTGGTCATCATCTTTGGGAAGACCTCCCGCTTTTTCATGGCTTCCGATATCCCGCTCCCGGCTGAAATGTCCTGCAGAGACCCCTCTATGGCCAACCTGAAAACCTCGTTCCCTATAATCCTGGCTACTATGTCCATGGACCTGGTGACAGTTATTCCTGCGACGCTGAGTATACGCATCTGCTCAGCATACAGGGCCAGGAGTTTATTGTAAACGATGTGCTTCATTACTGGCATCTTGATCTTGGCCGCATCAATGTAATATCTGGTTTCCGCTCTTCTATTCATCGCCATTACCAGGGTAAAAAGGGCAAATGGAGTCATAAGCATAAGATACCAGTAGGATTCGGTAAAATTACTCATCTGAAGGAGTATCCTCGTTGGAAGGGGAAGGGCCACACCCATGCCCTTAAACATGCTCATAGTACCCGGCAATACAAACTTCAGCCAGAAAAGAAGGGCCCCGGTTGTGGTAATAATGGCAAAGGTCGGATACATCAAGGCGCTCTTTATCGCTTCGGCCAGATCATCCATCTTTCCCAGATGCATTGCCAGATCAGCAAGACTTTTATCCAGTCCCCCAGTCTCCTCGCCAACTACCACAAGATGAATAAATACCTCCGGGAATATATCTTTGTGAAGGGACACTGCATCAGAAAATCTTGAGCCGTATTCAACCAGGTGGCCTATATTCTGGATGTTTCGCCTCAGATAAACGTTGTCCGTTGTTTCAGCTATGTCGTAAAGGGCTGTAACAATGGGAACACCTGTCTTTAACATCACGGAAAGGTTATTTGCAAACTCAATAATGTCCTTTCTCTTTATGGTTCTGGCAAGGTATCTTTTTCTGATCGATGCAAGAAGTTCGTTCGCTTTTCTTATTTCAAGAACGTTAAGCCCGCCGTGAAAAATAGTTTCGGCGGCCGCTTCCAGATCAGAGGCCTCTATGGAGCCTCTTACCAGAGCACCGTTAGAATCTACTGCCTTAAATGAGAAATTAGGCATCAGCCTGCCACCCTTACCACATCTTCAAAGGTCGTAATCCCTGCAATGGCCTTCCTTATACCCGCATCCCTGAGTGTCTTCATGCCGTTTCTTGAGGCAGCTTCCTTTATTGCCTGCACGGAAGCCCCTGAATATATCAGTTCCTTTATTTCATCGTTAACAATGAGTATTTCTCCTATAGATATCCTGCCTGCATATCCTGTATGGCTACACAGGACACAGCCAGCGCCTTTGTGGGCCTTCTTTACCTTTCCCTCCAGGTCTGGAAGTCCGATAGACCTTAAATAACCATTTTCTATATCAACCTCGGCCTTGCAGTTCATGCATATCTTTCGCACCAGCCTCTGGGCAACCACAGCAAGGATGGAAGCAGATAAGAGATACCTGTCAACATTAAGGTCCACAAGACGGGGTATTGATGTGACGGCATCGTTAGTATGGAGTGTAGCGAGGACCAGATGTCCCGTAATGGACGACCGTATGGCAATCTTCGACGTCTCCTCGTCCCTTATCTCACCCAGGAGGATCACGTCCGGGTCCTGACGCATGAAGTTCCTGCCTGCCAGGGCAAAATCGTACCCGGCCTTTTCGTTTACTTCAGTTTGCCGCACAAAGCTCAACTTGTATTCAACCGGGTCTTCAACAGTTATGACATTCTTTTCAAGAAGGTCAATCTCCCTTAACGCAGCATAAAGGGTAGTGGTCTTACCGCTACCGGTGGGTCCGGTAATCAGGATTATCCCGTAAGGCTTTGAGAACAGGAGTTTCAGTCTCTCCGTGTCCTGCTCATCAAACCCAAGGCTTGATATGCGTAGAAGAAGACCTGACCCGCCAAGGACCCTGATGACAACGTTCTCTCCATATATTGTGGGGATTGTAGAGATACGCATATCATACTTTCTGCTAAGGAAGGAAAAAGTAAAAGACCCGTCCTGGGGGAGCCTCTGCTCCGCAATGTCTAACTGGGAAAGGATCTTTATCCTCGACACAATTCCATTCTGCGTGCTTCTTGGAAGGCATCTGGCATGTTGAAGCACTCCGTCTATCCTGTAAAGGATATGGACTGTCTCTGCCGCCGGCATGATATGGATATCTGTCGCATTTCTTTTAATGCCGTCCATTATTATCATTTCGGAAAGAGACGCGACGGTTGCTGCTGTCTGGGCGACTGCGTTTTTTATATCGTTGACTATGGCATCTATACGCTTATGTATTGGATTTTCAAGAAAATAATAGGCCCGCTCAAGGGTTGCATAAAAACTGTCTGAATCCACCATATAAACCCTGGGAGGCTTACCGGTGAGCTTGGCAGCAGTATCTATGGCAAGAATGTTAGTCAGGTTTGTAACCCCAATAGCTATCCCCTTTTCCCCAACACTGAGTGGCAGGAACCCTGTCTTTTCTGCTATGTCCCTGGGGACAAGGCGCAGGGCCTCGTCCGTTGGCGGGTATTCAAAGAGGTCGAGGAACTCCGTCCCCGCCTGCTCTGCAAGTACCTGGGCCATTTCCCTCGAAGAGACAAAGGCAAGCTTTACAAGCGTGTCGCCCAGGAGGTCTCCTGTTATGGTCTGCTGTGCCATTGCCACGTTCAACTGGGCGTCGGATACAAAACCCTTTGACTTTAACAGCTCTCCAAGTCTCAGCGCCATATCAGAAGACCACCACCGTTGGTTTAAGCATTATTACAAGCTCTGTCTTCTCCTTGATCACCTCCCTGCTTTTGAAGAGATATCCAAGAATTGGTATCCGTCCCAGAAACGGGACCTGATTGTCCTGGGTCCTGTCTCTGTTCTGTATGAGCCCTCCGATAATGACCATTTCACCGTCTTTTATCTTAACTGTTGTATTCAGCTCCCTCAGATCAACAGTGGGCAGGGATATCTGAATTGTGTTCTGTCCAACAGTCCCGACAGTCCTGTCCTCCAGCTTCACAAGGTCAGAGATTATAGGTGTAATGGCCATAGAGATCTCTCCGTTTTCGTTGACGATGGGGGCCATGCCGATCATGACTCCTGACAGGACGTTCTGGGTCGTGACTGAAAAAGTTGTTGTAGCTGCTGTTCCTGAACTCCCTGGTGTAGTCGTAGTCTCCACCTTTGAGATAAAATTAGTATTGCGGCCAACACTCAACAGGGCCGTCTGACCATTCATTATATTTACCCTTGGGTTGGAAAGGGTCTTTATGTTCCCCTGTTGATTAAGGGCAGTTAATACCGCATTGAAGTTGTTCCTTGTGACCCCGATGTTAAAAGATGGAAGGCTCTTGTCTAATACATTTGTGAAGTTACTGGTTCCTACGCTCGTAGTTCCGGCCACATTCAGGGCGTTGATGGAAGTCCAGTCAATCCCGTATTTGAGCCCATCGGACAACTGAACCTCTACGACCCTTGCCTCGATAATCACCTGACGGCCAAGGATCTTCTTGAGACGTGTCAAATAGTCCTCTACCTTTTCCAGGTCTTTCTTTGCAGCTGTAACAACTATGGTCCCGGTCATCCTGTTGACATTTATATGAGGCTGTTCGGCTTTTGCAGATGCGGCCTGAAGACCAGGAGCAGAGGATGCAGAAGTTGAAGAAGATACCGTCGCCCCGACGAGGCTTCCTATGGTCTTCTCTATGGAATCCCATAATTTGGTAGCGTCTTTGTCAGATTGCACCGACTGTGAAACATTTCCCTTAATGCCGCTGGTCCCCCCCGTAGTCCCTGAAGACCCACCCAATATATCTCCGCCAACATTCACGGCATAATCCTGTATGACCGAGGGCTGCCCAAACTCAAACATCATAGTATCCAGCGCCTTCACTGTAAGCACATTCCCCTTGATCGAATAAAAATAGCCGGCGGATGAAGAGACCATATTCAGGGCATCCTCGGCGCTTACGTTATTCAACACAAGTGTCACTGGAAGCTCAGGGTTCACCCCTGCATCCATGATAACATTGAGTCTTGTCGCCTCGGAAACCACGAAAAGGACGTCCTTTAGTGGAGTGCTGCGTGCAGAGATTGAAACTATCCTTGTCTTTAAGGGCGAGAGGTCCTCCGAAAGAGGGACGAACTCCGGCACCGATAAAGCCGGATTGACGGCAACCTCCCCAGCTACTTTCTCACTGCCACTCTGTTCCGTCCCGGAACCGTCAGCAGAAGTATTTAATTTCTCCTCTTTTGCAGCCGTCGGACCTTCAGCCTTCCTGCTTGTGGCACATGCGCTGCAAGCCAAAACTATCGGTATCAGCAGACACCATCTTCTCTTTATCATTTCTTTGTCCCCTCCAGAGAAAACCAAACGGGACTGAGCTTACCGCTTTTTACATCATGCTCGGCAAGCAGTACCCTGTCTTTTTCTATCCTTTTCACAACCACCTTATCAACAAAACTTCCCTCCATGACAACCGACCCATTTAGAATCGCCATTCTTGTTTTAGCGCCAATGACGATCATCGTAACCTTGAATTCAGGGGAATCAGCCTCTGGCTTACCCTGCTGCGGAACAAGCTGATCCAAAGGCACCGGGGGGAACCCGTTCGCTGGTGAAGACGGCATTTCTATGGGACTCTTCAGATTAGCAGCTATAACGGGGCGATCTCTCTTTGCCTGAAGCAAGACCTCCTCCTGGACAAAATCAGCTATCCGCATCTCGGAAGGGTTGAGCACCAGCTTGTAATCAATAAACCTTACAGCGAATAAACCGATAGCAACAAACAAAAAAGGAAAGGCAATCTTGATCTTTAAGATATTATCCATTATGTCTCTCACCCTCGACCTTTTCGGCAGGGATTGTAAATGCCCCGGAAATCTTGCAGATGAGGCCTCCCATTTCTTCCGACCGCTCGATAAGGATACTCTCCACCCTGAAATGAGGGTAAGTCAGACCTTGCAGGAACCCGACCCTGTCGACCAGCATACCGTAACTGTCAGAAGATATCCTTATGCTGACCGGAAGGGTTAACTCTCCTCCCTTTTTTTCAATGTTTGCAATCGTTATATCACATCCTCTAATATTGGCCTTTATACTATCAATCGCTGATAAAAGAAGCTCTTCATTACTTGTAGAGTGATACCTGGCAGGGAGCAGCTCTTTTATATCCCTGATTATCCTTTCCTTCTCCTCTGTAGCCTTTGACATCCTTATCGAATTCATCCTTATCCTCTCAAAGCTGTCAATGCTTTGGGCGAGATTCTCCTCATATTTCCCGATCAAAACAACGGCAATAACTACAACCCCCAGGACAATACCGGTCAGGAGGTAGTATATCAGATTTTTTTTCAGTCTCTCATAAATCATTGAAGTCCGCCTTTATCTGGAACTCCTTCTTTATTAAGTCGAGACTATGATCTGTAACAGCAACCCCCTTCAATTTGCCTATCCGATCAACAAGGAGTTGGTAATCCCTTTGAGCATCCCCATAACTATCTGATTTTACGCTCCCTTTCAGTTCGGAATGAAGGACACGCTCTCCGGGTGTCACGGATATGGAGACAAGTTGAACACTGTCCATATTCAACTTTGAGAGCAAATAGAGGAAACCCTGGAGGTCAGGAATTGAAGCAGAACTATTTATCAAGGCAAGATAAGGGGCATAGCGGTTTAACTCCTCATTTTTGCTGTCGTACGCTGTTATAATCCCTTCTATGCCGGGAAGGGTCTTCCTCGCAGAGATCAGCCGCTTTTTCATTTCACCGATTTTACTTGTTGAATATGCAGCATACCCCGCCCCTATAAAAGAGGATATAAGGAACAAGAAAGAAGAGTAAACAAGGAGCTGTCTTGCCTGAAAGAAACGTTTATATTCTTTCATGAGAAGGTTTGCCCTGCCGGATGCCGGGACAAGAACAGCAGAGACTGGGGCTGTGTAGTCATGGGCAACTTCACTCTTCGCGGAAATGTAACGTTGCGTGAGACATGCAATAGGCGCCGCTGCACTCATGGTGGCATTGTAATTCCTGCAAAGGTGTTCGGTGAGCATGACGATTGACGGCCCTATCTTGAGCGACTGCCAGCAATAGTTTACCGTCATATTTATATTCTGGATATCCAGGTCCCCAAGACCATGTTCAAGGGATTGAACGGTCCTCACAAAGCAGATATTCCCTTTGCTGACAAGGAAAAGGGTCTTGTTCAGTCCGGCCTCTATCACACCAAGTACCGACTTATCTTTTAAGTCCATCATGGAGGCAATGACAAAGATATCAGGGTAAAAGGCCTTGACCACCTTGTCTCTTTGGATAAACCTGTTAACTATGCCGTTTATCTCGTCATTTCTTACCGCAAAGACAAAGACTTCCCTCATCTTCTTCCCATCCACGACCTTTTCGCCCAAATCGGTATGGATAAATGAAAAAGTTGAAAAAGGCGCCTTCCTCTTGATCTCTGCCTCTATCAGGCTCTCTACATATTTATCTTTTACAGGAGGGATAAAGAAGACTTCCTGGAAGAAGTCTTTGAAACTGTGCGTTACTATGAATTGATTTGTCTTTTCCCGGAGAAGGAAGTTGTCAAACTGTTCATCGTTTAAAATCAGCGTATCAGTAACTGCTACATTGCCTCCTTTCGCAGAGGCATAAACAACCTTTATTACGCTGTCCTCAAAGCTCACAATTACGGCTTTTCCCAACAATGGCCTCCCGCCGTTTTTTCAGAAAAGACATAGTATATAATTTAGTAAAATAAGGTGCTTAGATAGTATGACTCTGCTCAAGGATTGTCAAGCGGTTTTAAACACGCTGTCCTGTCACTATTTGCATCATATTTTTCGTTGATTATTATATTGGAATAGTTATAATGTTTTTGCAAAGGACTCAGGGGTGCTATGAAAGAGTTCCTGAAAAGCTTCGAAGAATACCTTAAGGTGGAAAAGAACCGCTCTCCCCATACCGTTGAGGCCTACACGAGAGACCTGTCTCAATTCCAGGCCTTTTTGACCAGAGAAGCTGGTGGAGATGGGATAACAGGTATTGACCATCTGACCGTAAGGAGATACATAGGCTCCCTTTATAAAAAGGAGAAAAAGAGCTCTGTAGGCCGGAAACTTGCATCTATCAGATCTTTCTTCGATTTCATGATAAAGAAGGGTTATATGGCGAATAATCCGGCCGGGATGGTATCAATCCCTAAACGTGAAAAGACGCTTCCCTCTTTTATCTCTGTTGATGAGGCCTTTGCCCTGATGGAAGTCCCGCAAGGTCCATCACTGGGGAAGGTGAGAGACAGGGCAATCCTTGAACTGTTTTATTCCTGCGGGCTCAGGGTCAGTGAGCTTGTCGGTCTTGACAGGAACGACATTGACCTGAAGGAAGGTGTCTTGAAGGTCCTGGGGAAAGGGAGTAAAGAAAGGATAGTCCCGATAGGTGAAAAAGCGGTCAGTGCGATAGAGAAATACCTGAAAGTCAGGGATCAGGGGTCAGGGATCAGGGATCAGTTACACCCTGCACCCTACACCCTACACCCTAACCGGCCACTGTTTTTGAATTTAAGAGGCGGGAGACTGACCCAGAGAAGCGTGGAAAGGTTCGTGAAAAAATACACTTCCGGGTTGGCTGTAGGAAAAAAGGTGACTCCCCATTCTCTGAGGCACACATTCGCCACCCATCTTCTGGATAACGGGGCGGACTTGAGGGGAATCCAGGAGATGCTGGGGCATGCCTCCCTTTCCACGACACAGAAGTACACCCATCTGAGCATGGACAGGCTGATGGCGGTTTACGATAAGGCACATCCGAAGGCAAAGAGCAGTGGCCAGTGATCAGGCATCTGTTAAGGTAAAGACGCAGGTTTTTAATTTGATTTATTAACGACTTATAGTTAGAACCACAGCGAGTTAGGTTGAGGGGTTATTCCAGTGATAAGCGAAAAAAAAATACAGGAAGCAACACAACGACTTGCCGAAATTTTTCATCCTCAAAAGATAATTCTTTTTGGCTCTCAGGCCAGCGGCAGCATGGATGAGCACAGCGATGTCGATCTTCTGGTGGTATGTCCTTTTCAGGGAAGTCGTCGAGCATTGATGGTTGCTATGGATCGTTCACTGAGCGGAATCGGATTTGCCAGGGACATCATCATTCTGACACCGGAAGAGTTTGATCGAGACCGTCACATTCCAGGCACTGTTGCTCGACCAGCTTGGAAAGAAGGAAAGGTACTCTATGAGTGTCACTGATGCCGAGAGTTTATTAAAGGTAAAACAGTGGCTGTCTTTTGGAGATGAAGACCTTCAATTAGCGCGCCATGCATTGACTCTTTCATCGAGCGCACCTTACCGTCTCATTGCATATCATGCACAACAATGTGCAGAGAAGCACTTAAAGGCATATCTGGTGTTTCACAATGTTGATTTTCCTTATACACATAATATTGCCCGTCTCCTGGAATTGTGCACAGAAAAGGCAATCTGGCCTGACACAGTTCGTGACTCGGAAGAACTTACTCCTTTTGCAATAACAACGAGGTATCCTGGGGAAGACGAAGAAGTAACAAAGGAAGAGGCTCTTCGTGCTATAGAGATTACATCTAATGTCAGAGACACAGTTAGAAAGGCCCTGCAACAGGAAGGGTTCGCGATTTAAGCTAAGAACTGTTAAAAAGTTTATTTCTTGGTTTAGTAGTTCTGATAAGGTGGGCTCCGCCCACCGATAAATAAGGAGATCGCTGTGAACAGACTGAAATTGGGATCTGTGTCTAATTCTTTCAAAAGACTTTTCATGCTTGCCCTGTTCATTTTGATGCCAATTGTTCTAAGCAGTTGTTCAGTAAAATTTACTTCTTTCCCTCAGCCTTTTGAGGTATCAAAGACAGAACCAGCCAGTGATGTAAATCTATATGTCGACTCCATTAATATAAAAGGTCTTTCTTCCGCAATATCTGATCAAGAAAGGAAAAAGATAAAAGAAGTTTTTATCAGCCATCTTAAAAATACTCACTTTTTTAAATCCGTCCTTGATACTTCAATGGAAAATATAGATTCTAAAGAAAGGTATCTCATTTTGGATGTTCTTCTCCTTCCTAAAGACGAAGGAGGATTCAATTGGAAAATTAGCTGGCCAGCCATTTATCCAATGCCTCTGTATTGGCCTCTTCAAACTAAAAAAGGTGATGTTTCTGTAACTA
Organism: Desulfuromonadales bacterium; assembly: GCA_919902985.1. Taxonomy (GTDB): domain Bacteria; phylum Desulfobacterota; class JAENJC01; order JAENJC01; family JAENJC01; genus JAENJC01. The sequence continues at coordinate 13,587 of CAKKSC010000007.1, read as the reverse complement.
TAGATTGCACTTTATATAGAGATAAGGATAATAAAATAAATTTCTCGAGCTATAAATCAAATAAATATGAAGTAACCTTTTATGGTTTTTTTAGAACCAAACCTATCGAAGAAAAGTTAGAAATCTCTTATGAAGATGCAATCCAGGATATTGTGAGACAAATTGTTAATAATAAAAAGGTGTTGGCATTAGCGGATGTACCAACAAATATTACGTATAGCACAGAAAAAGTGGTACCCCCTAAAACACCATCTTCGCCCATTATCAAATCGGACGTAGACGAGCTTCCATTAACAAAGGCAAAGGCAAACAAGAACGCATACGCCATTGTAATTGGCATTGAACAATACCGTCAGAAGCTCCCTGCGGCAGATTACGCAGTCCACGATGCGCAAACTGTGACAGAGTACCTCACAAAGGTGATGGGTTATCCTGAAGAGAATGTAGTTACGCTCACAAATGACAAGGCAACAAGGAATGACTTTGAGAAATACTTCGGAAAGTGGCTTTCCAACAATGTCGAGAAAGGCGGCTCCGTTTTTATTTACTATTCCGGCCATGGAGCGCCAAATCCAAAAACAGGAGATGCCTTTCTTGTGCCTTACGACGGAGACCCGACGTTTATTGATGAGACAGGTTATTCCCTCAAAAGGCTTTACGAGCAGCTTGGAAAGCTTGAGGCAAAGGAGATAGTGGTTGCCCTTGACTCCTGCTTTTCCGGCGCGGGCGGACGGTCGGTCATTGCCAAAGGCGCAAGGCCGCTGGTCATGAATATGAAGGCATCCGCAATCCCTTCAAAGGTAGCGGTCCTTTCCGCGGCCTCCGGCGAGCAGATAAGCTCTACATATGAGGAAAAGGGACACGGACTCTTCACCTATTTCATGCTGAAGGGATTGAAAGGAGAGGCCGAGACCAACGGGAGCGTGGAGATTGGGAACCTGTTCGAGTATATAAAGCCGCAGGTGGAACGTATTGCAAGGAAGTTCTATAACAACGAGCAAACTCCGCAGTTGATTGTGCCGAAGGAGCTGATGGAGATAAGGCTGAGATGAAGAGTTTCATAATAATACTATTTTGCATCCTTGCAACGAACCTTTCTTATGGTGCTGAAAACCCTGTCTGGATCGAGGCAGAGGGGGAGGCGTATCAGGGAGACATAGAAACCCCGAAGGAGGTTAAGGAGCGGGCAAAGAGGGATGCCGAGAGCAAGGCAATAGATGCGGCGGTCGGAACTTTTATAAAGTCCCATACCCTTGTCTCCAACTACCAGCTTGCCGATGACCTGATTTATGCCTCAGTCCGGGGAAAGATAGATAAGATAGAAATTATAAAAGAGGGCTGGGATGAGAAGGAGAGAAACCTTTACAGGGTGAAGCTCAAGGCCATGATAGAGCCTGTATATCCGGAGAAAGGCGAGGGACTTTCCCTGAAGCTCGCACTGTCAAAAACGATCCTGAAGGAAGGGGAAGAAACAAAGGTATTATATCAAGCCAATTCCGACTGCTACATATATATCTTTTCTATTGCAGCCGACGGCTCTGTTACCCTACTCTTTCCTAACTCAATAAACAAGGACAACAGCGTAAAGGCCGGAAAGGCCTATGAGTTCCCTCAAGCTGAGAGCGGGATCAACCTCCAGGCGCAGTTCCTTCCCGGATTTACAGGGAGCAAGGCGGAGGAGAAGATAAAGGTCATTGCAACGAAACAGAAAGAGGATATAATCCCGCTTGGTTTCCAGGAGGGGATCTTCAAGGTGTATGATGCAAAGTCTACAGGGATGATAAGCGATCTTGTTAAGAGGCTGAACCAGCTTCCTCCTTCCGACTGGACGGAGGCAACGGCGGTTTATGTGCTGAGAAAGTAAAGAGTAGGCAATAGTGGCACAGGCATCTTGCCTGTCATTCACAGGCTGGAAGCCTGCGCCACTTTGCAGAACAATTTCTAAAAAATTATGGAGCAACTAATGAGCGATAGAGAAGGCATAACCTTTCACGGCACAACCATCATAGCCGTCCGCAAGGACGGGAAGGTGGCAATTGCAGGCGATGGGCAGGTCACCATGGGAAATACCGTTATGAAGCACGGCGCAAAGAAGGTGCGCAGGCTTTATAACGACAAAGTGATTGCCGGGTTTGCAGGCTCCACTGCCGACGCCTTCACCCTGTTTGAGAAGTTTGAGGCGAAGCTTGAACAATACAGGGGGAACCTCACAAGGGCCGCAGTAGAGCTTGCAAAGGACTGGAGGCTCGACAGGGCGCTGAGACGGCTTGAGGCCTTGCTGATTGTGGCCGATTTTGAGCATACATTTATTATCTCCGGTACCGGCGACGTCATTGAACCTGATGACGGAATCGCCGCCATAGGCTCAGGAGGCGCATTTGCCCAAGCTGCCGCCAGGGCACTGGTAAAACATACAGGGATGGAGCCAAAAGGGGTCGTTGAAGAGGCTATGAAGATAGCATCGGATATCTGCATATATACAAATTCAAACATAACTGTGGAGGAACTGTAAGGGGACTGCCCCTATTTTACGGGTGCAGCGAAGCGAAGTCGTAGAATAGGGACTGTCCCCGGTTAGGGAATATGACAAACTTTACACCAAGAGAAATAGTAGCAGAACTGGATAAATATATCATCGGCCAAGGAAAGGCAAAAAAGGCCGTGGCCATTGCCCTGCGGAACAGGTGGAGGCGGCAGCAGATCCCGAAGGAGCTTAGGGATGAGGTGGCCCCGAAGAACATCATCATGATAGGCCCTACCGGAGTCGGCAAGACCGAGATTGCAAGGAGACTTGCAAGGCTTGCCCAGGCCCCCTTTATGAAAGTGGAGGCATCCAAGTTCACAGAGGCTGGGTACGTCGGAAGGGATGTGGAATCCATCATCCGGGAACTAACCGACATAGGGATCGGGATGGTCAAGAAGGAAGAGTCCGAGAAAGTGAAGGACAAGGCAAGGGAGATTGCAGAAGAAAGACTTCTGGACATCCTCCTTCCGCCAGGGCCTATAACAACGACAGAGCTTTCTCATGAGGAGTCCCAGAAGACAACCAGGGACAAGCTGAGGTTGCTGTTGAAAGAGGGAAAACTTGATGAGAGGTTCGTAGAGATAGAGGTAAAGGAGGCAAGTCCTGTCGTTGGAGTCCTTTCAGGGGCGGCGATGGAGGATATAGAATCTAACCTTAAGGATGTCTTTTCAAACATGTTTCCCCAGAGAACTAAGAAGAAGATGGTTAAGGTCCCTGATGCTATGGATCTCCTCTCCAAGGAAGAAGCTGGACGGCTCGTGGATATGGAGCAGGTTACAAAGATTGCCATAGACAGGGTTGAGCAGTCTGGGATAGTGTTCCTTGATGAGATAGACAAGATAGCAGGAAGGGAAAAGGGAACAGGCCCCGATGTCTCCAGGGAGGGCGTGCAGAGAGACCTCCTTCCCATAGTTGAAGGTTCAGCGGTAAACACCAAATACGGGATGGTAAAGACAGACCATATCCTTTTCATTGCAGCAGGGGCATTCCACGTATCCAAACCGTCAGACCTTATCCCTGAGCTACAGGGGAGGTTCCCAATAAGGGTTGAGCTTGACTCCCTTACAAAGGAAGACTTTATAAGGATATTGATGGAACCAAGGAATGCCCTTATAAGGCAGTACGTGGCCCTTCTGGAAACAGAGGAGATTGTTCTGGACTTCAGGGATGAGGCCATAACGGAGATTGCAGGGATCGCCACGGTTGTAAATGAAAGGACTGAAAATATCGGGGCAAGACGGCTTTACACCATAATGGAAAAAATTCTCGAGGAGATATCTTTTGAGGCCCCGGATATCAAAGGCCAGACGATCCCGATCACTGGTCAGTACGTGAAGGAAAAGCTTGCAGACATAATAAAGAATGAAGATTTAAGCAGGTATATATTGTAGGCTAAAGGAGTACCCATGCAAAAGATCTTAATAATAGATGACGAGCTGTTCTTCCGGGAGGTTGTAACAGAAAACCTGAAGACTGCCGGGTATTCTTCCATTGCCGCATCCAGCGGTCAGGAAGGTTTGGATATCTTGAAAAGGGAAAAGGGGAGCGTCTCTATGATTCTCCTTGACATAATCATGCCGGATATGGATGGGCTGGCGACGCTTGAAAGGATAAAGGAGTTAGACCCTGATATCCCGGTCATCATGATGACTGCCCACACGGACGAGGAATTGGTTCTAAGGGCGTTGAAGAACGGGGCCTTCGACTATCTGGCAAAGCCTCTTTATACAGAAGAGCTGCTCCTTTCGACGAAGAGGGCTTTCGACCACTACCGCCTTGTCATGCAGAATGATACGAAACTAAAACAACTTAAAAATCTTGAGATTGGCGCCCAGAGGCTGCTGGAACTGGCGAAAGGGTCAATCCGCATGGAAGCGGTCATGGGAAATAACAAACTGCTTCAGGCGACTATTGACCTGATAGCAAGTGTCCTTGAGGCAGAAAAAGTCTCAATGATGCTGGTAGATGAAGAGAAAAAAGAACTCAGAGTTGTAGTTGCAAACGGCCTCAATCTGGACCTTTCAACCCTCCCTGTGAGAAAGGTAGGGGAGGGTATTGCAGGTACTGTGGCAGAGAGAGGCGAGGCAGTCCTTGTCAAGGATATAAAGGCGGATGCTGTAGGGGCGTATGGCCATACGCCCTTACAGGAATCAGGGTTTGCCGGACAGTATAAGACCGGCTCATTCCTCTGCGTACCTGTAAAGGTGCTGGGGAAGACCATTGGCGTCATAAGTGTCAATGATAAGCTAAGCGGAGAATCGTTTACCGACAGCGACCTTACTATAATGACCACATTCTCTCACCAGGTTTCCCTTGCCCTTGAAAACGCCATGATAAATGCAGATATGGAGCGTTATATCGAGAAACTTACGTTACTCAATGAAATAAGCAAGACCCTCCTCTCAATGGTGGACCCAAAAGAGATATTCAAGGATATCGTTAAGAGGACGAGGGAGGCACTTGAGGTAGAATTTTGCACCCTCCTCCTGTCCGAAGAAACTACCGGATATCTCAGGTTTGAAACGGGGTTCGGCGATAAAGGGGAATTAACGCAGGAACTCACAATAAAGGAAGGAGAAGGTATTACAGGGTCGGTTCTGCAAACTGGAAAGATGGCTGTTATAGATAGCGCAGGAGATGATAAGAAATACATTCCTGAGATTGACGGCGTTCCCGATCTTAAGATCAAAGACTTGCTATGCGCTCCCCTGAAGATAAGGGACAAAACCCTTGGTGTTATAAGGGCAGCCAATAAGAAGGGAAAACTTGGCTTCACGGCAAGAGATATAGAGATCATGGAATATATTGCTTCCCAGTCCTCGATCGCCCTCAAAAATGCCTGGCTTTATAAAAACCTCGTCTCCTCTGTAGACGAGGTTGCAGCAACCAACAGCGAACTGGAAAGGGTAAACACACAGCTAAAGCTGAAGATCAAAGAACTTGAACTGTTAAAGGAAGGAAACAGATAATGGTTAAGCTCATAGAAAAGGCAAATACCCTTATAGAAGCCCTCCCGTATATCAAAAAGTTTTTCGGGAAGACGGTTGTCATAAAGTACGGCGGACATGCCATGGAAAATGAGGAGTTAAAGGACTCCTTTGCTCAGGACATAGTCCTGATGAAGTATATAGGGATAAACCCTGTAATTGTCCACGGCGGCGGCCCTCAGATAGATGATTTCCTGAAACGGGTAGGGAAAAAGTCGGAGTTTAAGCGTGGACTCCGCGTCACGGATGATGAAACCATGGAGATTGTAGAGATGGTCCTTGTAGGGAAGGTAAACAAGGAGATAGTCTCTCTTATTAATCAGCATGGAGGACAGGCAGTCGGTCTTTCCGGACGGGATGGGGGTCTTATAAAGGCTAAGAAGTTAAAAGTTCGGTATAAGGATGAAGCCGGCAAGGAGGAGGTACTGGATATCGGTCGGGTTGGCGAAGTTGACACAGTATATCCGCAGGTTATTGAGGCCCTTGATGAAAGCAAGTTCATACCTGTCATAGCCCCTGTGGGCGCAGGTGAAAATGGCGAGGCTTATAACATAAATGCGGATCTGGCAGCAGGAAAGATCGCATCTGCACTGAAGGCGGAGAAGTTTATTCTACTGACCGATGTGGAGGGGGTTCTTGATAATCACAAGAAGCTTATCTCTACGCTGGATGCAAAAAAGGCCTCTGACGCCATTAAAAAGGGGGTAATTGTAGGGGGCATGATACCGAAGGTGGAATGCTGCTTAGATGCAGTAAAAGAGGGCGTCGGCAAGGCACATATAGTTGACGGCCGAGTAAAACACGCCATACTCCTTGAGATATTCACTGACAAGGGGATCGGGACAGAGATCGTGAAGGGGTAGGGGACGGCCGCTTTAATAATGAATATTTTCAGTTCAATAAAGGAACTTTTATCAACTCTAAAAAGGGAGCATGAACTTCTCACGGAAATGTTTGAGAAGCGTAAAACTCTTTCTTACAAATATGATTTTGCCCTTGAACTTGTTGACTTTGATGAAGAGCGGATTCAATACCTGATAAATCATTTGGTAATAAGAAAGAACGGACCTTACCTGGAGATTGACGACCAGTTTTTACAGTTCTTTGAAATGGTCCTGGAGGTAAATGAAGAGATCAACATATCTTACATCAACGAGAATATCCAGAATGTAAAACAGAACATCCTTTATTATTTGCAGGAAAATAGCGAAAACAGGAAATACAACTATCTGAGAGCAGTTAAGGCAGCATTTAGAAAAATCGGTTTGATTACACTCCGCAATGTTGTTGATTTGAAAAGAAACGTTGAGAACACATTTAAAAATGAACCTAATTACAAAGTAAAGAAAGCGAAACTTGAAAACCTCGACAGGAAACGAATTGATATCAACTTATTAATTGATCAGACCGAGAGGCTGATTTCAGAGGAAGAACAGACATTTTTCAGGTCTGCCTTAGACGAGGAGCTGAAACAGATCATCATTCATACAAGACTTCAACTTAACGATTGCCGCCACAATCTCATAGAAATCCAAAAACAGGTTATCGAGTACCTCAATCAGATCAAATATCAAAGCGGGATAATTGAAAAGATAAGACAGATAAAGTACCTTAAGGACCAGTTTGAAATTCGCAGCAAGACAAATTTAATTGAGGTGTTTGCGAAAAATAATGCGGTGATATTTGAACCCAATCCCTCATACCAATTTAAGTTGTCGTTAAATTACTTGCAAACTGATGATGGTGCGCGCAAAAGTATTGAAAAGATTTCCAAACGTGTAAATCAGAGTGTTCGATTTGATTTGCCGATAGCTGAAAACATTTCCGATGAATATCTGGAGACGCAGATCGAAGAGGAGATACAGATCAATCTGGAAGAGGTGAAAAACGGGTTTATCGCGTCAGGGAAACATCTGTTTGAGTTTGTGATGGGGTACGATTTTGCGAAGGAAATTCCATTTGATGAACGCGTTACCATTTATTGCCAGTTGGCGTCTCAATACGAAGCCGTCTTCAATGTGACTGAAAAGTTCAATGCGCAAAGAGAAATTGAATATGCAGTGGTTTACCCGAGATAGAAGCCCTGCTTACTACTTAAGGTATTCAAGGAAATAAATGGAGTGACAGAGGGAAGATGGCAGATAGCAAGAAACTCACGATTATGGTCTCATCCACTGTCTATGGCATAGAAGAGTTGCTGGACCGGATATATACCCTCCTGACCGCATTCGGCTATGACGTCTGGATGTCTCATAAGGGGACCGTTCCGGTCTTCTCTAACTGTTCTGCATTGGAGAACTGCATTAAGGCAACGGAGAAATGCGACCTGTTTCTCAGCTTGATTACGACTCGTTATGGAAGCGGTAAAGAAGATGATGGGATATCATTCACACACCAGGAGCTCCTAAAGGCCATTGAACTGAATAAACCGCGCTGGCTTCTTTCTCATGACCATGTGGTATTCGCCAGATCGCTTTTGATAAATCTGGGCTATAAGGGAAAGGACGGTCGGAAAAAACTTGCTTTAAAAAAGAGCAATCCTGTCATAGAGAATCTTCGCGTCATCGATATGTACGAAGACGCAATTCTTTCAAAGATACCCCTTGGGGAAAGAGGGGGTAATTGGGTCCAGAAGTTCGGCTCCATTGACGACGCTGCCCTGTTTGCCACTGCCCAGTTCTCACGCTATCAGGAAGTCGAAGAATTTGTGAAGGAGAACTTCCGTGACAGCGCCCTCATCTCTCAAGCTGTCAAAGACAAGAGGGGCAGGAAATGAAAATCGAAAAAATAAAAGAACTCCTGATGCTTGGAGAGGGCCAAAATGTTGAGTTTAAGTCCAATTATCGAAACCTCAATGTAATCGGCCAGGTCGTATGTAGTTTCCTGAATGCGCAGGGCGGCTATATTGTCTGCGGCGTGGAAGACAATGGTAAACTAATCGGCATAGATGGTTCAGATGCCGGTGTAAAGGTATTGGAGCAGGGTGTTCAGCAGGGCCTTTCCCCAAAAGCGCTGGTCTCCGTTCAGGTCCAGGAGGTTGAAGGTAAATCGTTGCTCGTTCTTGAGGTCCCTGCCGGCCAAGACCTGCCTTACGCATTCAGGGACGTAATTTATATTAGAGTGGGCCAGTATACCCGAAAAGCTGATATTGAAACAATCCGCGACATGGTTCTGCGCAAACAGGTGGAACCGGAGCGATGGGAACGTCGTTTTTCTTCGGCGGACATCGAACATGACACTGACATGGATGAAATACGATCAGCCGTTGCGGATATCCAGAATGCGCGGCGTGCGTTCTTCAGGGACGCCCAAAAACCGTTCGGAGTTCTTGAGGATCTTTACGTAGCCAAATACGGTAGACTGACCAATGGGGGCGACGTTCTGTTTGCGAGGAATCCTGCGACCAGGTTGCCGCAGGTTAGGGTACGGGCGGCATGTTTCACTGATGACAAAGCCAGTGATACTTTTCGTGACATGAAGTCCTTTGAAGGTCCACTGGTTTCCGTTCTGGAACAGGTGTTCGATTTTATCGTCCGCAATACGCCGACTACTGTACAATTTTTGAAAAACAGGCTTAAGCGCCAGGATGAATCACTCTACCCTGCCGATGCCATCAGAGAGGGTCTGGTCAATGCCTTTGCCCACAGGGATTATGCAGGTCCTTCCGGCGGCATTTCGGTACATATATATCCCAAACGCCTGGAGATATGGAACTCAGGCAGTTTGCCCGAGGGCATTACCCCTGAGGGCTTGATCAAGGGCCACCTCTCTGTCCTTCGTAATCCTGACATAGCTCACGTGCTGTATCTGCGAGGCTTTATGGAAAAATTGGGGCGCGGCAGTGTGTTAATCCTACATGCATGCAAGGAACGGGGGCTTCCATATCCGGTATGGACCTCCGATGAAAAGGCCGGTGTAAGACTGACCTTTTTTGCCCCGGAACTTGCAAAGGAAGTCACCCCGGAAGTCGCTGGCGAAGTCGGCACCAGGTTGGCACTAAGTCAGCACCAGGTTGAAATCCTGCGGAAGTGCATGACTGAAAAGGGAATATTAGAACTTATGGCCGTAACGGGACGAAGAGATCGTACCAAGTTCAGGCACCAAGTTTTGAATCCGCTGATGGAAGCAGGGTTAATTGCAATGCTTATTCCTGATAAGCCAACAAGCAGCAAGCAGAAATACCTCCTGACTCCAGAGGGGAAAAATTATCTGGAGATACTAAAGAAATAAAAGGATTGCAACGGCAAAAAAGAAGGGAAGGAAGGCAAAAAAATAATTCCTGGGGTGACATATAGATTCCAAACTTCTGTTCCCGCGTATAGCATGGGAACAAATATGATACGTATGATTTATCCCAGAGAGAAGGCAGTATATGCAAATTCCAAAGCAAACATCCGAGACATTTGAAACACTGAGTAAGGGGCAGTTCATCTGTTCAAACAGTTCATCTGATTCGACCCGCAGGCTCTATGATCTTATTGACGAATATTATGACGACCTGCATGAATATTTCCAGGGTATAAATTTTATTTTAGAACGGGGCGACGAATATTTCTATTTCTCCAGGGCGGAATCAAAAGTTGATCTGGAAAGAAAGATTGAAGCTGCATTCAAGTGGATTGATATCCTGGATTTCCTGAAGACCTTTGATAATTCTTTCGGATCAGGCTTCCGGTTCACTCCTTCGGACATCCTTGTTAAGCTGAACATAGACGCGGAACTGAAGACAAAATTAGACGGTTTGAAAAAGCACGGCGGCGGCAAAGAGAGGTATGACGAAATCATTGAAAAGGTATTGGACCTGCTTACTAAAGACAATTTCATCGAAATAGAAAATATAATCTCCAATACCTATAAGGCCCTTGCGTCATTCGATTACCTGGAAAACCTGGTAATGGCCATTAACATCCCTGAAGAAGTGAAAAATGAGATACCTGAATAAAATCATATTCATAAATAGCGCATCAATAAAGTATTCCGAGATTGGGATTGACGGAAACGTCCACTTTATCGGGACGCAGGGGGTTGGAAAAAGCACAATCCTCAGGGCATTGCTTTTTTTCTATAACGCAAACCAGTTAAAGCTCGGGGTCCCTGTGGGGAAGAAAAGCTTTGTTGATTTCTATCTGCCGTATCAGAACTCGTATGTAATTTATGAAGTGGTTAAAGGATCCGGGCCTTTTTGCGTACTGATATTTAAATCCCAGGGGAGAGTTTCTTTCAGATTTTTTGACGCCCCTTATGATAAGAGATACTTTATAGAAAATGACGGAAGGGCCTTTGAAAGCTGGGACAAGACAAGGTCGGCCTTCGGCAATAATACCAACTATACCAAAAAAATAGATAGCTATAAGGAGTATCTGGATATCCTATATGGCAACAATCATGGAATTGCCCCTGAATTCAGGAAATACGCGATCCTTGAAAGCAAACAATATCAGAACATACCGAGAACGATTCAGAATGTATTCCTCAACTCCAAGCTGGAAGCCGAGTTTATCAAAGACACTATTATTAAATCCATGAATGAAGATGAGATCAAGATAGATTTGTCAAACTATTCTCATCACCTGAAGGATTTTGAAACACAGCTCAGAGATATTAATAAGTGGACTGAAAAGAACAAGAGCGGCGAAGTCGTTGTGCGCAAGCAGGCGGAGACCGTTGTTACGACCTACTCCGCAATAAAGCATCTGGAAAGAGAGATCGAGCAGTTAGCCGGACAACTGATATGGGCGTTGGATAATATTGAGAAAGTTCAACCAGAGGTCCGTGAAAAGCTTGAGATTGAAGACTCTAAGAAAAATAAGCTGACAGATAAACTATCAGAGATGAGTGAATCTTTCGACAAGAAAAAAGAAAAGATTCAGGGGCAAATAAGCGTCTTTAAAAATAAGATAGACGAGGCGAAAAAGAAAGCGGAAGAGTATGAGAAAATCCATATTGACGGCATAATCCAAAGAGTCGCTAAGAAAACGGATTGGGAAAATGAAAAACAGAACCTTATGGACGAAGAGAAGTTGTTGTCCGCAAAGTTTCAGGAGATCAATCAAAAAAACGATGTCCTTATAAGACAGTTGCAGAACCAGTTGGAACGGTTTGAGAACGGCAAACAGACGGAAAAGCTTGCAGTAAAAGAAGGATTCCAGAATTTCAAAGAAGACCTGGTCCGGCAGTATGAACAGTTTTTTGAGGAAATAAAGAGACAGCATCATGAAGAATTGCAACTTGCAATAAATCTTGTGGAGGGAAAAAGGGCCGCAATACATCTTCTTCAAATCAAAAAGGAGGGAACAAGGCATCACCGCTTTTATGAGGATGAGCTCAAGAGACTGGAAGGTGAAATAGGCAATGCCAGTGAAGTGATCCGCACATCTGACAGCGAAATTAAACAGTCAGGCGAACAGATAAAAATCATTCAAAAACAATGGGAGTTGGAGGGAACAAGATATAAAGATATTTTTGAAAGACAACTGGAAAAGCGCAATGAAGAAAACTCTAAACTGAGCAAGGAGATTGCTTCAATAAATGAGAAGATAGAAGACAGCAAAGACTCTCTATACGGCTGGCTAAACGATCAGTATCCGTCCTGGGAAAATACCATAGGCAAGGTAATTGACGAAGAAAATGTCTTGTTCCGGCAGGGGTTATCTCCTGAGAAAGTAGTAAAAGCAGGTTTGAGCTTTTACGGCGTGAGTTTAGACCTGAACGAGATCAACAAGAAAGTAAAGACCGTTTCCGATTATGAGAACGACAGGGCGGAACTGAGCCGTAAGATAGAGGACATTCAAAAGAATATTACTGAATTATCGGGGCAGTTAAGCGATGATCTGGACAGATTAAAACGAAAGCATCAGCCCAAGATCAATGAACTGAGGGATACAATCCGCAATATCGAATATACCTGGGACCTGAGCAAAAGGAAGCTGGACGAGGCTTTAGTCAAGCTTAACAATTATAAGAATAAGGCAATATCCGAAAAGGAATCGGTTTTAAAAGAGATTGAACTTGAAATTCAAAAAATAAGCAATGAAAAGTTAACCGCGGAAGATGCCTTAGCTGAAGTTGAGAAAGGTATCAAAAGGCAGATTGAACTGAAGAAAAAAGAGAAAGAGAAAAAAATAGAAGCGGAACAGCAGATAACAAGCGAAGCCGTTGCAAGGGTTGACCTGGGAATTGAAGATAAGAAAAAGGATTCACAAAAGAGAACGAGTGAAATAAAGGAGCAGCAGCAAAAGGAATTGTCAGCCAAAGGGGCTGATGTAGCACGGATAAAAGAGATAGAGAATAGAATCGGGGCAATTGATGATGAATTGAGTTTCATCGAAAAAAATAGGCACATCGTCGCAGAGTACAATAAAGACAAAAGGGAACTCTTCGACAGATTAGATGAATTCAAGAATGAAAAACATCTCCGAGAACAGCAATTAGAAAATGAATCATCAAAATATAAACTGGAAAAACAGAAACTGTCTGATGAAATAGGTTTGCTCGATGCCGAAATAGCGCTTATAAAAAAGGACCTCGATGCTTTTGATGAGGATTTGAAAGAGTTTGAAAGGTTTAAACTTACCGAATGTCATAAGCGTATTGAAGAATTGTCAATAGCGCATAGTGAAAACAATAAAACCGATAAATGCGGCAAATTACTTATTGAAGAACTTAACAGCTCTTTTTATAAGAGTAAGGACAGATATACGGAATTGCAAGAAGCAATACATAAATTTAACGGTAATTTCTCACCTCAAAACATCTTCAAGTTCAAGACAAACCTGATTGAGAAGAGCGAGTACCTTCAATTTGCAGAGGACCTGAAGGAGTTCATTGACGAAGATAAAATCTCCGATTTTGAGAAACGGGTAAATGAGCGATTTGCCCAGATCATTAAACTGATAGGAAAAGAAACCACAGAGTTGATGTCGAGGGAAGGGGAGATACAAAAAATAATTGCCGACATCAATAAAGATTTTGTTGTAAGGAATTTTGCAGGAGTCATTAAAAGCATAGAACTCAGGGTTGTTGAGTCAATCCCTTTTTTAGTTGAAAATTGATAAAGCAGCTCCAGTCCTTCATTTT
>CAKKSC010000006.1 GCA_919902985.1 Desulfuromonadales bacterium | reverse complement strand
TTTCTTGCATAGGGGTAGTCTTTCCTCTTGACAGGGCCTTTTAAATGGGTGACCCTTTTCTTTTTTTTTGCTTTTCTTTTTTCTTGTTCTTTTCTTGTTCTTTTCTTGCGTTATCGCGACAAGGGGACAGGGCTCCCCTTGCCGAGCTATGACCTCTGGGAGGAGAACCAGGGGATATTCACGTTTACCGCATCGGCGGTATACGGGGGATTGACGGCTGCGGCAAATTTCGCGCAGGCCTTTGGAGAGCTTGGGATCGCCGAAAGATACAGGAATGGGGCCGCTGAGATCAGGGAGGGAATGGACAGGCACCTCTACCTTGAGAAGGAGAAACGCTTCGCAAAGATGATAAATCTCAGGGAAGACGGCAGCGTCGAAGCCGATGCCTCCGTAGATGCAAGTCTTTACGGCCTTTTCGCCTTCGGAGCATACGCTCCGGACGATCCCAGGGTCAGGAGCACAATGGAGCAGGTATATGAAAGGCTCTGGTGCAAAACCCAGGTAGGAGGGCTGGCCCGTTATGAAAACGATTACTACTACAGGATAAGCAACGACATCCCAGGCAACCCCTGGTTTATAACCACCCTCTGGCTTGCGCAATATTATATAGCCGTTGCCAGGACGAAACCAGAACTCGACAAGGCCCTGGAGATAATGGAATGGGTAGCGAAGCACGCCCTCCCCAGCGGCGTATTGGCTGAACAGATAAACCCTTACACCCATGAGCCCGTTTCGGTATCCCCCCTCACATGGAGCCATGCAACGTTTATCATAGTCGTTCAGGAATATATGAACAAGCTTCTTGAGATAGAAAAGTGCTCTATGTGCGGACATTCGAAATTTTTGAAGAAGATGGCAAACGGTGGAAGATCAAGCCGGGTTAAGTGAGTGATGTTGTGGGAGAGCGAAAGATTTACGTCAACGAGCTTAGGGTTATCTCTTCGCCACAAATCCAGGCGTCTCTTCCTGAATCCCCTCTTCAACCGCATCATAATGCATGAACCCGCCTATGTGCAGCGGGGTGTCGCCAAGCTCGTTGTCCACTTCCATAGATGCAACACAAGGGTATGAATGCCAGTACTTTGCAGTTGTCTCAACGTTTATATTCTCGTCAACCTTTTTTCCTATAAGGTTCTTGGCAACATAATAGGTATTCCCGCATGGTGCGCAGGTAATGACCTGAGTATCAATGATGATTCCGTCCTGTACCTTTATCTGTATCTTTGGTTTCCCAATCCTGAAGTGCTTCATCGCTTCATCAAGGAAGGGGTTTCTGCCTTCTTTGTATGCGCAGAAAGGCTTGGGGAAATCCACTTCAAGCCCCAACTTCCTGCACATATCCCTCATCTTGTTCCTTACCCAGCGGGAGACCCAGTTGGGGTCTTCAATAGGTACGATAATACCCCTCCCTCCTGCATCCTTGACCATTTTTGGGAGGGCAAGAAGGACATCGTCGTGGATGTTGATCGCCATAAGAAGGTCATGAGGCGGTAATTCCTCCGGCAGAAACTCATCTGGGTCGTCCACATTATACGGCATCTCAGCAGGGAGCCTTAAAATTCCAGCTATGTCCCCTTTGAAATCAACTGGAAATAGCTTCGGAAACTTGTCCCTGCAAAAATCGCAGTCCTTTCCGCACCCATTGCATAGCTCCTTATACTCATTTGTAACGTGCTTAATGACCCTCTCGGAAAAGGTGTTGTCAAAGACAACGGAGAAGTCCTTCCTGTGACCCCTGACATAATTTTCACTTGAGATGATATATAGTTTCATTTAATCCCCTTCTAATTAGTTGCGTCTAAATTTTATACCATTTTTTCAGCATCAGGCACTATTTCAATAGTATACCATCTAAGCCCATAGGCCGTCTACAATCAAATATGCCGGTTCATAGAACGTTTTTTTATAAAACGATTTATTTGACAAAAGATGGCTTCTGTTATAAATTTAATGTGCTAAAGAAGAAACTGCCATAGATAGTAGGCTATCAGAGGTGTTGATGTTTAAGATCTTATCAGCTGTAATATTGATACTTGGCTTATCAACAAATGGCATGGCAGATATTTACAAATTTGTAGATAAGGACGGTGTTATTCACTTCACAAATGTTCCAGTGGATGCAAGGTTTGAGGCCCTCGGATGGGAAGTGGAGTTTGAACACTATATAGGAGCATACGAGTCCGTTATCCAAAAGATGGCAGCAAGGTATAAAGTGGAACCGGCCCTTATAAAGGCGGTTATAAAGGCGGAATCAAACTTTGACCCCTCCGCCCTGTCGCGGAAAGGGGCCATTGGCCTGATGCAACTCATGCCTGCCACTGCGGTTAATCTCAAGGTATCAGACCCCTATAACCCACATCAAAACATAGAAGGCGGAGCCAAATATCTCCGTACCCTGACCGGACTTTTCGGCAGCGACCTGAAACTCGTCATAGCAGCTTATAATGCCGGGGAAAACGCCGTAATAAAATATGGAAGGAACATCCCGCCCTATAAAGAAACCAGGGACTATGTGAAACGGGTGACAACATATCTTGCATCATATAGAAAAGAGGCGTCCATATCTAACAGGATAGCCAGAAATTGATGAGGGAAAGCAATGATATATGGAACATTCCCAATCTGCTGACTTTTTTCAGGATAGCCCTGATCCCTGTCCTCGTTTTTCTTCTCCTGTCTTCCTCTGAACTCTTAAGCATTCTTTCTGTGCTGGTCTTCTCCATTGCATCTATAACCGACTGGCTGGACGGCTATCTTGCCAGAAAAATGAATATAGTGACCAACCTCGGCAAGTTCCTTGATCCAATTGCAGACAAACTTTTGATCGCTGCTGCGTTAGTTATGCTTGTGGGTCTGGGACGGGTCCCGGCATGGATGGTGGTTGTGATCATAGGAAGGGAGATAGCGGTTACTGGACTCAGGAGCATTGCATCTTCAGAAGGGATAATCATCGCTGCCAGCGACTTGGGGAAGGGGAAGATGATTATTCAGATATCGGCCCTGATAGGCCTTCTCCTTCATTATCAATATATGGGGATAGATTTCCACGCGGTAGGGATGATGCTATTATGGATTGCTCTTGCATTGACAACCTGGTCTGGATTTGACTACTTCAACAAGTTCATCAAGGTTATTTTAAAAGAGCCGCAAAAAGCACCTTGACATTTTTTTTAGTTGTGGTAAATTGCTTCACGTTATTGGTTTTGCGGGTGTAGCTCAGCTGGTAGAGCACGACCTTGCCAAGGTCGGGGTCGCGGGTTCGAATCCCGTCGCCCGCTCCAATATAATCTGGCATTCACACAACAAACTCACCTAATATCTGCGACAGCACCATTGTACTATTAAATCTCAAATCGTTTTATACCAAAGCTACTCTTCAACTCTACTGTGAGCGCCTCAGAATCATCCTGCCCTCCTTATACCAATAGACATCCTTCATCCTAAAAAAGCATCAGGACGCAGATTTGCGCAGCTTAAAACTGATAATTCAGACAGTTACAGCAAATACTGAGTCACCTTTTGGGTAAGCTGTTCTTTAGGTTTAGATGCCTGATTTATCAGCGTTCATCAGCGTCCAGCTGCCGTATTTAGATTCTTAGCTATTTGACAAATTTAAAAATGTGTTTAAACTTACAAATAATCTATCTAATTGGCCATTGACTAATCTTTGGGAGCACTGGAGGAAGGATATGAACAACGTCCTTATAAACAAAGAGTTGGGGACACTGACTGGCAGAGAGAGGGCCTACGGTATAGAAAAATGGCTGCTTCTCAGGATGCTGGATCGTATGGGAAGGCCTCCGATCAAATTTGTTTTATGGAGTGACGAAGAAATCTCCTCCAGCCACGACAGGCCTGTAGCCAGAGTCATTATTCACAACCGTAAAACTCTGTTAAAACTCTTAGCCAATCCAAACCTGCATTTTGGAGATGCTTATGCTGAAGGCAAGATAGAGATAGATGGGAATCTGGTCGAGTTCCTGGAAGCGGTCTACAGGGCGATATATCGGGCATCACAGGACGACTCTATCACGGGCAGGGTATCCAGGATAATCAACAGGCCACGTATCAACTCTCTTTCCGGCTCCAGGGAAAATATTCATCACCATTACGACATAGGGAATCCCTTTTACAGGCTATGGCTCGATGAAAACATGCAGTACACATGTGCATACTTTGCTTCGGCCGATATGACTCTGGAAGAGGCCCAGGTTGCAAAGATGGATCATGTAAGCCGCAAGCTTCAGCTTAAGCCTGGAGAGACTGTGGTAGAGGCTGGCTGTGGTTGGGGTGGGCTTTCACTCCATATGGCAAAGCACTACGGCGTCAAGGTTAAGGCCTTTAATATCTCACACCAGCAGGTTCTTTTTGCAAGGGAACGAGCGCAGGCATTAGGGCTCAGTGAGAGAGTCGAATATATTGAAGATGATTACAGGAACATATCAGAGAGATTTGATGCCTTTGTATCGGTGGGGATGCTGGAACATGTCGGCACAAACAATTACCGGGAACTTGGGAGGGTCATAAAATGCTGTCTGAAGGAAAACGGGCGCGGCTTGATTCATTCTATTGGTAGGAATAAGGCGGAGCCGATGGACCCATGGATAGAAAAAAGGATATTCCCCGGGGCCTATCCGCCAACCCTGAGGGAGATGATGGAGATCTTTGAGCCATGGGGATTTTCTGTCACTGATGTGGAAAACCTCCGTTTACACTATGCCAAGACCCTGAAGCACTGGCTGGAGAGGTTTGAAGAGGCCGGTTGCCAGATTGACAAACAGTTTGATCAACAGTTCACCAGGGCATGGCGGCTTTATCTTGCCGGGTCTTTAGCAGGCTTTACTGCCGGCACTCTGCAACTTTTTCAGGTCCTTTTTGCTCACCCGGAAAAGAGTGATATCCACTGGACCAGGTCTCATCTCTATTCATAGACTTAATTCTGGACAAAGAAGGTCGCCTTCCTTGTTTCTTCATTATCTATTATGGAGATGATATGGAGTCATGCGATGTACTTATAGTAGGGGGTGGACCTGCAGGTTCATCGTTGGCCTGGAAGCTCCGAGGGTCCGGCCTGGATGTGCTTATTATGGATAAAAGCGACTTTCCCAGGGATAAGGTCTGCGCCGGATGGGTCACTCCTCAAGTTTTTAAGGCCTTGCAAATAGATCCTGATGAGTACAGCAAAAAAAGGATATTACAGCATATTACCGGTTTTCTGACCGGCATGATGGGGGGAACAGGAATACTTAACGAATATGGAAAGACGGTCAGCTATGGTATTCGCAGGTCCGAATTAGACCATTATCTTCTGCATCGCTCCGGGTCAAGGCTTCAACTTGGCGAGGCCCTTAAGACCATCAACCGTCACGATAATCACTGGATTCTTAACGACTGTATCAAAACTCCTCTTATCATCGGCGCAGGCGGACATTTCTGTCCTGTGTCGAGATTGATAAATTCAGCTAAAGGCAAAAATGGAGCGGTTATAGTAGCCAAGGAGATCGAGTTTGAAATGGATTATAGACAGGAGAAAGAGTGCGGCATAAGGCCTGATATACCGGAACTTTACTTCTGTGACGACCTGAAGGGTTATGGATGGTGTTTCAGAAAGGGGAGGTATTTGAATATAGGCCTTGGACGTGAAGATAAAGGGGGAATATCGAATCACCTCGAATCTTTCAGCCGTTTATTGATTAAGCAAGGTAAGGTCTCGCATATACCGCCTAACTTTAAGGGGCATGCCTACATGCTGTATCCGCCGACCTCCCGTAATCTCGTTGATGACGGGGTAATGCTTATAGGTGATGCAGCCGGCCTGGCACATCCAAAAAGCGGGGAGGGAATCAGACCGGCAATTGAATCAGGCTTAATAGCTGCAAACGTGATTATTGCCGCAGCTGGAAACTATAAAAAAGAACGACTCCAGCTTTATCCTGAGCTCCTGGAAAAACGCTTAGGCAGATTTAATACCGGCAATCCCTTTATTCTCATTCCAGAAGCCCTCAAAAAAACGGTTTCACACAGGCTTATGGCCACGAAATGGTTTTCCAGACACATTGTACTTGACCGCTGGTTCCTCAACTCAAATCAAGGGCCGCTATAATATCGCCCTACCCTTTTAGCATAAAATCTAACACTATTCCTGCCAGCAGTATCGCCCCTACCCTGACATTGCTCTTAAATGCTCTGAATGCTGTTTCTCTGTCAGGGGAGGCATTGACTCTTACCACCTGATACACGAAGATGGCGGCTATCGCAGCCAGGGCAGTATAGTAAACAGGGCCGAGCCTGGATATGATGCCAAGGAGAAGAAGCAGCGCCATAGTCCCTGCATAAAGAAAAGAGACAACTCTAACAGCGTGTTTGCCAAAGAATATGGCCGATGACCTTACACCAATCCTCCTGTCGTCTTCGATATCCTGAATGGCGTATATAGTGTCATACGCCGTGGCCCAGAGTGCAGTGGCAAGGAAGATCAGTACCGCCGGCAACTCTACCCTGTCCCTGACAGCGGCCCATGCAATGATTGCGCCCCACCCGAAGGCGATCCCCATAAAGGCCTGCGGGATTTGAATAAAGCGCTTCATGAAGGGATATGATGTGGCAAGGAAGAGACCAACGAAGCATAGATAAAAAGCAAGACGGTTCAGCATAAGGGCAAGAATGAAGGCAACCGTGATAAACAGGATAAAGGTGAACAGGGCCTCTTTTACAGTAAGCCTCCCGGAGGCCAACGGACGCCCCTTTGTCCTCTCCACCTTTCCATCAAACTCCCTGTCTGCAAAGTCATTGATGGCGCACCCTGCGCTCCGCATTATGAAGGAGCCGAGAGAAAAGATAATTATCAGAATTAACGGCGGCCTGCCGCTGCCAGCCAGAAAAAGGGAAGATAAGGTAGGGAACAATACCAGATATGTTCCGACAGGCCTGGCAAACCTTATCAGATCAAGTGAGGCCCTGATTTTTTCCCTTTCCATGACTCCCCTCGAATATTTTTGGAGAAAAGACCTCGATGATCGCACCTTTGAACCCTCCCTCCGTGTGTAGCCTGTAACGGCGGGCC
This sequence comes from Desulfuromonadales bacterium, assembly GCA_919902985.1. Lineage (GTDB taxonomy): Bacteria > Desulfobacterota > JAENJC01 > JAENJC01 > JAENJC01 > JAENJC01. Next base: position 15,990 of record CAKKSC010000006.1, on the reverse strand, counting down.
CATAAAACAGTGGTATCAGGAAGTCCAAGCTCCCTGCATATCTCCAGCGACGTTATCCTTCCGATCTGAAGCCTGTCCCGCCGCGTAAGGATGCTCTGTTCGCTGAGAAGGGTCCCTATAGGAGTGTCCCCCTTGGCTATCTCCCTGTATATTTCATCACTCATCAGGGATGTGGGAAGTATGGAATTTGCATACACCACCCGCTTCTCACCATTCATGAGCCAGACATCCCTATCTATAACCGTCTGGCCAGCCTCTGCCTCTATATATTCCGCCATATCCCTGTCAAGGCTTACTTCCTCCTGTCTTAGCCTCTGCAATCTGACAGATGACAATAGAGAGGCATTCAGCAGCAGCGTAAGAGAACCGTCTGATAGTAATAACATCCTGGTAGGCGCGTCTAAGAAGTCTGACGAACAGACTGAAAGGAACTCGCTTCCTTCCATCCATTTGCCTGAAATTGTTATATTATAAAGCATCCTTACCCTTCCACCATTACTCTTTATGCCGGACCGCTCTGAGAATGCATGTCCCATCTTCCTGTGGGTGCGACCCTGATTCAAGACCAAGGAGGGCTCCCCATATCCTGAACCCTTCCCTGCAATACCTGTGGACATCTTCCGATGTCAGGCCGTGGTTCCTTGCCCTTGCCCACCGATCTTTCCCCCATCCATAGGGACATCCTGATGATAAAAACTCAACCTCTGCCTCATCGAGTGTCGCCTTTATTAATACTGCCTCTACCTGCGGAAAAAGCCATGCAAAGGAATCAAGCTCTCTTTGAAGATACTCTTCAGGTGCCGGATTGTCCTTACCCATCCACTTTGCGGCCCCCTTACTCCAGAGGGCGGCTGCAAACTCCTCATGGGAATGCCCGTTCTTCAGGGCAAAGGCCAGTGCCGCCAGTTCCAGGTCTGATCGGCTTCTTGCCAGTTTATACCAGTTTTCCTTCGGGTCGGACATATTGAATTAATATATCATGTAAAAGCTTCAGACGTCTATAAAATTGGCTGATCGGTAATTACTGGTGGGGGTGGACTGCACCCTATTTGTCATGCTGAGCAAAACGAAGCATCTCGATTTTATCTTTATCGTTTGAGCCTCTTGCAAAACTATCTTTTGTGGTTCGACAGGCTCACCACGAACGAATAAAGTTCAATAATTTCAACCCAATCCCGTTCATCCTGAGCTTGTCGAAGGGTATTTTGGGGACTTTTGCAAGAGGCTCGTTTGACAGTGTTTTAGTATTAAAAGCGGTCAAGAGGCCTTAAAGGTTTATCGGCGAGGATAACTACTGGCTGCCCCTGTTGTGGCAGAGCTGGCAACCCTTATTGGATGGCACGGCATTGCCAACTTCATTGCCGGCGCTTACAGCATATAAATAATTCCATCGGAGATTATCATAATATGGCCCACCATGGGCAAAGTGGCAGGTCAGGCAGAAGACTCTCGGAGGCGCAGTATTGTTAGGCCAGTCGGCCATGGTGGCATCATCCGAGCTTGGACAGTACCATCCCGGGTATTCATCGCAGTTCGGCAAGTAATATACCTGGCCGTTGGTATAAAAGCCGTTCTGTATTGCTGTAACCGGAATACCCTTCCCCTGCATGATCAGAGCCGTAGTGTAATTTGACCTGTCCAGAAAAGAGCCGTGGCAGCCGGTGGCGCATCCATCACCGTTAGACCTCGGCACGGCATTCCTCGGGACCGGGGCGTTTACCGGGTGCCTTTTCCAGTACCGATAATCCCACTCTCCGAAATACGCCCCGGTCACCACCTTGTTCGTTGTCTCTATCTGTTCATGCCAGCTGTCATGGCATTGGGCGCACCATTTCCCCATGCCGTAGTAGTTCCCGTCTATGCCGCTGTCCTTAACTCCCGAATAGTAGTTCGTCTTTCCATTATCCGCCGTTGGACTACCCGTAAGCGCACCCCACTGGGTTGTGAAAATCGGCCATATGACCTGGCCGGCATTATCCAATTCATTGCCGCCGAAGTACGAGCCGTGGGATTCGCCCGCGCTCAAGGAACCTACATAGCTGCCGGTACGGCGGCCTCTGTCCACTCCCGTATGGGTATAGTTACGGAACTGAACCGTACTGTTGCTTCCGGCGCTGGTGGGCACGACCCTCAGGTTTCTGAACATGTTTATAGTCGTACTATCCGGATTCGACGTCCCATGCGGGTCGTGGCAGTTAGTGCATGAAAAAGTTGGTATCTGAGCGTCGCCTCCGGGAGGTGTTACGCTAAATGCGCCAATAGAATGGCCCAAACCGCTCATAAGCGGTGTAGTAGTATCCCAGTTCCCATCAAGTTCCGGGGAAAAATTGCCTCCGGAACCTATTTTGTTAAATGGGTCATCCTCTGTCCATGCGGCAGAAGACCAGACCTTTGGAGCCATCACGTTCTGAGGAGCGTGAAGAGTGGTAGCCTGTGCGCCATTACTAGCATGACACTGTAGACAGAATTTGTGGATCTCCGCCCTGGTATTTACGGGACCTCTCAAAAGCACCAGGGACCCACCGGTATTTCCACCAAGGGAGCTCCCACCCTGGCTGTTATGCATCGCATGACAATTACCGCAGACCAGGTCGCCGGCACCCTTATGGATGGCATGAGCCGTGTCCGTAACGGCAATATAGCTTACGAAGAGTAAACCTATAGCCACAATTGAACCTTTATTAAATGAAGCTCCCTTTCCTCGCATTCTCGTAATCACTCTATAACTTCGTTTAAGCTATTTTCAAATTATCAGATAAAGTCAGAAGTACACCCATCAGAACCAAGATTATATACATTTAAGGACATGCAATTTATATGCCGTATTATAAGTCGGAAGAATAGGAGACGAGTTCATGTTTTTGGTTCTCTCCCAACTTTATTGATTTCAAATCTGCGCTCCAAAGCCTTTTCCATCTCTTCTTTAAACCGATGATTAGCAAAAGCCCAGTTTTTCTTGACCGCCTCCCTGATTAATTCCCATTCCGCTTTTGGTACACTTTCCTGGAATCATCTTTGATTTTATGAGTTGGAAATATTCAACCTGTTACTTTATCTCTTCTGTTTCCGGGACACGTATCGCGTTTACAACAACAACTCCAGTAATCGGTAACCTCCCTTCCCTGGCGGCCTGAAGCGATTCCTGGTTCCAGACACTGCCGTCCTGTCTCCATGCCCCATTGAAGACCACTTTTTCTCCGTTGTTCAAGAGCTCCATAGGCTCTTTTTTGGTCTTATATCTGGATATCAGTAGAAGGCTGCTGAAACGCATCTCTTTGAATGATATGGGATTGCAGTTAGAAACAAACCAGAACTCCTTATCTTCTCCTATTTCACGGAACCCTTGAAGACCTTCAACAGTTTCGCCTATAAAGGTGTTTGTTCCGTCCCCGGAATCAAAGTTACGCGGATCCCCAACCTCAAATCTTATTTTCATTGTTACCTCCATGGCATACCTTGTATTTTTTCCCGCTGCCGCAATAGCATGGTTCATTCCTGCCCGGAACAAGCTGCTTCCTCTGCGGCAATGATTGATTCAAATGTCCGGCGCCGTAATCCTTCAACTGCTCTATCACCCTGTCCGCAGCCATCTCGGTGGTAGGAAACCCTTCACTATAATGCCTTCCACTTGCGCCCTTTTCAACCTCTATCGCAACATTTATTGGATTGCTGTCAGCTGTCGGAGATTCTGCCGCATGAATAACCCGGCAGTAGCCTTTCTCGCCAGGTTTCACCCTTAAAGACCCCATAAAACCGCAATGAGGGGGGCGGATATCCTCTCCACCTGTTATGGCAGGATGTATCCTGCAGACCTTCTCTTCTGAAAGGTAACGGCAGCGGAAGGCAAACATGGCCATGACGTTTATGAGAAGGCCCTTTCCTTCTGCCTTAATTTCCCTGACAATGACGTTATATCTTTCAGGACGGCTAAACAGATGATTCGGATGCAACTCCCTTGTTACATATCCATCCACTATCCTCTGAGCCCTGGCGTTTATCCCTTTTATTACCTCGGTCCTGAAAGCGTTAAGGTTTGATACCCCCCCTTCCTTGATAATCTGGTAAGATATGATCCCCCACCATGGGTCGCAGCACAGACCTCCGCACTTCTCGGAGCATATCGCAGAGAAGAACGAAGCGTCTCCAGACAAATTGCTCATATCCATTCCTTGTCCTTTCCCAAATGATCCCCTTGAAATAATAACATGATTAACAATATCAATACAACCGGATTTGTTGCCTCTAACGAACAAGGGAGAAAGAATATGGCTTATTGACAGAAAGGCTTCATCGAAATGATGGAAGGAGCGGACAACAACGCTCATCGATTAGAAGCTCAATCTTATTTTGATACGGAACCGTAATTCCTTTTGTCTTAAGAGTTTCTAAGTATACACCGACAGTGACTGTCTCTTTCGGGTTCTTTTCTTTATATATAGACTCGCCGACATCAAGCAGAATGTCTTTTAAAATCAGTTCTACAGAATTTGCCAAATGCAGAATAAGCAACTTCCGGTCAAGTTCGGCTGTTCCATTGAAGTAAGTGCAGGTACAGCATGAAGGTGAGCCTGGAGATGTCGCCGTTCGCAAGGCGGAGCTTTCTAAGGGCGAGAACAGGAGGCGGAGGCTTGGGCTCCCTGTGCTGAACATAAAGGTTTGATCTCTATTCCCCACGCCTCTTGGCCCTCCTCGTGGGTTCTGCTATGAGTGGGTCGTCCGGCCAGTAGTGCTTTGGATACCGCCCCTTGAGGTCCTTCTTTACAAGGATATAACTATTGGCCCAGAACCCTGCCAGGTCTTCCGTTACCTGCATAGGGCGTCCGGCAGGTGAAAGCAGGTGCAGGAGAAGAGGTATCTTTCCGTTGGCTATGGCAGGTGTCTTGTCGAGGCCGAACATCTCCTGGAGGCGCACAGCAAGTACCGGTTTATTGCCGCTCAGATAATCTATAGGTATGCTTGAACCGCTCGGAACAGTGATATGCGTGGGAGCAAGCTTGTCTATGGCCTGCTGTTGTTTCCAGGTCAGCATCCCCATAATAATATTCCGGAGCTCCAACCTTTTTAAATGCTCAAGACGTGTCATCCCCTTAAGCCAGGGTGCAAGCCAATCATCGAGCTTATTCAAAAGGTGTTCATCGGAAAGTTCAGGGAAATCCTCTCCTGTACGGTGCATGAAATTTATCCTTGCCCTCAGGCTTTCGGTCACCCTGTCCCATGGAAGAGCATCAAGTCCAACCTCCCTTATCCCTGAAAGAAAGGCCTTCAGGACATCTTCTTCCCTGGGATTTTTTATAGGGGAGTCGCTCAACACAAGACTCCACAGCCTTTTCTGTCTCCTGGCTGCTACACACTTCTGAGCTGAATCCCAGCTTACGGATTCTGAATCTACTATGTCCTGCGCCAAGTATTCTAAAAGCTCTGCCTCTGTGACAGGTGCAGCAAGGAAGATACGGGACTCGCTCTCCCTGCCATCGAGGCTGGCAGCGACTATATATTCCTCCGATGATAAAGGTTCAGGCTTGGAGAAAAAGGCCCCGCGCCCATTGGCAAGGAGATAGCGCCCCTCTCCTTCACCCCTGCTCTTGCCGATCCTGTCAGGGTATGCAAAGGCGAGGAGGAGACCGGTTTTATTAATATCTTCACCTGTAGCCTGAATATTTAGCTGCCTCTTGACCTGTTCCGAGGCCTTCTTTACCCGCTCCAAAGCTCCACTGTCAATATGGATCCCCTGATCCGACCTGTGTCCCTGCAACGCCTCAACACGCAGCCTCAGGTCCGAGTCTCCCTGACCCTGTCGCATTTTCAAGACATCCCGCTCCGTAAGTATCGCCGCCAGGTCGCAGGCGAGATTCCCTACCCCTATTCGTTTACCTCTCAGCGCCATATGGGCAAGGCGGGGATGTAGTCCCATCCTTGCCATCTCCTTTCCGTGGGAGGTCACGTTGGACCTTTCGTCCATTGCCCCGAGATACACAAGGAGTTCCCTTGCATGGCCCAGGGCGCCTGTTGGAGGGGGATCAAGCCAGCGGAGCTCTCCCGCATCTTTTGCTCCCCATGCGGCCAGTTCAAGGGCAAGGGGGGTAAGGTCTGCCTCAAGTATCTCAGAGGTGTTCTGTTCCTTAAACGTTCTATCCTCCGTCTCTGCCCATAGGCGAAGACAGACCCCCGGCTCAACCCTTCCAGCCCTTCCACGCCTCTGGTCTGCTGAGGCCCTGGTGACCCTGACAGTTTCAAGGCGGCTCATCCCTGTTGCCGGAGAGAATCGGGAAACTCGCATAAGCCCGCCGTCTATTACCACTCTGACTCCCTCGATGGTGAGGCTTGTCTCTGCAATGGATGTGGCAAGGACCACCTTGCGCCTATCGGGAGGGGAAGGCCTTATTGCTTTATCCTGCAACTCCAACGGCAGGTCGCCGTAAAGAAGGACAACATCTATATTTGACGGCATATTCCCTTCCTTCAGTTTCGATTCTACCCTTCGTATTTCACTCCCACCCGGCAAGAAGACGAGGATGCTCCCTTCTTCGTCCTGGATCGCCCTTATTATCGTATTGGCAACGACAGAGATAAAAGATGGCCCAGTCAGATCATTTCCACGTATGGACATACGGCTTTCGGGCGAATACCTAGTCTCAACAGGAAAAGACCTCCCCTCGCTCTTTACAACAGGGGCGTTTCCTAAAAGCGATGCCACTTCCTGACCATCAAGGGTGGCTGACATTATGAGTATCCTCAGCTCTTCCCTGAGAATTGTCTGGGTTTCGAGGCAGAGGGCAAGCCCCAGGTCTCCATGAATGTTTCGCTCATGGAATTCATCGAATATGACGATACCGATCCCATCAAGGGAAGGGTCACTCTGCAGGAACCTTGTAAGGATGCCTTCAGTAACCACCTCTATTCTTGTGGACGGTCCAATCCTGCTGTCAAGGCGGGTTCGGTATCCAACGGTCTTCCCAACCTTTTCTCCAAGGAGCGCAGCCATCCTCATGGCAGCTGCCCTGGCCGCAAGCCTCCTCGGCTCCAGCATGACGATACGCCTTCCTTTGAGCCATGGCTCTTCCAGAAGTGTAAGGGGAACAAGGCTTGTCTTCCCTGCACCAGGCGGCGCCTCCAGCACTGCATTCCGTCCAACAGCCATGATCTGCCTGATATCCGGGATGACCTCTTCTATAGGGAGGTTTGTGTTAAACAGCATTATTCTAAGATAGCAGATTTGGGACTCGGATGGTAAGGAATCCTAAAAATTAATTTTATAGGTTCTTCCGGTTTTTCGCCTTGACACGATATCATTTTATGATACTATTCTTCCGTGACAGGTAAACAGAAGAAAACCTTGCACGCCATTTATGATGACCCGGTTCGGCGGTTTCTGGAAGAAGGAGGTATAAAACCATGATGCAGTACAAAGGATATACGGGACGGGTTGAATTTGATGATGAGGCGGATATCTTTCACGGCGAGGTGATCGGCCTGCGCGATGTCATTACGTTTCAGGGGCGCACTGTGGAAGAGGTGAAAAAAGCCTTCCGAGATTCGGTGGATGATTACCTGCATTTCTGCGCCAAGCGCGGGGAAGAGCCGGAAAAGCCGTTCACCGGTAAGCTGATGCTCCGCATCCCTCCAGAATTGCACCGCAAGGCCTACGTTGCCGCAAAGCAGTCAGGAGCCAGCCTGAACGCCTGGATAGCCGAGACTTTGACCCATTCTACAGAGCATGTGTATTGACCGTGCAGTTTACTATAAGATTTCCCGCTGATTTAGCAACATACAAAGCCCCCCACTTGTTCCATATCATTCGCCTTGCTCAGTTCAGGCCTCATTTTGGGCCAAAGAGCAGACTATAAAACGCTTGACCGTTATCGTAATGTATAGTATACATCAATATATTGTCTTTAAAGGGGGATGCCATGAAAAGGACTCAGTTGTATATTGAAGAGGATATCTTTCAGACACTGCAAGAGATCAGCCACGAACAGATGGTTTCCATTTCCGAGTTGGTCAGAAAGGCTATCAGAAAAGTTTATCTAAAGGAGAGGCCTGCAGATGCCGATGTTATCCTGAAAAAAGCAGCCGGGATATGGAAGGACAGGAAAGACATCCCTTCCATCGACGAATATGTACGTGAAATGAGGCGGGATACGAGGAGAGAAAGGTTTGGGATAAAGTAATGGGTATATTGATAGATACCGACGTCCTCATTGAATATCTGAGGGGAAACGAGGCAGTGGTCAATAAGCTGAGCGCTCTCTACAATAACGGAGAAGAACTCTGCTATTCTCCAGTAACAAGGGCTGAGATAATAGCCGGGTTGAGAAAAGGAGAGGAAGAGATAACCTCAAGGCTTTTCAGCCTCATGGAGTGCTTCAATATTGATGATGACACAGGGCACAAAGCCGGAGAATACATGAAAAGATTCCGCGCCTCCCACATGGTAGAGATTGCAGATGCATTGATAGCAGCAACGGTTCACAGCCAAGGCGTTACTCTGTGGACATTCAACAGGAAGCATTATCCGATGAAGGATATCGAGTTTTACGGGTAAACTTTAAGTCCCTAATCTCGGTTGAATGAGCTTATGTCTTACTCAGCACAGGCTTCATTTTGGACCAAAAGCGTGCTTCTCAGTTGGTAGGTCGGGTTTCTCGACTTCGCTCTACCCGACCTACCTGGCTTCATGTATGGCTGTGCCTATTATGTATAACGTGGAGAGCACGGGCGCCGCGTAGCGGCGTCCCAGGCCCACACAGTGGGCCGAGTGACTTGACTTGTTAGCCGACCTGCGAAAAAGCTACAGATAAACGCTGTACAATACTATATGCTAACTCCGCTTCGCTTTGAGCCATTTTGACAACACCTTTATCAAAATAGGCCTTTTCATGCACCAACTCCTTGCGTGTTAGCTTAAATTTATCTACTTCGTCTAAAAGAGACTGATCCGAGATATTTAGCAGCACCAATTTATCTCTGTAACTTTTAAAGTCGTAATCCTTGAACTTCTGCTCACCGAATTTTCTAACAATCAAAAGATGTAGACTCGCTTCTAGCCACATGCCTGTGAAAACTGTAATAATCATTGCCTTCTTAAATGAACGACTTTCTGGATCATATTGCTTTACCCATCCCTCACCACCTTCCCGTTGAACTTTTGAGCCTGCATCAATGCTCTTCATTTCGCTGTATGATTCATCAACAATTGCTTTATATATGTCGACGTTCGAGAATATCGGTTTTTTCATTTTCACCTCGGCTAACGTTTGAGCTAACCGGCGTGCAAAAGCAGAGCGAAGCGGCGCTTTTGCACGTCCGAGTTGAGCGATTTGTTATGCGTTGCTCAGCGATCTGCCAAAGCCGCGCCGCAGTGCCTTGCCTCCCGAAAAATGACCGAAGGCACCAGACGTATGTAAATCAACTCGCCGACCAACTCTACCAGCGTTTGGGTCACAATGACGGCAGACGCCAGAATCCAAGTGTCCGGCAAAGCCAGGGCAAGAGGAAGCACCACTAACGAGTTTCGTGTCCCCGCGCTGAAGATAAGCGCTCTTCCCGCCTGCGTGTCTAAGCGAAACGCGCACGCCGTCAAGCGGCCGAGGAAAGGCATGATGACCATGAAAGCAACATAAACCGGCACCGCTAGAGCCACCAGTGTGAGGTGTTCTTCAATTCTGCCGATTTGCGATGCAACGACAAGAAGCAGAATAATCGCCATGAACGGCACTGGGAGCCATGCTGTGGCTTCAAGAAAAACCCCTCCGCTGCGGCGGCGCTTAGCCCAGAACTCGGTTGCCAGGGCAAGACCCATTGGCAAAACAATGAGCACAAGAAAAGCCTCCAGAAACGGCCCCGCACTCATAACCTGTGCGGCTTGCTCCCCCATGAACAGCCATAGATAGACAGGCAAAAGAAGCATTTGAGCGAGCAGCAGCAAGGGCGTAGAAGCAAGAACTAGCCGTGCGTTCCCATGGCCAAGATGGGTAAAAACGATAACGTAGTCGATGCAAGGGGTGAGCAGAACAAGAAAAACGCCGATAAGCAGCGGCGGGTAATCGGGCAGAAAACGCGACAACAACCAAACCAAAACGGGAACAACAACAAAATTGACCGTGAGCAGCGCGGCGGTAAACCGCCGGTTCGCGAACGCCTCGCGCAACTGAAGAAAAGGAATCTGGGTAAACATTCCGTAAAGCAAAATCGCAATCACTGGAGAGATCAGAAATTCCAGACTCGCGCCAAAGGTAGGGCGCCACAACCCAAGCCCCGCCCCGATAGCCAAGGCAGCGGCGTATACCCAGATCTGCTTTTCTTCTAGTTGTTCTCTCGACATCGTGTTTCCTTAGGACGCATAACTATATATTTAACAAGTTTTCTCGACTTCATGCGGTTTGGAATGATAGCAAGAAAACTTGATAACACCACTTTTGTAAGAATAACCCGTGATTATGTAGTTTTCTCGACCTTATCAGGGATTTTATGTCCGTGTCAAGCAAGCGAAACAATCAATTATCAATAGGGATTTGGAGCTATACCCTTGTATAGATGTTGATCTATTTTCTCGCTTAAACTATTACGCAGCTGAAGGGCCTTGACTATGAGGTTAAACTTATGCATAGTCTATTGCAGAAAAACAGAGCTCGAAAGGAGGATAAGAAATGGATTCAGTCATGCAAAACCGGCCAAGGTGGGTAATTCCTGTCTCTCTCTTTGCCATATTATTCGGCCTTCTTACCTTAAAGGAGGGCGGGTTTGTTCTCTTCTTTGATGGCCCAGCAAGGGAAGCCGCAGGGAGTTATGTCCCCTTTGTTTTATGGTTTAATTTCAGCGCAGGGTTTGCCTATGTCGCTGCTGGAATTGGTCTATGGGGGATGAAGCGGTGGTCGGCTTATCTGGCTATCCTTATTGCGGCAGCGACTCTGATTGTATTCACGGCCTTTGGCGTCCATGTCCTGCAGGGTGGAGCCTTTGAGCGGCGCACAGTCATAGCTATGTCTTTACGCTCTTCTATCTGGCTTGCCATTGCATTTGCGGCAAACAGGCACATATTACACTGACTTTTCCCGGTGCTATTTATTAGACGCAGCTTTGCCGTATCTTTTATCTTCACCCATTATGTGGGCTTCGAGCCAGCCTTTTATCATCTTCATCACCGTGGTGCCTAATACAATCTCACCAGAGAGGAGGTCCTTTTTTATATCCTGCACCATGTTTTTGAAATTCTCATGTATCACCTTATGACTGGCAAGGTCTGGATAGTTAAGCCCTTCCATTAACCTCTCCTCTTCCTTGAAGTGAAGATGGGTGTAATCCTCCATCTCCTTCACGATCTTCGTCAATATCTCAATACTCCTTTTATTCAGCAGCGCATCATCAAGCTCATTTATAATGCCAATCCATTTCTTGTGCTGCTCGTCCATGTCATATATCCCGACACTAAGACCTTCATTCCATACTATTAACGGCATACCGGCTCCTCCTGAGGTTAGTTAATACTACTTTTATCTTAATATCACATAAAAACTCAAGGACAGTTCCAGAATTTACACCTCGATCCCCCATATCTCCCTTGCATATTCCCTTATGGTGCGGTCGCTGGAGAACTTACCCATGTTTGCCACATTCAGGATAGACTTCTTCGCCCACTCATCCCTGTCCTTATAAAGCTCTCCGACCTTCTCCTGGCAGGATATGTAAGATTCGTAGTCAGCGAGGAGCATATAAGTGTCGTGATGAAGGAGAGAGTCTACTATGGGCTTGAAGAGGTCTCTGTTTTCCGGGGAGAAGTAGCCGTCCCTTATCATGTCCAGCACCTGCTTCAGTTCAGGGTTGTTTTCGTAATACTGGAAAGGGTTATATCCTGACCTCCTGAGGTTCAGAATCTCATCTACAGTGTATCCGAAGATGAAGATATTGTCTCTGCCCACTTCCTCCATAATTTCCACATTGGCGCCGTCAAGGGTCCCTATGGTCAATGCACCGTTCAGGGAAAGCTTCATGTTTCCTGTGCCTGAGGCTTCTGTCCCTGCTGTTGATATCTGCTCAGAGAGATCAGCGGCAGGTATGATCTTTTCAGCCAGGGAGACGCTGTAGTTGGAGAGAAATACCACCTTAAGCTTATGTGCTGCCTCCTTGCTGTTGTTCACAACGTCACCCACCGAATGGATCAGCTTTATTATCAGCTTCGCCATCCAGTATGCAGGGGCCGCCTTTCCCGCGAATATAACTGTACGGGGGGCGACCACTGTCCCCTTGCCGCTCATGATCCTGTTGTAAAGGGTTATGATGTGCAACACATTCAAGAGCTGCCTCTTGTATTCATGCATTCTCTTTATCTGGACGTCGAACATGGAGTCAGGATCGACTGAGATATCGTTCTTGTTTTTTATGTAGGCTGCCAACCTCTTCTTGTTTGCCCTTTTTACCTCAATCCACCGTCCTCTGAAAGCCCTGTCTTCTGTCAGCGGAGCTAACTTCTTCAGTTCATCGAGGTCTGTAACCCATCCATCCCCTATTTTTTCTGTAACAAGATCTGATAAGCCGGGATTGGCCTTTTTAAGCCATCTCCTTGGAGTAATACCGTTGGTCTTGTTGTTGAACCTTTCCGGATACATCTCATAAAAATCCCTGAATAGCTGCTCCTTGAGGATCTCGGTATGAATGGCGGCTACACCGTTTATGGAATGGCTTCCCACAATAGCCAGGTTCGCCATCCTGATCATCTTTTCCGGCCCTTCTTCAATAAGGGACATGTTCCTGACCTTGTCGAAATCACCGGGAAAGCGGCGCCATACGTCCTCCAGGAACCTCCTGTTTATCTCGTATATTATCTGGAGGTGCCGTGGAAGGAGGTACTCGAACATTGAGACGGGCCACTTCTCAAGCGCCTCCGGCATGACTGTATGGTTTGTATAGGCAAAGGTCCCAACCGATATCTCCCATGCCTTTTCCCACGGTAATCCTTCAAGGTCAACAAGTATCCTCATGAATTCAGGGATTGCAATGGCGGGGTGGGTGTCGTTCAACTGGACTGCCACCTTCTTCGGAAGGTTGTCAAGAGGAGCCCCATCTTTCTCATACCTCCTCATGATGTCCTGAAAGGTTGCGGATACGAAGAAGTACTGCTGCTTAAGCCTGAGGAGCCTCCCTTCCATTATATGATCTGCCGGGTAGAGTACCTTTGAAATGGACTCGCTTTTTTCTTTCTCCTCAACCGCCTGGATATAGTTGCCGCTGTTGAAGAAGTTCAGGTCAAAGGCCCTTGAAGCCTTTGCTGCCCAGAGTCTCATGTTGATCACATTGTCGTTCCTGTAGCCTGGAATGGGCGTGTCACAAGCCATGGCCATGATGTCCTCGGTATCGACCCATTCGTTTTTCAGTTTACCGTTTGAGTCTATATACTGGTTTACCCTTCCAGAAAACTGGACAGGAAAGAGGTGGTTCGGACGGATTATCTCCCAGGGGCTCCCGTACCTGAGCCAGTTGTCAGGAGACTCCACCTGGTAACCGTTATTCACTCTCTGACAAAATATCCCGTATTCATACCTTATTCCGTATCCGTATGCGGGAATACCCAGGGAAGCCATGGAGTCAAGGAAACAGGCAGCAAGACGGCCTAACCCTCCATTTCCCAATCCTGCGTCCCATTCCGCCTCTCTTACGGCCTCCATCCTGTGCCCCAGGCCCTCCATGGCCTTAGTGCACTCATTCTCAATCCCAAGGTTTACCATGGTATTGCCGAGGGTCCTGCCGATCAGGAATTCCAGGGAAAGGTAATAAACCCTTTTGGCATCCCTATTGTAGTAGGAACGCTGGGTCTTGACCCATCTTTCCATGAGCCTGCCCCTCAATGCGTTGGAAAGGCCAAGATAATGATCAAAGGTGCCTGCATAGGCAGGGTCCCTGCCTATATCATGTTCGATATGGTCCATGACCGCTGACTTAAGTCTCTCTGTTTCCAGTGCCTTCTTCTTGTCTTCCATGTTTTCATCACTGCATTGTCTAAATAGAGCTACTCAGATCTGGCCTCAAACTTATACGACTGCACCACTCCATTCTGGATCAATATCTCAAGGCGCTTGAGTGTTACATTTTTGCCTGCCTCATCTATTACAAGCCCGCCAATATAGGTTGGAGTCTCTTCCTTTCTTGATTCATAGACCAGCTCTTCTGATACGTCTGTTTTTGAGACCTTTGAAGGTTCGCCAAATATCCTGATGATCTCTTCCCTGGTTGTAACCCCGGCCTTAATCATCTTTGCAGGCTCTTCTTTTATATCCCTCCCTGTGCTTTCTACCCTGGCCGTTGAACATCCTGTAACAAGGACAAGAAGCATTCCCAGACAAATAACTATCTTCCTCATTTCTTCTCCTGCACTACGAAATGGACCCTTCTGTTCTTCCACCAGCAATCTTCACTGGGTTCTGTGCAGACTTGTTTTTCCTGTCCGTAGCTGGTTGTGGAGATCCTTGCAGCACTGACCCCGAGAGTCACCAGATACTCCTTGGCGCTTTGGGCCCTCCTCTCTCCAAGGGCCAGGTTGTATGCGCTGTTTCCCCTGTCATCGGCATGACCTTCCAGGAGCAGGTTGGCGTCTTTCTTCTTTAACAGCACATCGGCCAGGGCGCTTAATATCTCTTTATCGTTTCCCTTGATTTCATACATGTCAAAGTCGAAGTGAATGTCTTCGAGCCGGACGGCTTCTTTTGCCGCCGCTTCGGTCTTTGCTTCCGCCTCGGCCTTTGCTCTGGCTTCCGCCTCAGCCCTTGCCGTTGCCTCTGCTTCAGCTTCTTTTTTTGCTTTTGCTTCGGCTTCTGCCTTTGCCTTAGCCTCTGCTTCTGCCTTCATATCTACAACAGGGGCCTTTGCCTCTTCCTTCACTATGGTCGCTTTCTTCGGGCATCCTGTGAGAATGGTTGCTGCAATCACCAGGACTGCAATACTTGTGAATATCTTCATTTGATTCCCTCCTCAGTTTATTTTGCAAACAGTTTATACGCCTTCATATATATATCAGAGGTCTTTTTAACCACATCCTCCGGTAGAGGAGGCATTGCAGGAAGGGTCTCCCAATTTATTGACAACAGGTAATCCCTTACAAACTGCTTGTCATAAGACTCCTGCCCCTTTCCTGGCTGGTACTTCTCCAAAGGCCAGAAGCGTGAGGAGTCGGGAGTAAGGGCCTCGTCTATCAGGATAAGCCTGCTTCCTTCGTCCGTTCCGAACTCGAATTTAGTGTCAGCAATGATTACCCCTTTTGAAAGAGCTATCTCTGATGCCCTCTGATAGACCTTTATGCTGATGTCCCGCACTCTTTCAGCCAGTTCGGAGCCTATAATGTTCCTCATCCTGTCAAAGGTTATGTTTTCGTCATGTCCACCTATCTCTGCCTTGGTAGAGGGTGTAAACAGTGGAAGTTCAAATTTTGAGGACTCCGCAAGTCCTTTTGGCAGGGATATCCCTGAAACGGTACCCGTTTTCTGGTACTCCTTCCATCCTGAACCTGAGATATACCCCCTGACTATGCACTCTACTGGAAGGGGCCTGGCTTTTCTGACCAGCATGCTCCTTCCGCCCAGTATATCCCGGTAAGGCCGGCAGATATCAGGGAACTGGTTTACATCCGTAGTAATGAGGTGGTTCGGTATGATATCTGCAGTCCTTTCGAACCAGAACCTTGAAAGCTGGTTCAGGACAAACCCTTTTTGCGGTATCCCGTTTGGGAGAATTATATCGAAGGCAGATATCCTGTCGGTGGATACTATCAGGAGGCTATTTTCCAGTTCGTAAACATCCCTGACCTTCCCGCGCCTGACCGGCCCCAACTCTTTAAGATCTGTTTTAATGATGACTTCTGTAGCCAAATTAAGCTCCTGGACTTCCGGTCTCTTTGCAGGCTTAGGCTACAATAATTCTTCCAGATATGTCAAGGGTATTCCATGTATCTCTCAGGGCAAACGCATTTAAACTTCACGCCCACAAAGGATTTTGCTCAGATAGTCA